>NZ_JBGTFY010000096.1:0-59409 GCF_041747015.1 Nostoc sp.
CTTTCAGGGAAGCAAGCTACAAAGTCTGCGGAGGGGCATCTCGTGGACTCTAAACAAAGCTCATCGCCTCCGAAGCAATAGCTGGACTGGGTGAGAAGCCTACACTGTACTGTACTCAGTCAGTGTAGGAGTATGTCACTAGCAGACAGTTAAAAATCAGATCCAAAGATAGGACTTACGCAAAACTACACGCTGTAGGAGCAATTCATGTAGACGCATTCGCAAAGCGTCTCGTAAAGAAGCGGCTTCCCGCAGAGTATTACCCCCAGGGCTATTTCGTTCTAGACAGAAACCGCCCAGAACTAAAGTTCAGGGCTAATAGCTAAAGTCCGTTAAAACGGACTATAACCTTTTATTAGTCGTCTTTAGACGACTTTCGCTATTAGACTCAGAATTCATTCTGAGGCGGACTAGATGAGAATGAAATGGAAATATTCGGGTGTGTCAGTCATTTGCCTTGTGTTCAACTTCTACAATTTTACCGAAGAAGAATATCAGGAGTCAGGAGCCAGAATGGGCTAAACCTTAGCTATCCGCTAACAGAATTGAATTCTGAACGAAAAAGTGGATAGCGGAGCGGTAGCGAGTCTTCGTACTCTTACAGAGAAGCAAGCTACGCTTTTAGCGTCTCGTAAGAGAGCGTCTGAATCGTGCATCTTTTGCCCCCGACTTCTCTACGAGACGCTGCGCGAACAGTCGTGGAGGAGAAGAAAAGTATTCCTTGCTTGAAACCCCTGACTTGATTGCTGGGGTATTCTGACTCCTGGATTCTGACTTCTGACTCCTTTTCATTTTTGACTGTGCAATATGGTTGTGACGATATTTTTAACAAACTCATTCAACCTCTTGCCAGAGGTTGTTTCTGAGGCTTTGGAAGGTTTTACAAACCTTGGAAAATTCACGTTAACGGCGTAACGACATATCGGAGTAATTTAGAATAAATCCTCCTGCGGTGAAAGATAAGGCATTCATAAGTAATATTGAAGCTGTGGTTTCTACAACTTCAACATTACTAGGACTTACGCATTGAGAAGAAATACCAAATATGGATATGGTTGAAAGCCACATCTTTCGTAAGGGTTTAGCATTGCTAAACCCCTACAGCGTAGTCTATTTACGTAGTTTACCGCCGTAGGCATCATAAGGATAATTAATAAAAGCCTGAAACGACCTATTTTCGTTAATCCACATCACGGTTAATTTGTATAGTGCGTAAGTCCTAATTACTTATAACACTTTGAACGATTATAGCCACAGCTTTATCCGTGGTAACGACAACTTAATTTGTGGTAACTACAGCTTTAATTTTCTGAGCGACAGCGTTTAATGTGGTAAAAATTGACGAGTTTAGTTATATACTGCCTAGTTTATAATGGGGACTGAAGTCCCCATTATAAACTAGGACTAAAGTCCTGACTACGAGTGCCAGTTTATTGCGTAGCCACAATGGAAAGGGATAGTAATTCTTAGCAAAAACTTGTCTGCTAGCTAAGAAAATCTTTGTGGGCAGCCACAAGCATCTGTGCTTGTCTTAAAACGTTTCCGAATAAATAAATAGGAATTTGCCAAGCTGCAACGGTAACTTCTTTAACCATGTCCTGTACACTAATTGCGATTAATTCCTGTTCTGGCGGCTCTCCCTCAAGGGTACCAGACCAAGTAAAAGCTAATAAGAAATCATCCTCTCCAGGCAAAGAGCCAATCAAGCATTCTTCTTGTGTTGGCTGGCAAATAATCCCATACTCATCTGCCAGTTCTACTAGTTTTTGGAAGTTTTTTACGTTCGTCATTTGTCTTTTGAATGTAATTTAATATCAGTTTTACAACGTTGTCCAGGTCGTTATTTAAACTACTGGCACTCTGCCTCGTCCACGAGCCAATATCCCAACAATTTGCTCATAAATACTACTAAGGAGACTTAAAAAGTCTGTAGGATAGAAAGCCCAGGAAAGACTTAGCAGATAATACAAATAAATCAATAGAGACAAAAACGGATGATTTTCTTCAGATAAGTGATTAGATGCCATTGTTGCTTCTCAAATATAAAAAATGTCTAGTCAAAGTAACTAGATATTCACTATAGATTCTGAGACTTAAAGAGAAGTGCCATAAGTTTAGAGGTCAAGTAGTATACGATCGCTTAAAGAACGGCTACTACAAAACTTTCCTAAACAAACAAGATGCAAGTATCTGGTCAGAGTTAGGAATTATGGGGTTCTTATTAGAGTTAATTCAAAAATTTTACTGCGATCGCCTGACTCCATCAGCAACAATTGCTACTGTTTTACAAAAAGTTAGACTACCTACTTTTTCGGTTTACCCTATTTATTTTATATGCAACTCCTTCACGACGATTTCAACGTTGATGCTCCTGATACTGAATAGTCGCCTCGCCTATTTAGCGCAGTTTCATAAAAAAAGGGACGGGCAAAATACCCATCCCAGAAGATTCACCTTTGATAGCAAAACTTTTATTGCACTTGGATAGGGAAAGCCCCAGGTTGCACAGCTATGTTAAGATTCTGTCCATTTCGACTTAATTCCATCCGTAAATCGCTCCCGATTTGGCTATTTTCTACTGCCTTTTGGACGCTGCTGGCATCTGTGACTGATTGACCACCGACTTTTTGGATAACATCACCAGCACGTATCCCTGCTTTAGACGCAGGTGAATTTGGTAAAACTTTCACAACCAATACACCTTTATCTTCATTCACCCTCAAACCGCTATTGGGATCTGAGTTGATATTTTGTTTTAGCTGAGGCGTTAATCCTACCATCTGAATTCCCAGATAAGGATGTTGTACTTTGCCTGTAGCTATCAGTTGACTGGAAATGCGTTGTGCTGTGTTGATAGGAATCGCAAAGCCTAATCCTTGTGCGCCTTGGATAATGGCAGTATTCATGGCAATCACTTCGCCACGGGAATTTAGCAGAGGTCCGCCGGAGTTACCGGGATTAATCGCCGCGTCGGTTTGAATATACTCTACTCGCTTATCAGGAGCGCCGATTTGATTACTACTGCGTCCGGTGGCACTGATGATTCCGGTAGTTACTGTATTATCTAATCCCAGGGGATTGCCGATCGCGATCGCCCATTCTCCTGCTTGCAGTGTATCTGAGTTACCCAAGACTACTGAAGGTAAATTGTCCGCCTGAATCTTGATAACAGCGACATCGGTTAATTCATCTTTTCCTAGCACCTTACCTTGGAAGGTACGCCCATCTTTGAGTGTCACTGTCACCGTATCAGCCCCATCTACTACATGGGCGTTAGTGAGAATGCGACCATCGGCACTGATGATAAAACCGGAACCAGTACCGCGTTCTACCCTTTCTCGTGATTGTGGCACTTGCGAACCAAAAAAGCGGCGAAAAAATGGATCGTTAAATTGATCTGGAATTTGACTTCTTACCGTTCGGGAAGAGTTAATCCGTACTACTGCTGGGCCGACCTTCTGCACCACTTGTATAACAAAGTTAGAATCTGTGGCGACTGGTAATGCCGGAGCAGCATTGACTCGACTCACTGCCAAATTAGACGCACTTTCAGATACCTGCTGAGGATTTCCAGCTATATAACCGCCTGCCAATGTCATCCCTGATCCCAGCAGCACTAGCGATAGAGAGGCGGCAGCCTTTTTCCAGACTACTCTATTATAGTATTTGGTATTAGTTGTGTTATGTAAAATGCTATTTGATGGGTGTTCTCTGTCGGGAGATTCGTTTTGCATTTGCTGTCTGGAAGAATATGGTTAGATGTATTACTAATGTAGATATTATTTATAGCAGTTTTGTTGCAGAGATATTGCTTTATTGTAAAGAGTTTGGTATTTTAGCAGGGGATGAGGGCAAAACCTCGAAACAAAGCAGGTTTTTTCTAAAGTTGACACCAATGACACTTATGCCTTTCTACCGGGTTAAAAATGGCACAGGGGAAAATATTACTTAAGTCTGGCACTTTATGGACAAGTGTTAAAGAACGGACTGAATATGCTCTGCAATGCGGGGCGCTGCTGTCGATACCAACGGAATTTGAATTTGTCGAGCAGGATGGCGTGCGCTTTTTAGTACGGATTTTGTCCAACCTGAATCGCAAAAAAGCAGCTAAGGAGAAACAAGAAAAACAATCTACCGCGTCTGGTGAAGAGTTTAATCCTTTCTTGCCCTACGAAAAGGATCTATTTGTGGCGGATATCTCCGATACCCATGTATGCATCTTAAATAAATTCAATGTTGTTGATTATCACCTGTTAATCATCACCCGCGCCTTTGAAGAACAGGAAAGTTTACTCACTCTCGAAGATTTTGCATCTCTGTGGGCTTGTCTAGCTGATTTTGATGGTTTAGGTTTCTATAATAGTGGCAAAACCGCAGGTGCTAGTCAGCGACACAAGCACTTGCAATTAGTTCCATTACCACTTACACCTTCAGATCTACAGATACCTATTGAACCTCTGCTGACATCAGTACAATCTCAAAACTTGATTGCAACTTTACCAAAACTTCCTTTTGTACACGCTTTTGCACCCTTAGATCCCCATTGGATGCCATTTACAGCAGCCCAAGCAATACTGGATGTTTATCGCACTTTGCTAGATGCTCTGAGTTTGGATGCAAGGCAATCTAGCGCTTATAATCTGCTGATGACACGAGAATGGATGCTGATTGTACCGCGATCGCAAGAGCATTTCCAATCCATCTCTGTGAATTCATTAGGATTCGCTGGTACTTTGCTAGTGCAGAATGCCGCACAAATGGAGATTATCAAAGCCCAAGGACCGATGACTATCCTTAAAAATGTTGCTGTATCCGATCAGAATAAATCCTGAGGTGGTTGTTGAAACTGGTACAACATCTCAGTTAAATTGTATTTTACTTCTGCTTCTAGAAAGTGCTTTTCTTTGTTAATGTTTTGCAACTGATACAGTTCTGGTGAGCTTTGAATTATCGGCAGTTCTACTAAGTTAGGTATATTGCTACGCTTGATATATTCAACTACTTGGTCATAGTATTGCAATTCCACACAAACTTCTACCATGCAGCGATAAAGTTTATTCCATTCTTTTTTAATTTCATTGCCAGAGACAATTTCATCCCGCAGGAATTCTACAGTGTCAATGGCAGATTTAAAAATGTCGTAAGCATCTGTAAAACGTTTGGCGTCTACGTAAGCCAAACCCTGAGTGAAGGCAGTTTCTGCATGATCTTGAGGAAAAGCCTCGCGGGTGTATTCTTGCAAAGCTTTTTGGTAACAGGAGATAGCTTGTTCTAAATTTTCTGCCTTCTCTCCTTGGATGCGGTAAAAGTAAGTTAAGCCCAAGTTGTTTTTGGTTGTCGCCCATTCATAAGGAAAGCGATCGCAGGTGTAAACTTGCAAAGCTTTTTGGTAACAGGAGATAGCTTGTTCTAAATTTTCTGCCTTCTCTCCTTGGATGCGGTAAAAATAAGTTAAGCCTAAGTTGTTTTGCGTTGTCGCCCATTCATCAGGAAAGCGATCGCGGGTGTAAACTTGCAAAGTTTGTTGGTAGCAAGAGATAGCTTGTTCTAAATTTTCTACCTTCTCCCTTTGGATGCAGTCAAGGTAGGCATTGCCCAGGTTGTGCTGCATTATTGCCCATTCTTCGGGAAAGCGATCGCGGGTGAAAATAGTCAGCGCAATTTCATAACCTGTAATCGCAATTTCCAGATTATCCGCCCGGTTCCCTAAGGAACAGTCTTGCAATTGGTAGCTAAAATTGAATACATCTATAACAGTGTTTTGTGCTGATTCTGGATCTAAGTCTAATAGAGTTGCCGTTGTCCAACTGCGTAACACTTGGGCAAAGTTCATGTCTAGCTTCTCTTGGTTTGCTTCCAGCAGTGAGTGTATCACTTTGGCATCACCGTCGCTGTCTGCTGAAGCCTGGAGTAGCTGTAATAAAAAGTCAACTTGAGAGTCAAATACAGGAGCTATTTTTGCATCTCTGTTACTTTTAAACAGAGATAATTCCAGCTTCTCAGTTATCTTACGGCTAATTTTTTGTAAATAATTCCGATGCATTAGTTGTTACCCTAACTTCCAGTACTCTAGGTATCAATAGCTATATTCTTCAACTTCCAAGCCTGTAATTCCGCAAATAATCATAAATTAAGGTGTGTAAAAACTTTTTTATCACTCAAACGTAGATTTTTGAGAATGATCGTTAGGGTAATATTTAATATACTTTAATTAAAGAAAATTATCTATTGAGGCAAGCAAAGAAAACCGGGGAAGACTTTGATGTAAACTTCCAGTCGTTTGGGCTTGGTACAAGTCGGGAAACCCTTGACGCTCGATGACTCGCTACCTCTACTCTGACGCTAATACTAATGTACTAGTTCCCCCTTAATTCCCTCCCCGCAAACTCTTATGGTAGACAAAGTGTAGCTTTAGCGGGGTAGGTTTCTGATTTTTGGTAGATGCGATCGCATTGCGAGTTGCGAATGAGCAATGCTGTGCCCTTACAACAAATGTGGTTCAAATAAATAAAAACTGCTGTAAGAGCATCTGTGGTGTAAAATATTTCTAGCAAGGCATCAAAGTATCAAATCTTCCCAGTACTGCCATATCTTCTTCATCTAATTCCACCGGAGTTCCACTGCGAATTAGTTCAGAAAAATCTTCATTAGGCACCATAACAGTTAGCGTGTACAAACGTGTAGAACCTGTATTTTTGATCAAATGAGTACCAGTGGGAGGCACCAACAAACTATCTCCAGTTTTAATCCTGGCACTCTTGCCGTCACAAATGGCGATCGCTTCCCCTTTGAGGACAAAAAACATTTCTACCGCCCACTGATGGCGATTTTGCGGTGTTTGTCCACCAACATCAAAAATTTCTATGCAGCAAGTCAAGGAAGTATTAGCGTTTGTCGAATCGAAGACAATCGCTAACCGATTAGAGTCGTGGGGACTGATGCGATATACTTGGTAATCTTTGGGAGATTTGATAACCGGAATTACACAACGAGTAGCGTACATTTATTTATCTCCTCGGAAGTTACTGATGGTTATGAAAATTTATGAGATACGAGTTTTGAATGTTGAGTTGTTAGTTATAATATGTCTAGATGCAATTAATCGCGTCTCTTTTGCAGCACTGTTAAAATCGCTTGGGAGTCGGTGACAAAACCAAAGCATTGTTTGACGTTGTACAATGTCGCTAGCCAACAATATTCAGGAGAAGTTGTGGCAGTGCAGTCTTTAACTAACACGCAGTCATATCCTAAAAAGTTGGCATCACATAAAGTTGTCAGTACACATTGGTCAGCATTGACACCAGCAAAGAATATTGTCGTTGTTCCCAAATTCCGCAGGATACTATCTAAGGGTGTATCCCAAAACCCACTCATCCGGTATTTGTCCACACAAATATCTTCCGGTAGCAGTTCTAGTTCGTCTACCACTGCCGCCGCCCAACTACCTGCCATGAGTACTCTGGCATCATTGCTTGGTAGTGGATCGCCCAATCCCACACCCTCCCCTGTTGGGTTATAGACATGACGCAAACCAGCACTAATATTGAGTAAGTCGGGACGATTCCCCCAATTTAGCCAAATGACTGGAACACCAGCCTCACGCAATTCTGGAAGTAAGTTGTTCAAAGGTTCAATAGGCTGATGTGCCGGAGTTACGTCCACGCCGATATGCGCTAACCAGCCATCGGGGTGACAGAAGTCGTTTTGCATATCAATGACGAGGATAGCAGATTTTGCCAAGTCTAGGCGTAAGGTTTTAGTTTCTGTTGATAAAATAACGGGTTGTGGGGTCTTTTGAAGACGAGTGATATCTGCGATCGCATTATTCACTGTCCACGCATTTGGTGCAACTCCCAATGTCCGAAAAGGCAGATCCATAAATTACAATACCCAAGACCATTTTCTATTTTGTAACTTGAAATTTAGTTGAAAATACGATTACTTAATCAAGGTTAAATATGATAATTTTTACCATCAAAAATGTTATGATTGCTATCGGTGATGATTATGCAACAGTAGATGTACAGCTTGTGGATGGTGCGATTGCTGCCATTGCACCCAATCTAGATGTTGTCGGCACTGCCATAGATGGCAAAAATAAGCTATTGCTACCTGGCTTTTTCAACGCCCACACCCACTCTTCAGAAATGTGGCAACGCGGAATTATGTCAGTTTTCCCTTTAGAATTATGGCTAGCGGAACTTTATGATTTTGCCCCCCTCGACACTGAAAAGGTTTATCTCAGCGCTTTGGGTACGGCGGTGGAAACCCTACTTTCTGGCGGGACGAGTGTGGTAGATCATCTGGTGTTAATTCCCGGACTTGAATTGGAAACGATCGCCACTGCAACTCGTGCTTACAGAGAAGTTGGAATTCGCGCCTTTATCGCCCCCCTAATTCAAGATGAATCCCTTACCGCAGGTATGCCCTCCGGGGAATCAGCCCAAAGTCATGAACCTTATTTTCGCTCAACGGCGGCAACATTAGAAATCATCGAAGAGGCGGTGCGACAATTTCATCGCCCAGATGAAGGTGTGAGTATTTTAGTTGCACCAACAGGGATACAATTATGTACTGATGCTTTATTTAAGGGGTGTATTGAATTAAGCGATCGCTATAATCTTTGTCGTCACTCTCATTTACTTGAAACTAAAGCACAGGAAAAACTCGCTCAAGAAAAATACGGTTGTACTGCTGTTGAACATTTGAAAAGAATCGGTTTTTTAAGCGATCGCACTTCACTTGCTCATTGCGTTTGGTTAAATAATGCTGATATCGCCATCCTCGCCCAAACTCAATCTACAGTTGTTCATAATCCCTTAAGTAATCTGCGTTTAGGCAGTGGCATCGCCCCCATTTTAAAATATCGCCAAGCTGGAGTAAATGTAACTTTTGGTTGTGATGGTGCCTCTAGTAATGACTCTCAAGATTTGCTAGAAGCAATCAAAATTGGTTCTATTTTACATAATGTCACAGACTCAGATTATCAACACTGGATTACGCCCCGCCAAGCGATAGAAATGGCATCGTTGGGAGGCGCAAAAGGATTTAATCTTGCAGATAAACTCGGTTCTTTAACTGTCGGTAAACAAGCTGATTTGGTACTTTATGACCTCACTAATTTATCATTACTTCCGCGTACAGATCCTATTGGTTTATTAGTTTTAGGTCGTCCCACAAATGTTGTTGATAGTGTTTGGGTGAATGGCAAGCAAATTGTTGCTGATGGTAAAGTGACTACTATTAATGTTGATGATTTGCGGCAAGAATTATTTAACCGCAGTCAATGGGAGACAAAGCGCAAGTCTGAAACCGTCGCGCAAATTGAGGCTCATTATCGCAAGGTTATGGGGTTGTAAAAGACAAATAAATACAGAACTGCGGCAAAAAATTCGTGCTTTGGTGTTTAATATTCAGTTAAAAAAGGAGAAAATATACTTAGTAAAGTTGACTATTTTAGTGTCTAAGATTACACTAAAGCTTGAGCAATGAGTTTTTAGATATGAAATCTTACACCGACATATTCAACCACTATCATGAAAATTTTTATTGCCGTGTAGAGGAGGAATATTCTTGGTATAAACAACCTGGCAATTTAAGAGATGCTGTCGAAAGAGCTTTTCTTAGTATAAACGAAAAGGGAGAAGTTGAAGATCATCAATCCCGTTATGGTATTCCCAAGTATTTACCTTTAGCGGCTGAGATTGCCTTAGAACATTTTGATACTGAGCGTATTACTGGTTTTGACAATTTTAAAACTATTCATCAATTTGTTCACTCTGTTAGAAAGGAAGTCAAAGGCTTTGGTGAATTAGCTACTTATGATGTGGCAATGCGTATTGCTCACTATCTAGGTTGTGGAGAACTTCAGGAAGTCTATCTTCATGCAGGTGTTAAGACTGGATTTCACGCTCTAGGTTTGAAGGCAAAAAATAGACGTATCATACCTGTAGAAGAATTTCCTGTACCCTTTAACCAATTAAGCGAAGATCATCTAGAAAATTTACTTTGCCTCTACAAAGGAATGTTAGATGGTTCTTCTGTCGAGTTCCCTAAAACTTGTATTCGCCCAAAAACAAATTCGTCTTGCATCAACAAAAAGGGCTAGTCATGGGGTTGTAAAATACAAAGAAATACGGTTTAACCTCCTATACAAAGACTGCTCGGCTGTAATCTGGGTTTACAATAATGGCAGGAGTCTACTAACTTAAATTGGGAAATTGCCTGTATGTCTCACCCCAAACTCAATGGCGAAGAAATTACCCGACGTGGCAAAGAACTCTATGAGAAGAGTATCCGCCTTCAAGTGGAGACAGCAGAGAATATTGGTAAAATTATCTCAATTAATGTTGAGACGGGTGAATATGAAATCGGTAATGATTTAGTAGTAATTAGTCGCCGATTACAATCTAAACAGGCTGATGCAGCAATTTGGGCAGAACGAATCGGATTTAATGCAGTCTATGCTGTTGGTGGTAGATTGATCAGGACAGTATAGAGATATTAGACCTCTTGCAAAAATAGATTTTTTTGAATTGAACTACAGATAAACACCAATATTTCTCTGTGCTTAAAAACTTGGCGTTGCATAAATGCGGGATGATTTTATGGATTTTCCTTTGCGTCTTTGCGCCTTTGCGCGAGACATTCATCCCTAGATTCAGCAACGCCAAAAATTCTTAATTCTAATTTTTGCAAGAAATCAATTTACCCCACAACAGCCGGACTTGCCACATTTTCCTGTCTTTGAGAAGGCGGACGCATTCCCAAACCAAGTAAATTCAACATCTCCCGATCGCTATCATAATCTGGACAGGGAGTTGTCACCGTCAACATTTTGTTATCGTCGCTAGAAAAGATCGAATTGGCTCCTGCCATAAAGCAGAAAGCTTGCTCAACTTGAGAAAGTCTCGCTCTACCGGCACTAAGACGCACATCGGCAGCTGGCATTAAAATCCTGGCTGTGGCAATCATCCGCACAACATCCCAAATGGGGACATCCGGCTGATTTTCTAAGGGTGTACCCGGTACTTGTGAGAGAATATTAATCGGCACGGATTCTGGATGTGGATGTAAGTTTGCCAGAGTTTGTAACATACCCACACGGTCTTCGACAGTTTCGCCCAAACCCAGGATACCGCCGGAACATACAGTAACATTTGTCTGACGGACATTTTCAATTGTGTTTAAGCGATCGCTATAAGTCCTGGTGGTAATAATTGTGCTGTAATATTCCTGCGAGGTATCTAAGTTATGGTTGTAGGCGTAAAGTCCCGCTTCTGCCAACTTCCTAGCTTGATTTGCCGTCAACATACCCAGAGTACAGCACACTTCTAAACCCATTGCGGTTACATCCTTGACCATTTCCAGGACTTCCTCAAATTGTGAGTTATCCCGCACCTCCCGCCAAGCAGCACCCATGCAGATGCGACTAACGCCAGTTTCTTTAGCTTTTTGGGCGATGCCAATTACGGTTTCTTTTTCTAGGAGTGCTTGCGCCTTTACCTCTGTTTGATAGCGCGAAGATTGGGCACAGTAGCTACAATCTTCTGGACAACCTCCCGTTTTAATCGATATAAGCTTACAAACTTGTATTTTTGTTGGGTCATGATATTGGCGATGCACACTAGCAGCTTGATAAATAAGCTCTAGCAATGGCGTGTTGTATATCGCCCGAATCTCTAATTCCTGCCAATCGTAGCGTATTCCCACCACATCACTATCCTTACGGCTGATTCTGCTAATTGGAACATCATAATACAACAAAGTTGAATACTGTTAAACCGCAAGTATGAGAGAATTTACACAATCTAGAGAAGATATCCCGTCGATTAAGTCCTGTTATGATATCAGAACTGCCATTAATTACAAGCGATCGCTTATTATTACGAGTAGCGATCCATGAAGATATACCTCAAATTATCAAATACTTCATTAATAATAAAACTTATCTCACTCCATTCTACCCTTTTTGGGCTGATGGTTTTTTTACTGAAGAATATTGGCAGTATCAGATAGAGAATAATTTTCTGGAATTTATCAATGGCCAATCGTTAAAGCTATTTATTTTTACAAAAAAAAATCCCACCGTCATTATTGGAACTGTCAATTTTAGTAACTTTGTCCGAGGAGCGGCTCATTTTTGCTATGTCGGATATAGTCTTGCTGAAAAGAAACAAGGTAAAGGATATATGACAGAAGGGCTAAAAGCAGCAACTCAATATCTATTTCAAGAGTTAAATTTTCACCGGATTATGGCTAATTATATGCCTCACAATCGGCGCAGTGGTAATGTACTTAAAAAACTAGATTTTGTCATTGAAGGATATGCTAGAGACTATTTGTTAATTAACGGGCAATGGGAAGATCATATTCTCACAAGTCTTATAAATCCTAATTGGCAACCACCTAAATTTTAAAATAATTTATAGACGATCAATAGCGCAGCGTCATTACGAACTTGTACTGAGCGCAGCCGAAGTATTACGAATTCTGACGAATTTGTTCCAAACTTCGGTTGAGCCAGTCTTCATACCAATCATAAAAAGTTAAAGGCTGTTCATCATCGCTATTGGGATTAAAATCATTAGGATCAACGTCATGGAAAGCATGACAAAAACTCAAAGAAGCAGGATATATTCCATTATCATTAGTACGGTCATCTATCCAAATGTTTCCTGATTGTTCCCCAGTAACGATTAACATTGCATAAATGCCGCAACCATAATTTGTAATGCTTAGAGTGCCATGAATTAATTTATCGTCAAAGTAAGCATCATTGTTGACAATTAAATCCAAATCATTCCATGCTTCTTTTAAAAGAAATGGTTTACAGAGAATTTCGTAATTCTCTCGGTATGGCTTTTCTGGAGTGACATCTTCGGATTCAATTCCCGCCAGTCCGCATAAGCCGTATCCGGGTCCTGCACCACCGTTACCAACTTCTAAGAGAAAGTTTCGATATTCACTTGGTAGTATAATACTATATCTGGATTCAAACACTTGAATATCTTTGTTACTCAAGCAAGGTTTAAATTGATACTGGTGTAATTCTGAACCAAAAACCTCAAATGTAGCGTCTAAAATAGCCAATTGAGTCAACTTTTTCTTTAATTGCAAAATTTTATTCATTATCCGCTCCAGATTTTAATGGTGGCGCTACCATATTTGGGATATGGGTCGCTTTTTGCGTCTATGCTGATGCCGAAGCCAGAGGTAGTATTAAGGGAAGAATGAATTAAGCTTTGCTCGTAATGACTCTGGCTGAAACTCCAAACAACAAAAATTCTAGCAATCCTTTTCTCACCGTCAACTACGAAAGCGCCTTAGAATCTCTAGGCGATGACTACTACGATGAGGTTGCGGCGGCAGAATTTCCCCAACACCTCTTGCGTTGGCGTAACGATGAACTATTACCCCGTTTCGGTCTAGACCCCCAAGTAGTCAAAGACGAAGATTTTATCGCAGCTTTTGGTAAATTTCAGGGGCGCAAACCCTTGTTGGCGCTGCGTTACCACGGCTATCAATTTGGGGAATATAACGGGCAGTTGGGTGATGGTAGAGGCTTTCTCTACGGGCAAATACGTGCTAATGATGGCGAATTGTACGATTTTGGCACGAAAGGCTCTGGGAGAACGCCCTACTCCCGTGGTGGCGATGGTATGCTCACGCTCAAAGGTGGAATGCGGGAAGTTCTGGCTGCGGAAGCACTGCACTATTTGGGTGTAAGGACTTCGCGCTGTCTGAGCATGATTGAAACAGGTGTACCACTCTGGCGGGGCGATGAACCTTCGCCTACCCGTTCATCTGTGATGGTGAGGATGAGCAGTTCTCATATTCGGTTTGGCACTTTTGAGCGACTGCACTATTTTCAGCGTCCAGATTTAACTCAGAAGTTATTAGACCATGTAATTGAGCAGTATTATCAACACTTAAGTACTGAAGAAGAGAAATATGCTCTGTTTTACGCCGAATTAGTTAAACGGGTTGCAGAACTAGCAGCGCAGTGGATGGCGGCTGGCTTTTGTCATGGAGTTCTTAATACTGATAACATGTCGATTACGGGAGAGAGTTTTGATTATGGCCCTTTCGCATTTATCCCTAATTATAACCCCTACTTTATAGCTGCATATTTTGACTATTCTGGACGCTACTGTTACGGTAATCAACCAATTATTTGCCAGTTGAATTTAGAAATGCTCCAGGAACCTTTGAAGGCGATTATAGATAAAGCCGAAATGGAGTCTGGATTAGCTAGGTTTGGTGAATATTATGAAGCTGAATACAGTTCTTTGATGTTGAAAAAGTTGGGTTTTGGGGAGTTGGCACATCCAGAAGCTGGGGAACTGTTGAATCTAACGATTGAATTTTTGAAAGTGAGCCAAGTTGGTTATCACCAATTCTTTTATGAGATGGCTCGCACTTTTTCATCTAAATGGCGAGATGAACCAGGTTTTGTAATGAATGGTTCCGATATTGTACCAGTACCGGGTGCATCAGGAATTTTTGATGATTGGTGTATACTATACCATAAAATTTTGAATGATTTGGAGTGCGATGTCTACGACGGGCTACGCCTACGCATTGATGTAATTGCCCAAACTCTAGCTGTTCATAATCCGCAAACGGCATTATTAAGACCTGTGATTGAATCTATTTGGGAAGCAATTGCTCAGGAAGATAATTGGCAACCTTTTTATGAGTTAATCAAGGCAATTCAGTCGAGGAGATAGTTAGCATGGGGCAAGGCTTGTACCGAAAATCATTTTTTTCCTTTGCCCCTCTGCTTTATTGTCAATATTTAGATGGCTTTGCCCTGCGTTTCCATAAGAAAATGGGGTATGAGTAGCACTCGCATAGAAAACCGGGTTAACAGATATTTGACGACATCCCCCAAAAAAGCATTAAGAAAGTCTAGCGCTTTTACCGAGGTAAGAAAAATTACTGCATTTTAAGCTAGAGGAATGTCTTCATCAGGGAAAACACTAAATGAAAGCTATCAAATCAATTTTGATTTGTGCAATTACATCTTTAACAATTCAATCGGTAGCACAAGCCCAATCTACGCCTGAATTCTGTAAAATTCACGCTGGCAATGTCAATCGTTACGTTTCACGATATGACATTTTTAACCATACGGCTCCTACTATTTATCGACCATTTATTTCCAACAATCAAGCCTATAAAATAAATCAGCAATTGGCAGCTAAACCGTTGTTCTACACTGCTCTTTCTAATGGTAATATAGTTGCTGCATTTCAATTAAAGGGTAAGTACGGAAATGATTTAATTCCTGATAGAGATGTAGTTACTCAACACATTATTCTTAATTCAACTAGTTCTTATTCGGAAATTTTAGGATTTTGCGTAAATGGTACATTTGCAGCTTCACCAAAAACAATAACACTCGATCTTTATAAATTACCTTTGGACACTCAATCAGCATTGCAAGAAGCTAAACTTGGCATTTCAAGAGAGCGAGTTAGCAATATGTTTAGATAGCCATTGGTAACACTCTAATAATAGATTCTAGTTCGGTTTCGGGTTGGGTAGTCATAGTAATGCGTTAATAAACTTCATCGTGGCTACCAATATCGACTAAAACAATCGTTTCATCTTGTATTAAAAATACGCAAATAATTCGATATTCATAGGTTAAGCTGCATGAATGAAATTCGCTAAGTTCGCCTTTTAATTTATGCGTTTTTAGTGATGTGTCAAATGGGTTAGTTTTTAGCTTTTCTAAGACTTCTCCATATTTATCAATTAAATGAGGGCGTTTTTTAAAGAATTTTCGTTCTTTACGGTTATAGTCATCATCTTTAACTAATTTCATGTTTTAAGTCTTGAATGTATGTTTTCACATCACCAATCTCACTAAAACTTGATAAATCGCCCTGCTTAATTTTCTGCAAGGTATTCATACATAGATTTTTATCTATTTTTAAGTCTTCGGACTCACTAGATTGTTTTTCCATCTCACTGTTAATCCCAAGCCGAAAATAGTGAATTAGTTCGTATAGTGCCTGTAGTTTTGATTCGGGAATATATTGCAATTCCTTAATGATGTCATCTTGAATCATGATGAGTACCTAGTTATTTGATAATTCGGTTTTCTGTTCCTATGATACTTGTACTCCAAAGAAGTGAGATTCCCTACTCTCCTTTCTGCCTAACTAAATTGTTGAGCATAAAACCGTGCATAGCGACGCTCTAAAGCTAATAATTCTTCATGGGTTCCCGATTCGACAATTTGTCCTTGTTCGAGAACTAAAATCCGATCGCACCGTCTAACGGTTGATAAACGGTGAGCAATAATAAACACTGTCCGTTTTTCCATCAATCTTTCCAGCGCTTCCTGTACCAGTGCTTCCGACTCGGAATCTAATGCTGATGTCGCCTCATCCAGAATCAAGATTTGGGGATTGAGCAGAACAGCACGAGCGATCGCAATTCTTTGTCTTTGTCCTCCAGATAAGTTTACCCCACGCTCACCCACCCAAGTCTGATAACCATCTGGCAGTTGGCTGATAAATTGATGGGCATTAGCAATTTTTGCCGCCTCTTTAACTGCTTCCATGTCAAAAACATCTTGTCCAAAAGCGATATTTTGGGCAATTGTCCCCGAAAACATGATGGTTTCTTGGGGAACAATCCCAATTTGTCGCCGCAGACTATGCAGTTTGACATCTCGAATATCAACACCGTCAATAAAGATTTGCCCAACTTCGGGGTCGTAAAAACGCGGGAGGAGATTCACAAATGTGGTTTTACCAGCACCAGAAGCACCCACAAGAGCGATCGCTTCACCTGGCGATACGAATAAACTGATATCTTTTAATACGGGTTCACCTGGTTTATAAGCGAAGGAAATATGACGATATTCTACTTTGCCTTTGACTGGAGGTAGAGCGATCGCATTGATCTTTTCGATCACCGTCGGCTGAATTGCCATCAATTCAAAAACGCGATCAACAGATGCTTCACCCTGCTTAAATTCGTTGTAATTATTCGTGGTGTGACCAATGGGGTCAATTAACAGCGCCGCCGCCGCTAAATAGCTGAAGAAATCCGCCACTGTTAAGTTATCTTGGGAAATTTGCCATGCTCCCACAATCAGTAACGATAACGCACTTAAGGCTTCCAGAAATCCGATGATCGGAATTTGAATCGCTTTGAGGCGTTCGGCTGAGTATTTTGCTTTCAGACTGCGTTCTGCTTCATAGCCAAAGCGGGCAATTTCGTAATTTTCGGCAGCAAAAGCCTGTACCAAACGAATACCGTTGAAAACTTCTGAGAGGATAGCCGATAAACCCGACACCCGATTTTGACTTTTTAAGGAATACTTGCGTAACCGTTCACCAAACCAGCCGACTAAAATACCCATCAAGGGTGCAACAATCACCGTTGCTAATGTCAGCTGCCAATTCAGGTAAATCATGTAAATTGGAATTGCCACCAACTGCAAAATGCAGGGAATAAAGTCGTGAAATCCTTTATTTACGACTTCGCCAACCCGGTCAACATCTTCTGTGAGGCGGTAAGATAAATCCCCGGCTTTGGCCGTTTCAAAATAGCTGAGATTCAGCTTTTGAAGATGGGCGTAGACTTGCTGGCGGAGATGAAAAGCAACTCTCAAAGCAGCTTTTGCCATGTACATATCTTGTATAGACTGAAACAAGCCTCTGACAAGAAAGACTAAGGCACAGCTACCAGTTATTTGAGCGATCGCTACTACATTACCTTGTGCAAAGGGAGTTGCCAATTTCCCGGCGAGATTTATCAGCACTAATGTTGCCAGCACGTATCCTAAAATGCCAACAAGTCCCTTGGTGATGGTTTTCCACTGGAGTCGGATGTAAGGCAGCAGTAGCCAGTAATTAGAACGGGTTTTCAAGCTCGAAAGTCCACAACGATATCTTCCTTTGTTTGACGCTATCAGCTTTTAGAGAGTTTCTGAACACTTAACTGATACTAACGTCGGAGTTTGATTTTACTTCCCAGCGAAGTAGCCTTGGTAGTTGAGATATATCTAAGGCATAGTTCACCATCCACAACACCAGTTCAAAAATCAATAAATATCTTACCCACAACAACTCGGTTTTAGAACCCAAAAGTGTCAAACCTTCATACAACTGCCAGAAGCGGTAAGGCAGGTATATGTAAGGAACCATCACCCAGACTACATTTTGTAACTGCCTGAGTGTAACTATCTCCGAGAGGATTTGCAACCCTAATACTATAAAATACCAGCCAAGCACAGTTAACACAGTGCGTTCGCCCCACCATACACCCCATAACAGCATAACTACTAATGGCAGCAGTGCTCCTAGCAATTGCACTGATAGAAACCAGACTTTATACCAAGCAGGTAATGGTAAAGGCAGAGTATAGGGCTTTGTGTCTTTCCACCCCCTGTTTACAACCACAATAAAAAATGTGGCAATTACGAAAAAGACAAGGTTTTCTAGAAACAGATAAAGGTTGATGTTGAAGGAAGTCATTCTTGTTAAGTAGGATTTTTGGTATTTAACTAACTCAATGTTATTTTTACTTCTATAGTAAGATGCCAATAACAAAGCTATGGTACACTAACGAAACTGTTGCCTAATTCACATCACTATTTTGATTAATCAAGACTCCGAAAACCTCCTATATACTCATTTGGAAAAAGTTTCAGATGAAGGCTATAAATTTAGTTGGTTTGATTGGTTTTGTCTTTGGTATCCTCCAGGCTGGCTGATTTTATTTAACCGCCACTGGCAGCACTATTATACCGATCCAGATGGTTGGAATTGGATAGAATATGGATTATTTTTAATTCCTGGTGGATTCTATCTGGCGCTACTAAATCGCTGGTTGCGTCTTGGCTGTCGTTTACCACGAAAAGAAGTTGGTGAATTTGATCCTAAGTATCAAAAAGCTTTTCGCGTAGAAATTCTTAGCCCCATTGTTAAATATTATTTTCGTGGAGAGATGCAGCAAGTCAAAAACTTGCCGCAAACAGGGCCATTGATTGTGGTAATGAATCATGCAGGGATGTGTTTTCCTTGGGATTTTTTGACCTTGGGTTATCTATTAAGTGAAGCCGGAGGATGGGAAGTGCATCCCCTAGCAAGTCCAGCATTATTTGATCATCCTTGGGTAATTTGGTGGTTACCAGCTAAATGGTCACAGGTTTTAGGTGGTGTGCGAGCCGAATTAAATGATTTTGAGGCAGCAATTGCCCAAGGTAAAATTCTCTTGTATGCACCCGAAGGTATGCGCGGGCCTCTGAAAGGTTGGAAAAGACGCTATCAACTAGAAAAGTTTGATGTTAGCTTTATTCAGTTGAGCGATCGCTATAATATTCCGATTCTGCCAGTTGTTTGCATCGGTAGTGAATCTTTACATCCTTGGACTGTTAATTTAAAAAAATTGCAACAGCTAGTCAAGTTACCATTTTTGCCTTTTTCGCCTTTGATGTTTGGCTTACTTCTGTTTCCCTCAATGGGAGTTTGGGCAATGAAAACTCGTCTGCGTTACTTTATTCAGCCTCTAGAGCCAGCAGAATTAGACACCCACTCAAACAAAGGACGTACAGCAGTTTATCAACAGGCGCAACAATTACGAGAAAAACTGCAACTTCAAATTAATCAGGTTTTAGGTAAATTATAAATAGTACAAGCTTAAGTTTTTTGATGATAACAGGTTTACGATGTGTTTCAATTAAATAAAAACTGCTGTAAGTTTGTAGTAAATTTATGCTAACTGTGACACTGACGGCTGTTGCTACTGCGTAGGCGTAGCCCGTCGTAGACATCGCAACTACACTTTGGACTAAAGCTCAAGAGAAAATCGGCGAAAACATTGGTGATGCTACATGGGCGCTAGGTGGTAAGTTAATCGGATTACTCCGCCAGAAGAATAAATCGCCATTACTCACCAGTGCTGTTGAGGGAAATGAACCGCAGCGTTTAGATTATGGTGAAGCAGTGCTGGAACTCAAAGCAGCAGCAGACCAAGACCCAGAAATTGCTCAAGCTGTTGTGGAAGTCGAAGCAGCAGCAACGTTACAAATCCAGTTCCCGTGATAATAATAGCTTGTCCACTCGTTACAAAGACAGACCCGGACTTTACGAATATTTATTTGTTAGCAACAACAAGCTTAAGCATTTATTATAAATGGATACTCATTTGCTGCGATCGGTGCGATCGCGTACTCAGCATAACAAATACTTAAAATTTAAGCTAACAAATTAAGCATTAATTATAAATGGGTACTCCGATATCGTATTTGGGTACTCCGATATCGTATTTGGGTACTTCGATATCGTATTTGGGTACTCATTTGTTATAAATGCTTGCACCTTAGTAACAACAGTTTGTTTATTTCTAGCAAATGCTTAAGCAAACCTGATTAGTATAGAAGTTATCGTAACAAATTGCTCTGCTTGGTTTTTTAGGTCATGCCTTTTGCTTGTTAGCTTGAATTATAAAGTTATATCAGTGGCAGTAAACCGCACACGATGCGATCGCTGGGGTTCAAAATAAAACGATAAAGCCAAATATTGGAATCAACAAAGCATCGTGTCAAATCACCAGCGTTCATTTGCTTCTTCTCGGGTGAGTGGTTTGAAACTTGCGATCTGGATAGGATTTGCAGTTAACTGGGCGATGATACCCGTTTGCGGAAAACATTTCTTTTTTGGCAAGGGTTTCAAGATCACAATTTGCACGATTTCGGCGTTGCGTATCTCATCTTGATACTCAATAGGAATTTCAATTGTGCCGTTGTTGACTTTAGCGTTAAAGTGTGTGTTTGTAGTCATTGGTTTTTAGATTCAATTACCTAATATTATCTTTAAATTTACTAAAACCAATCTTTACCTCCTGGTAATTCTGCTAAATGTTGATTAATAATATTTAGTAGTTCTTTAGGTTAATACTAATAAATTAAACACAACAGTTTTTCAACAACATCAATCAATAGTTCTTGGTTAATCCTTTGGGAAATTTGACTAGGTTTTAACGTACCCTCAAAAATTTCAGCGCTAGCTGGTAGAATTACGATCGTCGCAGACGTTGGCGCAGCCATCGCAACATCACACCAACCAAATCTAGAGAAATTCCTCAGAAATCTTATTAATCTTCAATTTTCTTACTGTTTAAAGTCAAGAGCCGTTAGAGAAAGCCCAAAATAATGGTCATTAAAAAACTTAGCTAGGGAGTCAGCTTGAGATTGGCTAACTTTTCGTTGACCATTAACCACTTCCCTGACAATCTCAACAGAGCCAAAAACCCCAACTAAAGAAGTTGGTTCCACATCAAACTCATGCATGAGGGATTCCAAAGTAGCCACGGGTTTTGATGCACCCATCGCATAATGACATTCCTCGTAATTTTCAATCAAAAGAACCAACAACTCAAAAAGGGCAGTTTCGGCTTCTGTCAACTCGCCAGACATCATCCCCTCGACTGCTGTTAGAGCTCTGTTATACTCCTGCTCTGTTTTAATTGGCTTAGGTTGATACTGAATCAGTAAGTCAGTATAGGTTTGTTGACTAGAAGTAGGAGTCATCTTTCCACCTTTCTTTATCGTATTCAGGATGGGTGAGAACGTATTTAATAAAAATTGTCTGGCTGGAATATCTAATGTCTACTATTAAACGATAGCTATTACCTTTAATGTTAAACACTGTAAAATTACCAACCGCTTATGCTTTTGGATATCTTTTCTGAACATCCAGTAAATTAGACCAGTTCGCAATTGAAGCAAACTTGTACCAGTCATTGAGAGCATCTTCAGAATCAGCGTGTTGAACCCAGAATTCCCGCAATTTCACTTTGCTGATTACGTGCATCCCTAAAGTGAGAAATTTGTGCTAATGATAGCATTGATTGAGAGGAATGTCAGAGGAATAGTGCGATCGCTGATTAAAGTAAAGCGATCGCTCATGTATGATGATTGACTTAGTGCGATGTTCTTTTGCTAGACATTGGTACTCATGACGATGTTTATTAGCTTATAGTACAAGTGCGATCGCCATTTTGTAGCAACCATCTTAAAATCCTGTTATCTTCGTAACCACCCACGTAGAACGCCCAAAAAAAATGCGTTGGTATTCACGTAGCGCGCTGCCCTGAGCTTGCCGTACCACTTCGTGGAAGCAAGCTACGCGGAGCGTCTCGTAGAGAAGGGTCTCGTAGAGAAGCCCACCGTAGGTATCGCTATATCTTTAAAATTTTGTTAAACCCTTGGGTTAAACTATTGCTAAAGCACTCTAAAGTTTTTAATCATTATGACTCAATCATCAGTAAAAACTCTCTACGAGACAGACTTTGCATTGTGGATTCAGCAGACTATCAATAGCTTACAATCCCAAGATTATAGCAAGGTAGACTGGGAAAACTTAATTGAGGAGATAGAAGGATTGGGGAGGAGAGATAGACGGGAATTAGAAAGTCGTTTGACAACTTTATTTGAACACGCCTTAAAACGGAATTATGTAAATTTACCAGAATGTTATGGCGGTTGGGAAGCAACAATTAGCCGCACACAACAGGAATTAAATCGTATTCTTCGAGATTCTCCCAGTCTGCGTAATTATTTCTTAACTATATATGATGAATGTTATCAAAATGCACATAAAAACATGAGTAAGGAATATGAAACAAAATTTCCTGATGATTGTCCTTTTCCTAATGATGTAGAAACATTATTGAATGAAAGTTTTTGGCATTGAGTATCAAAGTCTTTTTAATTCTGACTTCTGGATTCTTATCTTTAAACTTACTCAAACCAATCTTTACCTCCTGGTAATTCTGATAAATGATAATCAATAATCTCTGGTAGTTCTTTAGGTTGATATTCATAAGTTAAATACAACAGTTTCTGAGCAACATCAATCAATAGTTCTTGATTAATCCTTTGGGAAATTTGACTAGGTTTTAACGTACCATCAAAAATTTCAGCACTTGCTGGTCGAATTGCCATCGCTACTGCTTCATCTAAATATTCTTGCCATTCATCAGCTTTAATATAGTAAGATTTTTGATTATCTTTAAGATTTAATTTGGCAATTTGAATTACTGAGTCAGAGATTGAAGCAATCCAAGAGTTAGTTAAACGCTGTTCAATTTGATTTTTAATGAGATGAATACATAATCTTACTAAAAATGCTTCTATTTTTCGCAGAGTTGCCTGTTTACTCATCTCCTCTAAATCATCAATAATCTCTAGCGCCTCATCATAACGACCTTCTAAAATACTTTGTCTTAATTCTATGAATTCTTGCGTCATATATTTTTATGAACCGAGAGCGCGAGAGTTTTATCAAAATTATCAAGACTTACCAAAACAGTGCTGAGTAAGGAGTAGTGCTTATGAATTAAATCTTTCTACTCAGCACTCCTGAAGCACCTTGTTCAAATTGGTCAATAGCTTGAATTTCATCTGAAATCTGGACACGCTGTATTGACCAATCAGTATATATTTACATAATTTGCATTATCTAGCTTACAGCTATTTTCAGGTAAATAGACCAAGATGCGGTTCAAATAAATGAAAACTGCTGTAAATTTGTATTTGGACAAATTCTTTCGGAATTTAGTTACAAAACAATGGAAATCAAACAAATTTGCGTGATTGGAGCTGGAATCAGCGGTCTGGTAACAGCTAAAACTTTTGTCGAAGAAGGCTACGACGTTACTGTATTCGAGAAACAAAAAGGACTTGGTGGTGTTTGGGAAAAATCTCGAAGTTACCCAGGATTAACAACTCAAAATACGGGTGATACATATAGTTTTTCGGACTATCCCATGCCTGCATCTTACCCAGAATGGCCTACAGCAGAAGATATGCAGAATTACTTAGATTCATACGCCCATAATTTTGGGGTTTTTGAGAGGATTCGCTTCCAAACGGAAGTTACCAATGTTTCCCGCAAAACTGGAGAAAAACCAGGATGGGTAGTTACCATCAGAGTGAATGAAAAAGAGGAAAAGCATGAATTTGACTTTGTGCTAGTGTGCAATGGGACATTTAGCATCCCTAAGCTACCTTCTTTGCCTGGTAGGGAGGACTTCGCTGCATCTGGAGGACGGGTAATGCATTCTACCGAGTTTAACGATGCCTCAATAATTGAGGGTAAGCGGGTAGTGGTAGTGGGTTTTGGCAAGTCTGCCTGCGACATTGCGACTTTGGCGGCGAACATAGCCAAAGAATCCACCCTCGTCTTCCGTAAGCCACTGTGGAAGGTTCCTAGATTTTTTCTGGGTTTAGTAAACCTGAAGTATATTTTATTAACCCGCTTTTCAGAAGCTTGGTTCCCCTACCGTCAGATGGGACGGATTGAAAAGTTATTGCACACTCTGGGTAAGCCACTAGTATGGGTTTTTTGGCGCACTAACGAGATGCTGCTACGCCTGCAATTCGGTCTTGATAGCTGCGGAATGTTGCCCGAACAACCGATGAATGTGGTCAACTGTACCATTAGCATAGCTCCCCCAGATTTCTTTAAGTATGTACACTCTGGTAAAATTCAGGCAATTAAAACGAGCATCGCCAAGTTTATCCCTGATGGTGTGGAATTAGCCAATGGTCAGCAGTTGCAGGCAGATATAGTAATTTTTGGTACAGGATTTAACCAGGAACTTCCCTTTCTCGAAGAAGAATATCGCCGACAGATAATCGATGAAGATGGTAATTTTAACCTTTACCGTTATCTGATTCATCCTAATATTCCACAGATGGGTTTTGTTGGCTATAACAGCAGTTTCTATTGTCAGTTGACATCAGAAGTTAGTGCTTGGTGGCTGGCAGAGTATGTCAAAGGCAATTTGTTATTGCCTTCGCCGTCAGTTATGTATCAGGAAATAGCAGCAGATATGGATTGGCTGAAAAATCATTACTATAGTATTGTAGCGAAGGCAACATGCATCTCCTTTTTTTCCTTACGTTACACTGAGCAACTCATGAAAGATATGGGTGCAAATAATCAGCTTGGTGTCTGGAAGGGGATTTCACAGATTATGATGCCTGTAGATTCATCCCTCTACAACAAACTTCGACAGGAATTAAAGTTGCAAAAACTGAAAAATGTCAATAATTCTTCTACCTAATGAACTGAATCATTGTCAGTTGGAAGCAGGCGACTAAACTGACTCCACTGAGGAAGCACCAAAACGATAGCCTTTGCCATAAACTGTGTGAATCAGTGTAGTTTCTCTACCTACTTCAATCTTACGGCGCAGCAAGCGAATTAATGCCGCTATCACATTACTACTGGGTTGTTCCTCTTGCCACAAATTTTGCATAATCTGGGCATGAGTTAGCAGTTGTCCAGTGTGTTCCATAAAGTATTGTAGCAACTGGCTTTCTTTTTGTGATAGCTCAATTATCCGTTCTTGGCGATAGGCTACTTGATTTTCACAATCAAGTTCTAAATCAGCTACAGTCAAGCGTCCGGTGATGGTTTCATAGGCTTTAGAACCGGAACGACGCAACAAAGCACGGACTCTTGCTAATAATTCCCGTAGTTCAAAAGGCTTCACCAGATAGTCATCCGCACCAGCATCTAAACCTTCTACACGGTCATCTAGAGTATCCTTAGCTGTAAGAAACAGAACGGGAGTAGTTTTACCTTGGCGTCGCAATTCTTGACAAATCTCTAACCCCGTTTTTCCTGGCAGCATCCAATCTAAAATTAGTAAGTCATAACTACCGGCTTGTGAATGTTTGCTGCCAGTTGTCCCATCGTAAGCGGCATCTACAATGTAACCCTCACGAGTTAATAAGCGACTTAAGGGGACTGTTAGTTCAACTTCATCATCAACTAATAAAATTGTCATGCTGCTTGTGGTAAGCATATAGAGATATTCTCAATATTATTCAACTGTCGGAACGCCAAGGATACTAAGAAATAGAATGCTGACTGTTGCATTGCCAAAAGGGGAACTACTTAAAAATAGCATCCGCTTGCTACAATCTGTGGGATTAGATTTTAGTGCTTTTTTAGATTCAGGAAATCGCCAACTTCAGATTCATGACGTTCGCGGACAAGCCAAAGGTTTGTTAGTGCGGGCGCAAGATGTGCCTGTTTATGTAGAATATGGTCAAGCTCAACTAGGTGTTGTTGGTTACGATGTGCTGCGGGAAAAACAGCCGCAGGTTGCTCACTTAGTGGATTTACAGTTTGGGCATTGTCGGATGTCGGTGGCGGTAAAAGCATCCAGTTCTTACCGATCGCCTTTAGATTTACCGCCGCATGGTAGAGTTGCTTCTAAGTATGTCAATTGCGCTCGTGAATATTTTCACGGTCTCGATTTACCTGTGGAAATAGTGCCGTTGTATGGTTCAGTAGAACTAGGTCCGATTACTGGAATGTCAGAGGCGATCGTGGATTTGGTTTCCACAGGACGGACTTTGCGCGAAAATGGTTTGATTGAGATTGCTATTCTGTATGAAAGCACGGCGCGCTTGATTGTCCATCCTCTGAGTTACCGCTTAAACACGGGTAATTTGATTGAAGTGATTGCCAAGGTGCGAGAAGCTGTTTTGGTAGGAGTTTAATAGTCATCGTAAATTAAAGGGTTCAAGGGGAAAGGGGAAAGAGTTTAAATTTACCTTTACCCCTTGCCCTTTAACCAATTAAGAGACCAAAAAGGAGATTATTAAGCGAAGTCCGAAAAGTATTGCAACCCACCCGACAAAGCTGCTAAACTTCAACATCCAAAGTACGCACCAAAAAAGCCCATTTGTCTGCGGCTTCTTCGATAATTTTAGCCGTGGGTTTGCCTGCTCCATGTCCTGCTTTCGTCTCAATTCTAATTAGCGTTGGTGCATCACCGGCTTGATTTGCTTGCAAAGCGGCGGCAAATTTGAAACTATGAGCAGGGACAACACGATCATCATGATCGGCTGTGGTAATCAAGGTAGCTGGGTAAGCTGTATCTGATTTGAGATTTTGCAATGGCGAATAGGCGTAGAGCTTTTGAAAATCCTCTGAATTATCTGCTGAACCATATTCAGAAGTCCAAGCCCAGCCGATGGTAAATTTGTGAAACCGCAGCATATCCATGACGCCAACTGCTGGTAAAGCTGCACCAAACAAATCGGGACGCTGCACCATACAAGCACCTACCAATAAACCACCGTTACTACCACCAGCGATCGCTAGCTTACCCTGCTTAGTATACTTATTAGCAATTAACCACTCAGCAGCGCCAATAAAGTCATCAAAGACATTCTGCTTTTTATCCTTCATTCCTGCTTGATGCCATTCTTCGCCATATTCTCCACCGCCGCGTAGATTGGGCATAGCATAGATACCACCCATCTCCATCCATACCAAAAGATTCACAGAAAAACCAGGTGTCATTGAAGCATTAAAACCACCATAGGCATAGAGATAAGTGGGGTTATTCCCATCTAATTTAATGCCCTTTTTATGAGTGATAAACATGGGTACTCTAGTACCATCTTTGCTATGATAAAAGACTTGTTTTGTCTCATAATCATCAGGGTTAAAATCAACCTCCGGCTGGCGGAAAACGGTACTTTTTCCCGCTACCATGTCGTAGCGATAAATAGTGCCTGGTGTATTAAAGCTAGTAAAAATATAAAAAGTTTCAGTATCATAACGTTTACCACCAAAGCCACCTGCGGAACCGAGTCCGGGTAATTCTACCTCGCGGATAAATGCGCCCTTCAAGTCAAAAATTTTAATTTGGCTGTGAGCATCTTGGAGATAATCAGCAACAAATTGGTTATTGAGGATGCCAACACTTTCCAGAGTTTCCGATGATTGGGGAATGATTTCTTGCCAATCTTCCAGCATAGGTTTTTTGATATCGATCGCAATTACTCGTCCCCGTGGCGCATTTAAACTTGTGCGGAAATAGAAAACACTGTCATTATTATCAATAAAACTGTAATCTGCCTCAAACTGGTTAATCAGTTCTACAACTTCCGAATTAAGTTTAGTCAAATCTTTGTAGAAAACTAAATTTTTGTGGTCACTTCCCAACCAAACTGAGATTATTAGATAAAGTCCATCTTCAGTAACATCGCCACTAAAACCCCATTCTTTCTGTTCAGGACGACAGTAAATTAATTCGTCTTCAGATTGTGGTTTACCTAGTTGATGATAGTAGAGCTTTTGATAATAGTTAACATCTTCTAATTGAGTCTTTTCATTCGGCTCATCGTAACGACTGTAGAAAAAGCCTTGACGATCATGTGTCCAAGATACACCAGAAAATTTAATCCATTTTAGATGGTCTTGCAGGTCTTCACCAGTTTCAACATCGCGTATTTTCCACTCTTGCCAATCAGAACCAGAGGTCGATAGACCGTATGCTAAAAGTTTACCATCCTCGCTAATGGACAATCCCGAAAGGGCAACAGTACCATCTTCTGAGAGTTGATTGGGGTCGAGTAAAACTTTAGGTTGGTCGTCGAGGGTTTTCAAGGTGTAGAAAACACTTTGATTTTGCAGTCCGTCATTTTTGAAATAAAAGTAATTTTCGCCTTCTTTAAAAGGGATACCGTATTTTTCATAATCCCAAAGTTTAGTGAGGCGTTGTTTAATTTTTTCCCTAGCAGGAATTTCACTCAAGTAGCCAAAAGTAACTTGATTTTGTGCCTCAATCCAAGTTCTTGTTTCTCCAGAGTCAGGATCTTCTAACCAACGGTAAGGATCTGCAACTAAAGTACCGTGGTAATTATCGACTTGATTGCTCTTATAGCTGCATGGGTAGGTGAGGGATTTTTCAGAAGAAGGCATAGTCTTAGGTCAAAAGTACTTCTTTACATATTACAAAGATAGACCCAAGACATGGAGTGTACACAATACTTTTTGGGGGAAAGGGTTTGAATTTACAGCGTTGCTGAATCAAGGGATGAAATGTTATGTATTGAAATCTAAAACTCCTTATCCTCTCTGCGTCTCTGCGCCTCTGCGTGAGAAAAATCATCCCGCATTTATGCAACGCCGAATTTACCTTTACCCCAAAACCCTTTCCCATTGAAAATTTACTGATAGCAGTTTAATCTTTGTTTCATTTAAATAAAACACCTTGCAGAGCTTCTGTTAAGGTGTATAACAAAATTGTGAAACTAAGCATTACTTGTACTAGTAAGTAGTTTCTCTCCTTTGAGCATCCGCGCCGCAGCTTCGAGGAGAGCTTCTTCGAGATAAGGTTTGGTAAAGTAGCCACTAGCACCGAGTTGAGCGGCAATTTGTCTGTGCTTGTCTGCACCCCGCGAGGTGAGCATTGCGATCGGTAGGTGGTTGAGGTTTGGGTCTTTCTGAATGCGAGAGAGCAACTCCAGACCATCGCAACGGGGCATTTCGATGTCGCAAAATACGATATCGCAAGGTAGACCGGAGCGGAGTTTATCCCAAGCTTCCTGACCGTCACGCGCCTGTTCTACGCGATAACCTGCTTTGTTAAACGTTAAGGAGAGCAACTCTCTGACTGTAATTGAGTCATCGACAATCAGCACTGTCGGGTCAATCTTCGCAGGAGAGATATCTGGGGGAGTAGCTTTCTGTTGCCAAGAATCACCACCAATTTGTGTAGAAATTCGTCCCTGGAAGATGTCAATTATTTCCAGCACGTCAGCAATAGGCATAATGCGGCCATCACCCAAGACTGTAGCACCAGCTACACCAATGGGTTTAGGCGCTGGCCCTTCAAATTGCTTAATGACAATTTCTTGTTCGCTCAATACCAGGTCAATCTGTAGGGCAATCATGGTATTTGCCGATCGCACCACAACCACAGAAACCATATCATCATCTCTGGTACCGCCATAGACGTTACCGCGACTGATCTGGCGATTGAAAGTTAAAAGTTCCCTCAGAGGTCGGAATGGTAATATCGTATCTCGCCAGGAAATAAATGATTGCCCATTGGCATCGTGTTGGATATTTTTGACTGGTATATCTAGCGTATCTTCTACACCATCCATCGGGAAGGCAATCCTGGCTCGATCAGAAACGCAGCACAGAGCTTTACAAATACTCAGAGTCAGTGGCAAACGAATGGTGAAGGTGGTTCCCTTGCCAACAGCAGAATCGGTGTTGACTGTCCCACGAATTTCGCTAATTTCAGATCGCACTACGTCCATACCCACACCACGCCCAGAAATTTCATCTGCCTGGTCTTTGATCGTAAAACCAGATTGGAACAGCAGATCGTAGACTTCCAGGCGAGACATGGTTTTTGCCTGCGCTAGTGTAATCATGCCAATCTTCACCGCCTTAGCCTTAACCTTTACTGAATCGATGCCTGCACCGTCATCGCCTACGGAAATGATAGTTTGGTTGCCTTGGTGGAAGGCGCGGATGGTAATGATTCCCACGGGTGGTTTACCAGCAGCCTGCCTTTCTTCTGGCGTTTCAATACCGTGAGCGATCGCATTATTCAACATATGCGTCAGTGGATCGGTGAGATGATCCAAAATCATCTTGTCAATTAAGGTATCACCACCTTCAATCACTAACTCTACTTGTTTGCCACACTTAATAGCATTGTCGCGCACTCCTCGCCGCCAGCGATCAATAGTTTGAGCAAAAGGCACCATTCTAGCTCTTGTTAGTCCCTCTTGCAGCTGGGTGGTTACTTGGCGGAACTGCCTTGCAACTCGCTCGGTTTCTTCAGTCACAAAGTCAATGTCACTTGCTGATTCCCGGATGCGGACAATGCGCTCAATCATCTGCTGGGACAGTGTATGGAAGGGAGTAAAGCGATCCATTTCTAACTCGCTAAAACCTCTGTCGGCATTGAAATCAGGCAATTGAAAACCGGAGTCTTTCTTTTTGCGTCCAGCTAATAAAGAAGCTTCCAGTAGCGATCGCTCGTACAACTCCTGCATCCTCGCCCCGACATCTGAGAGTTGTTGCACTTGAATCAGCAAGTTATCTAGTGACTGGCGCAGCCGTTCATTATCCTGCTCTAAGGTATTACGATTTACCACCAACTCCCCAACTAAATTGCTCATATCGTCCAGTTGCTTAACTGGAACCTTCATCGTTTCTTCAAATCTCGTAGTTCGACGAGTAGAGGGGCGGGGAGGTTTGCTGGTGTTGAATTTTACTAATGGTGCATGGGATATTGTTTGATCTGCTTCTGCCAGTAACTTCTCCAAATCACCAAATTCATCTTCTATGGCTGGTGATGGAATCGCATTTTTAGTCAAGGCTGGTTGAGTGTTGAAGGGCTGACGAGCGCTAGATATACTAGCCGCTTCGTCGTTATCTGCACCTAGTAATTCTTCTAAGGCAGCAAAATCTACTTCTGGTATTGAGGCAGCTTTGGGAATTGGTACTACTTCTTCTCCTAGTAATGCTGCCAAGTCTGCAAATTCATCTTCTGGAGCAGCTACTTCAATAGGTTCTCTGGTTGCTAATTCTTCAGTCTGGGCAACAATAGGATTTTCTTCCTCTGAGACTGTTACAGATTCAGATGTCTCTCCTAAATCCCACAAATCGATTGCTACATCTTCTTGAATAACCGTTTGTGTGAATTCATTAATGGCTTGCGAGTCAATTGTTGCCGCGTTTTCTGCTAATTCTTCCTGGTTTGCTGCTTCTAGCAGAGTAGTTTCTGTAAACAATAAATCATTCACAAAACCCAGTTCTGTACTTTCAACAACTGTGTTGTCTGTGAAATCAAAAGCAGTTTCTAAGTTATTATTTTCCTCAATATCTAAAACTTCTGCACTTGTCTGGGGTAATGTTGAAGTTTCCTGAGAACTAATATCTAGAGTAGTTTCTGTAGCCGATAGCTCATCCGTGCTGTCCAGTTGAATATAAGTCGAGTCATTTATGGCTACATCTTCAAACAGCAGCTGCGAATCCTCATCGGTGTTTTCATCAAAAGAGCCGAATGGATCAACAGCAAATATCTCTGGGGGCTGATTGGTAAATTCTGGAACAAAATCTAAAGCTTCTGGTTGTTGCGATCGCCTGTGAATTTCCTCCTCTGGCTGCGGCGTGAACAACGATGTTTCAGGTGTGGAAGGCTGTAGATCATCGTTGATTGCTGGGGAAATAATTGAGTTACTCGGTGCTAACTCCTCAAATAAATCATCTCCAGAATCTGATGAGAATATTAAATCTTGGTGTTCTTGAGGCTGGAAATTAAGATCAAAATCTTCTTCTATATCAAAACTGGCTATAGGAGAGGGTATGGGTTGCTGACTGTCGGCAAAAATGTCATTACCAGCCGCAGCAAACAAACTTTCTTCTAATGCCCTATCCACATTCTGCTCAACTAAAGAATCGAATTCGCCCAGTTGTTCCTCTAAGGTTTCCTGGTTCCAGAAGTTGCTCAGATCATCTTCTGATTGCGAAAACTCAGGTGCTATTGCCGGAGATGTAGCAAATAAATCACCGATTTCTGACTCGGTTGTAGGCAATAGTGTCTGTTCTTTCATATCAGCAAATAGACTGTCCAAAGACAAGCCTGTTTGCTGGGGTAATTCGATGTAGTCACTAGGGATAATTTCTTCTACCCAATTTTTATTTCCGCTTTCTAATAATAAGTTATCAAAACTATTCTGTTGGTTGGGAGATAGTTCCACATTAGCGATGGCTGCGCCAACGTCTGCCGTAGGATGCCCGAAGGGCTGTAGGGCGATCGCCTCAATTTCTGGTTGAGTTACTTCGTCTGTAGGCAATAGTTCATTGTCATCTAATGCCAGTGCCGATAAATCTTCAACCACATCGTTTTCGTTGACACTCTTTTGGACAATCTCCTCAAGAGGCTGCTTTATCTCACTAGAACTTTCCGTAAATTCTTGTAAAATTTCGGCAGGAGAAGAGTCTAAATTTAGATTAAGTACGTTGATATCGCTCAACTCTTGAGTCGTAGCCGATATTTGTTTATTTTGCGGTTCTGAATTTTCCTTTTCTAGGAAGTTGTCGCCAAATAACAGAGATAAATCTTCGGTTGTGGCTGTAGTTGCTGCGTCCAAATCGTTGCTTGTGTCGTCATCAAATGAGAGTAAATCGGATAAATCGCTATCAGCATCTTCAGTATCACTGCTGCTGAAATCAATTCCAAAGTTATCAGTGGCAACAATATCTAAGGTTTCTTCTTGATGCCAGGTTTCATCTAATTCAGGAGTTTCACCTGCAAATAAATCGGCAAGGGTATTTAGTTCAGATATTCCTACCTCTGGGCCATTGTGGTCAAGATTGTTACTTATTGGATGTACTTCGTCATGTACGGTAGGTGTAAAGCTAGTAGGAGTTGCAGGGTTTACTAATGTTTCTTGTAACTGAAGAGAGGGGCGAGACAACGCTGCGCGAGACGCTCGCAGACTCGCTAACGCTCCGCTATCGCTACTATTCTCGTCTAGATTAAATTCCTCAGATAGATTAATTATGCGACCTTGTGGCACTAACTCCTTGGTTTTCTCAATTTCTTGAGTATTGACGGACACAATTAGCTCTGGTGAAGTTGATAACTCTGTCAAAGCCGCAAACTGTTCGTCAAACAAATTAGGAGTAATTTCTAACAACTCAATTTCTGCAAAGCTCAAAAGTGCTTCTAGTTGATGACTAATTGCAATTTCGGCTTCTCTACCTTGTAGGACTAATTCTTGAGCTTGCTTGATTTCAGTAATGACAATTTTCGCTAAAGTGAGATAGGTATTTTCGGGATTGCCGATCGCACTGGCTGCTGCTTGACACAAACCGCACCACTTGGACAAATTCCAAGTCTCACCAAGTCTGACTAATTGGTAACAGCATTGCTGAAGGTTTTGCCGAGTTGAGGGTGTAGTTGTTTGCTTAAACAGTTGCAACATTTCTCGCAGTGTTTGCAGCACCTGGGCTTGAAACTCGCTCCAGTTATTATTTTCTTTAGCGCTAACGGGCGATAGCGCAGCGTTAGCGAGTCCGCGAGTATCACGTACCTCCTGGGGTGATACAGAGAAGGGTATTTCTGTAGATTCCTCATGGGTGTCTTCTGCCAAACCGGGAATATCTCGCCGCAGGAAAAGTTCTGTAGGTGTGGAGACATTCTCTACAGAAGTTGTATGTAGTTGTTGTGTTGTGTCAGGATTGCTGGCTACTCTACTATTCCCTTGTTCTACAAGTAGTTCCAGATGCTCATTCAGCCATTGAAAAACCGGCTCAGTTTCTGACATCAGAATATTAGCGGCATCTTCAGAAAGACCAAATGGCCCGCTCAAATGCTCTAACAGCACTTTCAAAGTATCAGATACACCGAGGAATAAAGACTCTAACTTTTGGTCAACCTGAACCGGATGATCTTTGAGAACTTTGAAAGAATCTTCCAGACGGTGGGAGGTATGCTGGATGCTAGTCAATCCAAGCATCGCCGCTCCTCCTTTGATGGAGTGAGCCGCCCGGAAGACTTCACTAATCATTTCCGGATCGTTCAGGGTACCCTCTAGATTCAGCAACCCCTGCTCAATGGTATTTACATGATCCCTGGCTTCTTCAATAAAGTAACCCAAAATCCGCTGTTGTTGTTCCGGCAGCATAGTTTTTTAGTCATTAGTCATTGGTCATTGGTCATTGGTCATTAGTCATTGGTCATTGGTCATTAGTCATTGGTCATTAGTCATTGGTCATTGGTCATTGGTCATTGGTCATTGGTCACTTGTGCTGAGTGTTGCCGTTGGCGCAGCCTCTCGTAGAGAAGTATTGGTCATTAGCAAATAACAAATAACAAAGGACAATTTATCTAGTTTCCATAGTTTCCACTCGGAAACGTTCAACGGAGGCGATCAAGTCACGGGATACACCTACTAAATGTTGTAGTGCGCCCGAAACTCGCTGTGCTTCCTGGGAAGTTTCTTGTGCCGTCAGTTCTACTGATTGCATTACATGAGCGACAGCACGGGAGGTTTCAGTTTGCTCCACAGTGTCACTGGTAATTGAGCGCACAAGAATATCGATGCGATTCGCCACTTGAATAATGTTTTCGAGCGATCGCTTGGCTTCTTCTGCCAATTTTGTGCCTTTAATTACTTGTTGTGTGCCTTCTTCCATCGCGGTCATGACAGAGCCAGTTTCGCTTTGGATTTGCATCACAATTTGTTCAATTTCCTTCAGGGATTTAGCAGATTTGTCTGCTAGCTGGCGCACTTCATCGGCGACGATCGCAAATCCGCGTCCAGCTTCTCCTGCCCTTGCCGCTTCAATACTAGCATTGAGTGCCAGTAAGTTTGTTCTCGAAGCAATTTGGGAAATCAACGCCACAATTTTAGAAATTTCTTGGGAAGATTCCGCCAAACGCTTGACTTTCCGGGTAGTTTCGGCAACGGTTTCCCGAATTTCCAAAATCCCCGCCACAGTGTTTTCTACTGCTTCCCCACCTTTGAGAGCGATCGTACTAGCATCACGGGCGACGGTTTCGGCTTCCCGCGCCGCTTCTGCTACGCGCTGAATCGAGTCGGTCATCACCTGTACAGAATTCAGTGTGACTGCCAACTCTTCTGCTTGGCGCAAGGCATCACCAGATAAGGCTCTAGCAAAGGTTTCGGAGTTGGTTGCACCTCTTGTTACATCCTTCGCCGCCACTTTTACTTGTTGGACAATATCCCGCAGGTTTTGAATTGTCAGGTTAAAAGCGTCAGCTACGGCTCCCAGTACGTCGGCTGTCACCTCGGCTTGGACTGTTAAATCACCTCTAGCAGCTCCTTCCACATCATCCAACAGGCGAATCACCTGACGTTGCAGGTTTTCTTTGGCTTCCTCTTGTTCATCGGCTTTCCGTTGGGCTTCACTTGTAGTTGTGAAAATTACCCGCGCCATTTCATTAAAGCCACTGGCTAAATGCCCCAATTCATCTTCGGAATACACCGTGGCTTGAGCATTGAGATTTCCTTGGCGTACTGCCTCAAACTGAGTTTCCAAATCCTTGGTTGTGCGCCGAATTTGCTTAAGTGTGAGATTCCCCATGAAGCCCGCAGTCGCAAAACCTGCAATTCCAGCTGCCAGTGACATTCCCCAACCTGTGTTCCGCACTGATTCTCGTTGCCCTGCTGGCGAAAATGTGGTGGCCACAAAACTAACTGTGGCTACAACCAGCGCCGAGACAATGCCCACAGTCCCAGCAACTAACCATTGTTTCCTGGCTATGGAGGCATTTTCTAATGGTGCTAACCAGCCTTGCTCGATGCTAACGTTGGGTTCTAGTTTCGAGATATCTGTTTGGCTAAAGATTGGAACTGATTCATGGGAACCAGTGATCGAAAATAGTTCTTCTTCGCGATCGCTAGCTGCCTCACTTAAAAAAGCCTGCGCGCTTTGAGGGCGTCCACTGCCACTGGTTTCTGGCGAAGCAGAGTACACTGGGACATCACCGAAGTTAGAATTTCCTTCGCTCAGGTCAAACCCTGGAATATTCCCTAAATCGTCAAATTCCTCAAAGTCATCTAAAAATTCTATATTGCTCTTAGAATTTTCTCCATTCAGTACATTGTTTGAGTCTTCATGAGAGCTTGACCCCTCTGAGCCAAAGGCAGATTCAAATGCTTCTAGATCAAAATTTTCATCATCAAAGCTATTTTTACTTCTAAGTTCATCTGAATTAAACTGTTTTTCTTCCACAGGTAGATGGCTGCTAGAAGATGAAGAATCATCAGATAAATTCGACTCAAAAACTTCCTCTGTTTCCAACCAGCTATGTGCTTCGGTTTCAGGTAAATTATCTTGATTGGTGTCTTCCCAATTACTTGTTGTTGTCGAACTATTTCTAAGTTCTTCTCCAACAATTAGTAAAGTTTCATCTCCAAAACTAGATTCTTTATATTCTAAATTCCCAATACTAGACTCTTTAAACTTCAGATCACTTAATAGATCAGGCAAATTATTCTCGCTATTACCACTTTGTGAATTAGAAGATAAAGAGTTTTTATTATTGTCAATAGCTGAATTTCCTTGAGAAGAATTTATTCCATTATTTGAAAACTGACTATTGACTAATGATTCTTCAAGGCTATGTTCTGATACACCTTCCTGCCACAAAGCAGGCAACTCTAATTCTGTTTTATCCTCCCAAGTGCTGCTATTTGACTCTTGTTCTTGTGATTCTTCATTTAAGGCAAAAGGGTCGTCACCAAAAGCTGTAGAAGAATCTGATATTTTTTTCGTTCCAATACTGTCTTCTGTAGGTAGGTCAAATGGACTATCTGAAGATATATCTTCAACGCCATTTACAATTTCTTGATCCTCTCCAAAAAAGTTCAAATCAAGGCTATTGCTGTCAAACTCCTGACTAGCACCCAAATCTTCTAATTCTTGTTCGCTATATGCCAGTACATCAGACATCTCCGAGGAATTTATTTGCTCTTGACTTCCTGCTCTATCAATCTGACCATCGAATGATTGTAGGTATTGATTGATATTTTCAATTCCATTATTGGCAAAACCAACAATTTCTTGATCCTTAGTCAAGCGTAATACCTGTTGATATTCTTCTTTTGCTACATCGTACTGCTGCAAAACATAGTAGATGTGACCCCTTAACAAATGGGAGTTAGGGTCATTTGGTAAATTTTGCACCACTTGGTCAACTAAAGTGGCGGCAACCTCATAATTCCTTTGGACATAGGCGGTCATCGCCTGTTGATATGTTGGCTCGTTATTATCAATACTTGCTGCCATTTCCTCCTCCAATTTCATCCTGCCCACCTAGCACTCCGTAAAATTGCCATTTGATCTAGTAGTCGTAGACACTGATTTTTTTTGGCATCTAATAACCACTCTCCGCGCAAGAAGGGAGCCATAGTATCTGGAATACGAGTTGGCGGCATGAGATTCTGGACATCTAGCCAGTCCATACCACCAATTTCCTCTACTGCTAAACCCACTATTGTGTCTTGCTCTTCGATGGCAATCACCGGAATTTCAGCTCTATCCGTATTTAATGCACTTGCTTCTCCAAGAAATTGACCCAAATCAGCCACCCAAATAACTCGACCTCGTAAATTTAGAGTACCCAAAAGTAAAGGAGAAGCATTAGGAATCGGGGTGATTCTATCAGGACTTAGTTCAATTACCTCTCGGATGCCAGTTGCTTGTAGCGCAAACTCCTGATGCGAGGGAATATAAAACCTCAAATGTAACTCACCTTCAGGACTTTCTACTTGTAATTCTGGTCGAAAGTGGTCTTGACCGCTGCCACTTAAAAAGTCCGGTTTGCTGACCATATTGTTTTTATCCTTATCCTCGCAGCAGTTGTTTGACTGTTCCCACCAACTCGGTTGGTTGAAACGGTTTGGCTATGTAAGCGTCTGCACCCTGTTTCATTCCCCAGTAGCGATCAAATTCTTCACCTTTAGAAGAACACATAACTACAGGAACATTTTGGGTTTTTGGATCGGATTTTAACCGCCGACAAACTTCGTAGCCGTTCATCCGGGGCATGACAATATCCAATACCACCAAATCGGGAGGTGCTATTTGAATTGCCTCCAATGCTTCTAATCCGTCACTGGCATGGGTGACTGTTAGGCCAGTTGCTTTCAGGAGATCTGTAATCATCTCCCTTTGCGCGATACTGTCTTCCACAATCAGAACTGTACTCATAAGTGCTTATCTACCTCCTGATGTAGACGTTCCTATTTGGAACATTCCCTGATTCTCCCGTAAGTGCTAACTGTATAAATTAATTCTAGTTTTTCATTAATTTCCTAGATATTTACATTTCACTGAGTTGGCTGACTCTGTGATAACATCTTTTACCTCATCTTTTGGGAAATCAACAAGTCTTAGCTTTCTTTATGTCCTCCGACACAGCAGACTCCATGAACTATAGTTCGTAAACACAGAATGAAAATTTGTTTTTCCCATGCCCAATGCCCTATGCCCTATTCTCATGAAAATCTTTGTTTATATATTTCCCTACGAGCATGAGTAACTCAGTATCTGTAAATGGTTTTGTTAAATAATCTGTTGCCCCGACCATCCTAGCTTTGAGTCGATCAATAAATCCATCTTTACCACTGAGCATGATAATCGGTAAGAGCCGAAATGCTGTTGAATGTCGCAGCATGGAACAAACCTCGTACCCTTCCAATTCCGGCATGGCAATGTCGCATAAAATCAAATCCGGTTTGAGTTGAAAAATTAGATTGAGCGCCTCCAAGGGATTGGTGAGAGCGATCGCTTCATAACCTTGTGGTTTTAAGATGGAATTTATAGTCTCACCGATCGCGATCGCATCGTCAATACATACTATCCGTCCTTTGTATTTTCCCTCCAAGTGCCAATTTTCTATGTGAGTATCCGGTTTAGTTGTGACTGAATATACTAGTTGTAGCCAACTCTGCTGCACATATGGATATATTGCCTTAGCCACGGTCAAAATGTCTCGGTTAAGATAGCGAGCCAGCTGACGCAGGGAAGTTTTACCATCAGCCCAATGTTGTAGCTTACTCACGGTTGCTGCTGGTAGCGATGAGTGTAGCTGAACTTTGTCAGATAGCACTGGCAACTGTTCGGGAGACTGAATATGTGGATAGAGTTGCTTCCACTCTTGCACCTGCTTGATAATTTTTGTCACAAAGGGCGCAATCTCCAAAGTATTTAATTGCGGAGCAAGTGGTGTATCCTGATGGAAAATAAAGTTGCCTTGGTGTAAACTCAACAGGTCAAAGAGGGTTTCATGGACTAAGCCGTGGATGATATTACCAGCTATCTTTGGATTGATAATATTTTGCTCCAAGAGCGCCCAAAGATAGGCATACTCTGACGCATCGGTTGATGATAGCTCGGCAATTTGTTTATCAGCGAGTCGCATCTCAATTCGGTAATAATGTAAATAATCATTAATCCGGGATAAACTACTTTCGCCTTCCTGGCAATAAATAATTTGACCGTTGAGGAAAAAGACAAACCAAGATTTTTGTTTGGAGTGATGTCTGATAGCTCCATCTCCATCTCCTTTGTTGCTATGGTGGGAGTTATAAGCTTCCACCCATAGTTGTCCAGTTCGCTGTCCCAACTCAATTAATTGCAAGATACTGCAAATATCAATTTCATTTAAATTTCCCTGCATTTAGTTAAAAAGTCCTCCTTGCAATGCCGTTGATATTATGTGTTAATGGTGTCCCGCAATTTTTCCATGTTTCGAGCAGGTAGTTTAAGTATTGATTATGCAGTATTGGAAAGATTTTTACCCTGTTCCTTCTTGTCATTAAGAAATAAATTAAGCTATAAATCTTAATATTTCGTAATAGCTTTCGATAAAGCTAGTATTAACACGGAAGTCATCATCACTATCATCAGTACAGAATATAAAGGCGCGACCAAGTCGCTTCTATAAGTATCAAGACGTAATATCTCACGTCTATAGTTTTGTCTGTCTTGTTCTCCTAAACTTCGGTTCAGTGAGAGAAGTTAACAGAATTATTTAAGGTATATCCCAAAACACGAACTTTAAGTGCATCAATAAAGGACTAACGGTGTGCTGTATTTAGCAGAAGTACAAAAACAGAAAGGTGGTTTACTCAGTGGCGGTGCCAAAACCGAACTAAAATTGCTAGCTTGTCAGCGAACTGACCAGAATTGGAGTACTGTGTCGGAAGAAGTGATTGCCGCTGAGGATGCAAGCAAATTAAATGATGGTGCTTTGGTATTGGTTGAACTGAATCCGAATCGTCAAGTGCAGCGAATTCAGGAGGCAGGGCGTCCGTTAGTTAATATTTTGCAGAATTTTTCTCGCCAATTGGAGAAATTTAAGCTCAAGGAAGATGAGATTGATCAGTGGAAACAGTCGCTAACGTTTCAGGCGCAAGAGTTGAATCGCCGTGAAATGGACATGGAAGCACGGTCAGAACAGTTGCAAGAAATGGAAGATGAGGTGCAACGCCTAGAGGAGCAAAAACAGGAAGTTGAAACATCCCGTGGTGAGATTGAACGGGTTCTTGCAGAAGTTGAACGCAACCGCCAGGAATTGTCAGGCGCTTGGGAGCATTTGCGGGGTGAGCAGCGTCGCCTAGAGGAACATCAAGCGGACTTCCAACAAGGGACGGTTTTAGATGAGGAGCAAAGTCGGGTGATGAGTGGGTTACTCGATCGCTTGTCTACTCGCATTGCTCCCACAGAAACAGTCAGAGAACACCTCCATCTGGCTTTTGAATTAATCGAAAAACAGCAAGCTACTCTTACCCCACATTGGCAAAAACTAGAGGAGCAAAAAACTGCGATCGCTCAACAGCACGAAGAAGTTGAGCGCTTGTCACAAACCTTTAGCGATCGCCAAAATGCATCACAACAAGCCCAAAATTCTCTAGCCCAGCACACAGCCCAATTGCAGGTGAATACAGCAGACCTTACCAGCAAGCAAGAATATACTCGGATAATCAAAGAGCAATTACGAAACGCTGAAGAGTTATATCAACAAATTCACTCTTTGGCTGCAACATCTGGTGATGTAGTTCTTGGTCAGCAAGTTGATGTGGAAGCTTTGGAGAAAAAGCCTTTAGAAGAACTACAAAAAATAGTGCAAGACTTGCAATATAAGGTGGAAATAGACGCTAGCTTTGTTCACGATCAAGAACAAGAACTGAAATATAAACAAGAAGCTATAGAAGAACTGCAAACTAAAATAAATCACGCATCTGACCATGACCATATCAATTTGGAACTAGAACTAACAGATGAAAAAGACCTCTATGAAATGCTAAACTCCAGTTTGGTGGGACAACGCCGTAATATGTTACAGCATCAGAAGTTTCTCAAGCAACACCAAGCTGTACTGCTGCGGCGGCAAGGACATATTGTTAATAATGAAGAAGAAAGTAACAATAAAATTAATTTAGAACCGATTCTGTTACAAATTGAAACCCAGCGACAACAACATTCACAGGAAATACAAAAGCTGGAACGTGAGATTGAGCAGATCCGTACCGGTATTGAGCTAAATCAAGGAATGATTGACAATCAAACTCACGATTTTGATGAAAAACGCCAAGAACTAAAAGCGATCGAGGAAAACTTGCTATCCCTACGAAGAGCAACTGCTGAATGCTCTGGTCGAGTGAATCTTTATGAAGAAGTACTACAGCCAATTCAGGATTCTCTGGATGGCTTACGGCAAAAGCTGCAAGGAATTGGAGAATCTTTGGATCAATTCCAGGAAACTGGTGACTCTCAACTCCAGGTGATCGCTCAGATGCGCCATACTCTCCAAAGTTTAATGTCTCAGCCAGAATTGTTAGCGTCTTAAAAAGTGCCCAGTGGTGAAGGTAATAGCTGAGACTTGTAGACAGGGTTAGCGCGTCTCAAACCCTATTGACAAGGGGATTTATGAGTAATAGACTTTTCAAATGAGACGCTCTAAGCTGACAACGAGCTAAGTAAGTCAGCCACAGCAAACGCCAAGCAACTATTAAGTCATTAGTTCAAAGCGGTTTCCTCTGACATAATTCGTTTCCATTGGCAACGCTAATTCAATTAAGTGGCTTTAACAACCAGCTACCCAATGCCTAATTCTGCATCTCCCAAAGCCAGAGTCAGCAATGTTATCTAGCGATGCCCTTCTCTGCGAGACGCTGCGCGAACGACGCAGGCTCAGGGTAATATCTGGGTTGGGCTACGCCTACGCAAAGTTTTCCTCTGTATTATTCCTCACTACTTTTTCTAACACAAGTTGATTTTATTCACTTTGTTTATTAAATACTTCTAAAATCTGTCGGCAAATCTGTTTGAGCTTATCCCCAATTTCACCTGAAGGCGAAGATGCCCCGACAATACTCCAGTTTTCCACCGTAGACAGTCGCCACGCTTCGCCGCGATGATCAAATCCAGCTACCTCCACACCGATCGCCCGGCGTGAATTATTGATGGGATCTTGATAAAATCGGATTTGAATTAAAATACTGCGACTTCGCCAAGATTTGCTGATACCAGGAAAGTGAAAACCAATATCTATAGAATCTGGATCGACTAATTCCCTAGTCTCCGGGTCATTCTTCCAGGGTTTGAGATCAGATTTGGCGTCAGGAAACTCAAATTTGAACAAATTAACTACTGTAGCAATGTTGCTGGCAAGTTTAAGGTTAGTTGCCTGTTCAGATGCGTTCACTAAAAAATACTCCTATATTGCGTCGGCGTCTGGGGTAATGTGAAGACAGGAAAACCGCCAGAAGGCTTATATTATCGGTGTCTCAGATTATCAAGACCTTTTTAATTTAGCAACTCTAAATCATACTTTCCGAACAATCCTGATTATTAACAGATGCCAAAGATCGCTTCTTGTTGGAACTGGGTAACACCTATTAAGTGATTATACTTAAAAATTCTTCAAAAGCGGATGGGACTCTGTCCTTTGGAGAAAATATCAGGATTTTCTGCAAAATCCTTGGCTGATAAGAGCGATAAATTGCGCTAGCGATCTAAAATGACACTGTTACTTGGCAAACAAAAAGCAATTAAGTTCAGTCTATGGTGCGTCAACGCTCGATTTTTTCATTTCTTTTAGTACTATTGGCCACATTCCTCATTAGTTGTGGCAGTCCTGGTGTTGCAGTTGCACCTCCAACTTACACAGCAACACAACTTGAAAAAATTCAGGCATACGTTCCTGAAATTCAGGCTGTGCGCGATCGCTCAGAAGAGTTAAATACCCTGATCCAAACAAAAGATTGGATTAATGTGCGTAACTTTATACATGGTCCCATAACAGAAGCAAAGCTGAACCTGACTTATGTCACTCCTAACCTTCTACCCAAAGACCAACCCACAGCACGTCAAATAACGCGAGATTTCTTTAACCATCTAGTTAAACTTGATAGAGGTACTAGTGCTAGCAATGCTCAAATTGCTTTGAGTAACTCCCAAGCTGCTTTCGCAGACATTGACAAATTCCTCCAGCTGCTTCCTAAAACAGAAGAGAGACGCGATTAATCGCGTCTGTACAGGAGTTAGGAGTAGAGACGCGATTAATCGCATCTGTTAGGAATTTTAAATTTTTAACTTCTCACTCCTAACTCCTCACTTCAAATACAAGTCATGAATGTAGTTATTATCGGTTGTGGTGTAGTTGGGGCAGCGATCGCTTATGAACTAAGTCTAGTTAAAGGACTGAAAATCACAGTTTGCGATCGGCAACCACCAGCCCAAGCTTCCACGGGCGCTGCACTTGGCGTTTTGATGGGCGCAATCAGCCAAAAAATTAAGGGCAAAGCTTGGCAGATGCGACAAACTAGCATCCAACGCTATGAGACTTTGATTCCTGAACTAGAAGCTTTAACAGGTCGCAAAATTCCTTTTAATCGTCAGGGAATTCTCATGCTTTTGTCTGATAGCCATCTTAAAGCAGGGCAAGAGGGGATCTCAGCATGGGAAAAATTAGTCGAAATTCGCCACTCTCAAGGCTGGCATTTAGAAATTTGGGACACGGCTAAACTTAAGAATATCTGTCCTCAAATTAATCACGAAAAAATTACTGGCGCTGTCTATTCTCCGCAAGACCGTCAACTTGATCCAATTGCCCTCACGTTAGCTTTAGTTGAGGCTGCCCAGCAAAACGGTGTGACTTTCAAATTTGGTGTGGCTGTTTTGGATGCCCCAATCTCTACACTTGAATCTTCCCCCCAACTTTGCACTCAACTTGAGACTACAGAAGGTAAAATAGCCGCTGATTGGTTTGTAATCGCAGCCGGGCTAGGTTCAACAGCACTGACAGCAAAATTAAATCAGATGATTGATATCCGCCCTGTACTGGGGCAAGCGTTGCAATTACGTTTAGGATATCTATTAGGTAATCCCGACTTCCAGCCAGCGATAACAGGTAACGATGTCCATATTGTTCCTGTGGGCAGCACAGATTATTGGGTAGGTGCAACAGTGGAATTTCCCAGCGATGGAAATGAGTCCAGTCCGTTGCGGGGGTTCCCCCCGTTAAAGGAACTGGCGAACCCGGAGGGTGAGATCCTGCCAAATCAAGAACTACTGGAAGCTCTTAGAGAACAAGCGATCGCATTTTGCCCAGAGCTAGCCACAGCAACTATTCTCTGCACTTGGTCGGGGTTACGTCCCCGTCCTGAAGGACGACCGGCCCCAGTTATTGGTAAGTTGCCAGGGTTTAGTAATGTCCTCCTAGCTACCGGACATTATCGCAATGGCGTTTTACTAGCACCCGCCACAGCTTATGCAATTCGTGAGATGATTATTTCTCATGAAGTGGGGAGTTAAGAGTTAGGTACTCAATACCCAATGCCCAATACCCAATGCCCAATCCATAAAAAAATAGCGTGTCAATAACAGAACATAAAATCAATGTAGATTCACTGGAATGGTTTTATCGGGAATCTTTACCAATCGGCAGAACCGACTTAACGCCTGTGTTGTTGCTACATGGCTTAGTTTCACAAAGTTACAGTTGGCGTAATATTATACCTGCTTTGGCGAATCAGGGGACAAGAGCGATCGCACCAGATTGGATTGGTTACGGATTTTCTGCAAAACCAGAAAAACGAGATTTTGCTTACACTCCCGATGCTTTTATCACTGCTTTATCAGGATTTATTAAAGCGCTGGAACTTGAACATTTTTCTTTAGTTGTCCAAGGCTTTTTAGGTTCTGTAGGACTACAATATGCTTTGCGTCACCCCGAACAAATTGCCAATTTAGCTATCCTAAATACACCAATTTCAACTGCTGCCAAAATACCCTGGAAAATTAAACAATTGGGTTTACCTTTGGTAGGTGAAGTAATGACTCAAGATCCGCTTTTAGTTGACCGGACGCTAGAAGGTGGCAGCCGTTATCGCATAGAAGATAATGATTTAGATATTTATCGAAAACCATTTTTGAAAACTTCTGCATCTGGTCGGAGTCTGTTAGCAAGTGTTCGCAATTTACAGCTTGATTCCGCAATGAAAGAAATTGAATCTGGCTTTAAACAATGGCAACAGCCAATTCTAATCCAATGGGGTATGATTGACCCTTGGCTACCTATAGACATGGCACAAAATTTTGCAAATTCCGTGCCAAATACCGAATTAATAAAACTTAATAACGTCGGACATTACCCTCAAGAACACTACCACGAGGAAATTTTGAAAGACCTTTTACCCTTTGTACGCCGTAAAGATGCTCATTGACAATATACTTCTGGCAAAAATCGATATTATAAAAATGAACCCACAGATAAAGAAGAATTCAGGAGTCAGAATTCAGAAGTAAGAATCAATACTTCTCTACAACAGGCTGCGCTAACAGCAAACTCAGTAACCATCAGTGGTGGGTCTGAATCCTACATGGATAGCGTAGCGTTAGGGAGTTTGCAAAGCTTGGATCACGTAGAGAAGACCACTAAACCGTTGATTTAGTGGCGATCTTAAACCCTTTTATTCATTCTCCAATCGTACAGAATCTATGCTAAATTCTGACTCCTGACTTCTGAATTCTGTTTTTATAAATGTTATCCCCGCCTGCATTTGTGAACTTTTTATTAACACTAAAAATGCATCACAACCACAAGTAAAGGAAATTAGAATTCATGGCTTATTCATGGTTTAAAGCATTTCATATTGTCGGCTTTGTAGTTTGGTTCGCCGGTTTGTTCTATCTGGTACGTCTTTTTATCTATCATGTTGAAGCGAACCTTGAACCTGAACCAGCCCGAACGATACTGAAGAATCAGTATCAAATTATGGAAAAGCGTCTCTACTATATCATCACTAACCCAGGAATGTTTGTGACGATCGCAATGGCTATCGGTTTATTAAGCACTGAACCGGACGTTTTAAAAGAGGGTTGGTTGCATATCAAGCTGCTGTTTGTTGCCATTTTAATCGGCTATCATCATTACTGCGCCCGGATTATGAAGAAGTTAGCAGTAGATGAATGTGGCTGGAATGGCCAGCAACTACGTGCTTTAAATGAAGCACCCACAGTTATGTTAGTAGCGATCGTCCTGCTGGCTGTGTTTAAAAATAATTTACCTACAGATATCACTGTCTGGGGCATTTTTGCCATGATTATTTTGATGGCAGTAACTATTCAACTTTACGCCAAAAAACGCAGGCAAGATAAAGAGAAGCTGACGGCACAGATAGGGCAACCACAAGAACAAAGTTAGACAAAATTGCTGTCTTACACAAAGTAGTTGGATTAGCGCCAAAAATTTAAACTGCGTAGGTTAGCTTGACGAACGAAACCCAACATTTCTGGGGCTTTGTTGGGTTGCGCTCTGCTTAACCCAACCTCCAATTTAAAAGGACGCAAAGAAAAGGAAGAAATGCTTAACTGACGTGTACTGCATCATAAATAGAAAAATCAAGGTTTTGATACAGGAAGCAAATCTCAACATCCAACAAGACGCGGTGAGGGAAATTATCTCTGCGTCCACGTTTAGCTTGACAGACTACTACTTGATTTGCGGATGGGCATCTTGTCCATCCCAACAGACTAGGGTAGGCGTAGGTACAGTTTTAGTCTGGTAAGCGTTTTTGACACCAACCCAATTACTGGCAATAGGCATTCGCCAACCAGTTCCGAAGGCGCGATCGGTGATTTTTAAACCGGGGGGTGCTTGTCGGCGTTTAAATTCAGCCCGCGCTACCATTTGGATTACTCGGTCTACAATCACCAGATCGTGACCTGCTGCAACAATTTGCGCTGCTGATTGATGATTATTAATCAGGCGTTGCAAAATATCGTCCAAAATTTCGTAAGGCGGTAGAGAGTCTTGATCAACTTGACCTGGTTTTAATTCAGCGCTAGGTGCTTTAGTCAAGATGTTTTGCGGGATGATTTCATTATTGCGATTTAACCATTGGCAAAGTGAATACACACGGGTTTTAGGGACATCTGCAATTACCGCTAACCCGCCATTCATATCGCCGTAGAGAGTACAGTAACCGACCGCCATTTCTGATTTGTTACCGGTAGATAGGAGAAGATAGCCAAATTTATTAGCGATCGCCATTAATAAATTACCGCGAATTCGGGATTGTATATTCTCTTCTGCCAATCCAAACTCGGTATCTGCAAACAAATCACCTAATGTTTGATCAAAGCCTTGCATTAACTCGCCAATTGGTAAAAGATTAGTCTTAATACCCAGATTTTCGGCTAATGCTAAAGCATCACTAATGGAATGATCGGAACTGTAAGGGGAAGGCATGAGAACACCAAGGACATTTTCTTGACCAAGTGCAGCAGTTGCGATCGCAGCGACAATTGCAGAGTCAATCCCGCCACTTAAACCCAACACTACTTTAGAAAAGCGACACTTACGAGCATAATCTCGCACTCCTAAAACTAAAGCTTGCCAAATTTCTTCATCTTCTGATTCATATATAGGTACTATAGAACCCAACTGCAAATCCCGTTGCACCTCGTCAAATTCTACTACTACTAAATCACTGTCAAAACCACAGGCGCGACACATAATTTCACCTTGACGATTCAAGGTAAAACTACGCCCATCAAAAATTAGGTCATCATTTCCGCCAACCTGATTAACATAAATAATCGGTTGTTGAAAACGCACTGCACTATGCTTAAGCATTGTTTCACGAAACTGCTGCTTGCTGACAGTGTAGGGGGAAGCAGACAAATTTGCAATCAAATCTACACCCAGAATTGCTAAGTCAGCAATCGGATTCACTGCATAACTACGCTTGCCCCAAAATTCCTCATCGTTCCATAAATCTTCGCAAATAGTTACACCAATATGGATATTATCTAGAGTGAAATAATTAGCTTGCAAACCTGATTCAAAATAGCGATGTTCATCAAAGACATCGTAAGTAGGCAAAAGTTGCTTGTGAAAAAGTTGCTTGACCTTGCCATTCTCTAACAAAGCTATGCTGTTAAATAAAGGTTTACCACCAGTAATAGATGCTTTGAGGTTCTGTTCAACAGTTCCTACCAATACAACTAAATTTGGCGGTAAATCCTGGGCTAAGTTTTGTAACGTGATACCCATTGCTTCCACAAAACTAGGATTTAGTAATAAATCCCTTGGTGGATAGCCACACAAAGAAAGTTCTGGTGTCAACAACAAACGCGCACCGCTAGATGCTGCTCGTTGTGCCGCCTCCAGGATTTTTTGGGCATTTAAAAGCAAATCACCAATTGTCGGATTAATTTGAGCGATCGCAATTTTCATATTATTTGTCATTAGTCATTAGTCATTGGTCATTTGTCAAGAGTCATAAGTTACTCTGGACTTAAGACTTTTAACTCTGGACTTGGGGTAGAAATTGGTTAAATAAACACCAAAGGTTTATCTTTTAAGGGAGCAAAAGCTTCGGCATCAAACTTATACAAACTAGCCGGACGACCAGCACCTCGTGATACCTTAATTCTGGTATCACATAAAAAACCTAACTTGAGTAGACGCGCCCGAAAATTAGAATAATCGGAAAAATTGTCTCCTAAAACTGTCGCATATAACTGATATAAATCATTTAAAGTGAACATTTCTGGTAAGACTTCAAAAGCCACTGGACTATACTCCAATTTATTTCGCAAACGCCTGTGTCCGTAGACCAGAATTTCATTATGGTCAAAAGCTAATTGCGGCACTTGTTTTACCGGATACCAAGCTATGCCAGTCATGCGATCGGCAATCAATTCGGCTTCCTCAAACCGCACAAGGGCAAAATAGCTAACTGATAAATAGCGCACACCATAACTATCGGTTGCTTCCCGTGGATCGCGATTCGGGCCTCCAAAGGTATACAGTTGTTCTAAATAGAGATTATTGACTTTAATTTTCTCTGCCATAATGCGATAGGCGGCATCCTCTAAAGACTCACCTGGACGCACCAAAGTACCGGGAAGACTCCAATGATTTAAAAATGGTTCTTGCTGCCGCATTACTAGTAGAACTAACAGCCGATTTTGGGCAGTATCTACAGAAAAAATTACATTATCAACACCAACCTTGAAATCGGCCAAAGGTTGTTGGTTCAGCGGAGTTGAAAGCTTTTTTTGGTGGTGTCCTGGCATTTGTACAAATGCTGTCGATTAATATAGGCAACTACAGGGGGAGTGAGGGCTTCAAGATTTCCATTTTCGCGGTACGCTGTTGAGGAAACATTTAAACCAGTAAGAGAGGCGATCGCAATTTTACCTCCCAGCTTTTGCACTAGCTCTGAACTAGATTCATCTATTGCATATCCGGGTCGTGGCACGATCAATAGTTGCACTTGCTGTAACAAATCTTCAATCCGATACCAGCGTGGTAATTGACTGAGTAAATCTGAACCAATGATCAACGTCAATTCAGCGTCATCACCCCAAGTAACCTTCGCTTTCTCTACTGTTTCCAGTGTTCTAAAGCTACTCAATTCTTGTTCCAAAGCAATATTGTGCCGTGGTGTATCGACATCCGCAATTAACAGTTGCAGCATTGCCGCCCGATGCTCTAAAGGTGTTTGATGAGACTTAAAAGGATTATCCGCTGCCCAAACTGCCACCCAATCATAACGCTCAGACAACCAACTCATAATTGCCTGATGACCAGCAGTTGGTGGATCGGCACTAGTACCAAACAAAGCAATTCTCATCATCTTACTTTGCGTCCTTCTCTACGAGACGCTGCGCGATCGCGGTTCGTTTCTTAGTTTCTTCAGTCAACTCTTGCAGTGCGGCAGAAATCTCTACTTCTACAGCCACAGGATGATTTAAAAGCCGTGTCTGTTGTGGCAAACTGGCAACTGAGGCAGTGGTACGCTGACGAATTGTTGCTAAAGTCTCCAATGGTTGCACCCGTTTACCTTCTTGCACTACCAACTCCAACAAAGGTTTTTCTTCTAGAGGACTTTCACCTAAAAGTCCCAGCCTGTCTGTTTTTACCTTACCTCCCGTAAACGAGCGAAAAATCTGCTTGCGCCCTGGATAAGTAACCTTACCACTCGACTGCTTCATCACTGGGATGCCATCTATGTCTACGAGTTTATAAACTCCGTTTACAGGCGAACCTGTAACTAATCGCGTTCCCAGTCCGTAACCATCAATCTGGGCCCCAGCAGCTTTTAATCTGGCAATTTCCCACTCGTCTAAGTCGCCACTGGCAAAAATTGGCACACCAGGAAGAAGCGATCGCACCTGTTTTGACAAGGTAACTAAATCTCCTGAGTCCAATCTCACTCCTGTTAATTGCATTTCCCCAGAATTGACTTTTTCGGCCAAGCGCTGGGCAGCAGCAACGGTATCGTAAGTATCAATTAACAATGGCGCACCCGGAAAATATCGGTGAAATGCACTAAAAGCTTGTTCTTCAGTGCCTTCTATTGCTGACAACGCCATCACCAGGGCGTGCGCCATTGTACCACTTGGCTTTTGTTCCAGTTGTAGCGCTGCTAACACATTGGAAGTGGAATCTAACCCACCTGCCAATGCCGCCCGTGCCGCCCACAAAGCAGCTTGGGGACTAAATGCTCGTCGTGTCCCAAATTCTAAAAGCGTTGCTTTCTCCCCGGCTACATCCCGCAACCGTGCTGCTTTTGTGGCAATCAAAGTTTGGTAATTAATCGTATTCAGGAGGTAAGTTTCTACCAGTTGGGCTTGCCAAAGGGGTGCTTCCACTCGCAACAGTGGTTGATTGGCAAAGACGGCTGTCCCTTCTGGTACTGCCCAAACATCACCCGTAAACTTTCCCTCAGCTAGTATTGACCAAAAGTGATCGCCTGCGTGAGCAAAAATTCCTGTCCCCTGTAATGCCGCAATTTGCGAGGCACTAAAGCGGAATTTGTCCAAATATTCCAACGCCTGGGCTAGCCCCATTGCTATTAAATAACCAAAACCCTCTGGCAAGCGCCTCACAGACAACTCAAAGCTTGCCCGTCGTTGTTCTATACCTTCACCGGTATAACAAGCTGCCATTGTTAACTGATAAAGGTCGGTCAGCAAGCTGTAGTCATCCCCAGAAAGGTTTAGTTCCTGGTTCTGTTGGCTTTGCTGTTTCGGTGCATAGTCCAAATCTAATAAAGTTGTCATGCAAGAGCTTCCCTACAAGATGCCTCTGCTATTTATGGTAATATTTACCATAAATAATGTCAACTCCTAGCGAATTTATTTTATAAATTGCTGTAGAACAGTAGATTTATAGGTAAATTTATACTAACTTCATAAAATACTTAATATTTTTTAATAGTAAAACTTAGTAATAATGTTAATTTGTTACCCTGAATGTTGAAGGAGGCAGGAGGAGCGAATCAGACTAAATTATGTGAATAAACATTGCATATATTCTCAATATATTGACAATAATAGCTAACCAAAAATATCGGCATTAGAGTGTAGGTATCACCATTAAAGCGACTCAAAAATAGGAGTCTAATATTATGGCTATTTACGAAATACTTGCTAACATAACCCAATATATTTCGGAAGCTGCGCGGATTTTTAGTCCTACGGATGATGCTTATCCGATTATTGGCATACAGCCTTTTACAGGTGATCCTTACAATAAACGTAGAGCCTATACTTGGTAGGTGTTCAATACAAGAATCCACCTTGAATAATGATCAGCATATTGAGACTAAAATCTTTGTCCAGCAAGGCTTTTATCTAAAAAAGTTTTCATTAATTAAACTGGGTAGAACTAGCCCTTTCAAGGTGGGTAAAAATGTTGATCAAAAAACCCCTTTTTAGCAAAAAGGGGGAAGGGGTAAAGGAATTAAAGTAAACTTTTCCCTACACGGTATAAAGCCCCGATTTTTAAATATGGAGAATATTAAAAGAAGATTTTACCCGCCACATAGTGCGTTTGCTCTTAGCGTCTTGAAGGCGAGAAAAATCAGCGTACAACCACTCTTATTCCCCTATTTTTAAATATGGGGTTTCCCTTTCCCCTTTCCCCCTTCCCCTTCTTAATCTTTGTGTCCTCTGTGTCTTTGTAGTTAGATAAATTACTTTTAAACCGCAGAGGCGTAGAGGATACAGAGATAAAAAACGAGATTTGTCGAGTCATCTTGAAAGGGCTAGTCCTACTTGCATTAATAATCTCAGATGAGTTTATTATGACTCGCACTCCCGTTTAGTCACATAGTGACGATAGCGAAACATTGCTTCTAATTGCACTTGCACTAACCAACCACTGACAAATTCAACTGTTCCTCCACCAGGCATAGAAAAGGAAATAGCATCAGTCAGCCTAGTTTTGCCATCTTCCGGTTTAAATTCATGTCGATGTACCCAAGACTCAAAAGGGCCAGATATCTGTTCGTCGGTGAACAAGCGATATTTTTCACATTCAGTATGACGCGCTAACCAAGTTAAGGGTAATAGGCCCAGAAACAGACGAAATTCTGTAATTGCGCCCACAGCAAGCCCCCCCTCACGACGAACGATTTGGACTGGCTGCCAAGGTGGATTTAGTAGTTGCAAAATATCTAGCCTTTCGTGAAATTTCCAAACTACTTCTGGTGAGGCATTAATTACTGAGGAATGTTTAAAGTGCAGCATGGAAAGAAAAACCTAAAATTTAACTTTCGGATTCGGTATCAATCTCGATATCTAGGGTATCTTCATTAACCCGCACATACAAAATATTTGGGTTACAGCAAACTTGACAATCTTCAATGTAAGATTGCTGTCCTCCAGCACTCAAATCAATAAAAGTTAAGTTCGGTTCGCCGCAATAGGCGCAGTAATACTCAGCTGTGTTTTGCATTAAGTTTTCAGCTATGAATTCAATGGCTGTAATTCCTTTGGGGATGGGTTGATATAACTCTTAGCATCAGCCAAATGCTTTAGTAGTGTAGACTGTGGTAGAGGCCCTTGCAAGTGGCTCCAGGGTAATACTTGTTCTGTTGACCATTCGGCGTGGACGTAGAAATCTAAGTCAGGGATTTGTCCTTTGAGTTGTTTGAAAGCACGTTTGTAGCTACCCAAAGACTCGCCAAAGTCACGAGTAAGTTCGAGAAGTTGGGAGAGTCTGCGATCGCCTCTGGACAACAAAGCCTGTATAATTGACCAATTATAGCTTTCTGGGCGAAACTCTATCCCCTGTGGTTTAAGCTGTTTTTGCAAAAACTGCAACCGCTTTTCAGCTTGGCGATTCACCCCAAACCATTGAAATGGTGTGTGGGCTTTGGGTACAAAGGTGCTGCATCCAAATGTTAAGCGCAATCCCGGTGCAGCTTTTTTGATATTACGCATCATCGCCACAGTTTGCTCTAAATCCTCTGGTTCCTCACCAGGAATTCCTGCCATTCCGTAGAGTTTCAAGCTTTTTAATCCGCCAGCTTTGGCATTTATCGCAGCTTGGATAATTTCGTCGTTATGCAGCTTTTTGTTGATGATTTGCCGGATTTTCTCGGAACCACTCTCTACAGCAATTGTAAGCGATCGCGTGTCTCGTTTCGTCAAAGTTTCTGCTAACTTGACTGTTACGGTATTGGTTCGCACTGATGCAATACTGAGACGGATATCATCATACTTTGGCTGACTAATATAATCTAGCAAAGTCTCAAATTCTGGATGCTGAGTTACAGAAGCCCCCAATAATCCTAACCGATTTGTAACTTCTAAACCTCTGGCGATCGCTGGAATTAATGAATCTTCTAGACTCGCTGTTCTAAAAGGTAGTGTGAGATAACTCGCCAAACAAAAGCGGCACATTTCTGGACAACTTCTCACCACTTCCACCATGTAAATATTTTCCCATGCGGCTTTTTCCGTGACTACAGTCGATGCCGATAGAGTATTTCCGCGATAAGTTTGCTTTTGCACCACTGCGGGAATTTCGGGAGAAATTGGTTTAATAGACTTTACTTCACCATCTATTGTGTGATATTCCACCTCATACAAACTTGGAATATAAATTCCTGGGACTTGTGCAAGTCTTTTTAGTTGAGTTTGTCTAGAAGCATTTCTCACTTCTTTGTAAGCTTCAATGAAATTCCCTAACAGGTTTTCGCCATCTCCTAACAAAATTACATCAAAAAAATCTGCAAAAGGTTCGGGATTAGCAGTGAGAACTGGGCCACCACCAAAAATTATTGGATGAGAATCATCACGAAAAGTTGCTCGAATGGGAATTTCTAAAGATTCCAGCAGGTTTAAAATATTTACATAATCCAGTTCCCAAGAAATAGAAAATCCGACTATTTCCGGCGTTCTGGGGAGTTGTTCATGAGTATCGGTAAACAGGCGACTCACTTGCACATCATCACGAATTGTCAAAGTTGCCCACACCACCTGATAGCCCAGGCTAGTGATACCTACGCTGTACTCATTGGGAAAAGCGAAGATTATGGGGATAGCGTCATTGTCTGGGGTGGCGGGGGTGAAAAGGAGGCGTTCAGAATCAAATACAGATGATGTCACAGGTGTTTCTTAGAGGCAAGTTTATCTATATCTAATTTTAAGCCATAGAATAATCAAGTTAAAAATCAATGTCACGCCATTAGCAAGAATAATCGGTAACGATTGTAGATATATTCCATAAATTAACCACAAAAAAACACCAGTTATGAATGTAATCAGCGTCACTAAAGAAACATCTTTTGCTGATTTGGTTTGCCACGTTTTAAACATCTGTGGCAAAAAAGAGATTGTGGTGAGTGTAGCAGCCGCTAATCCGAGAATTGTCAGAAAATCCATTTATACAGACCTAGAAAATAAAATTTTTTAAACAGAATTCAGGAGTCAGGAGCCAGAATTCAGAATTTAATTCTGTGAGAGTGGTAGATGAATAAATGGGTTTAATTAGTTTTGTGTTGGGGTAAAATCCCCATTACAAAACTTAATTACGAATTACGAATTACAAATTACGAATTATTTTAATTCCCCCACTCATTGATTCTGACTCCTGAATTCTTCTTTAAACTAGCAAAACCGATTGATTAATTCTTCACGTGATAACTGCAATAGTAAAGGCGTAAACTCTTCTGGTGATAACTTTAATAAAGGTTCAATAATGGCTTGAAGCTCATTATCTATTTCACCAAAACGAACTTTGAGCAAGTTTTCCACTACGTCGTGAATAAATCTGGTCATGTTGGTAGTTTGGTGATGCAAACCAGTTTACTTACCATTGTCTGACGATTTTTTGAGATAAGACTTAGCCCAAGAGTAGCGTTGTGAATCTTTTTTTAGTAAATATTCTGCTGCTTCATGTCGTTTATTCTCATCTTTTGTACTCCTGACTAATCGTTTTCTCTCATCATCTATATCTTCAGGTTTAGCACCGCGTTTAATTGCTTGTTCATACCAATAATCTCTTTTTGCATAGTCACCCCTATCATGAGCAATAGCTGCCATCAATGTGCAAGGTTGATAACTTGCTGGCTGATACTCCATAGCATTTTTTGCACAAATTTCTGCATCAGCTAAGTTATCCATATCTCTGAAAGCAGCACCTCTAGTAACTGAAATTGCTGACTTTAGATTGCTTTCTCTAATTTGGCTTAAGTCTAAATCAGTAAGTTTTAATGCCTGTTCAGGTTCATCTGCTTTGCGCCAATAACTACTAGCTGTGGGAATATCCCATTTATGTCCAGTGCGGTGAAATTCCTGCTCATAAAACTCTGCTTCTAACCTAGAATACGCAAGAGCAATTTTCCCGCCAGGAGATAATAGTTCCTCTTCCATAAGCTGCAAAACCAACTTAGGATCTAGCCGTTCTTTTTTCTCTAGTTTGACCATAATCGTGTAAAATGGCTCTAGCGCAAGTGAAAGATATATCAATCCATATTTTCTCTTTAGGATAGCGAAGTGCTTTTGTTGAGCGAGAACAATGATATCTGCACGTCTGTTATTTTTCAGCCAGTCAATTTCTGATTCATTAAGTAGTTCTCCGAAATCTATCTTAGATTTTAGGGTAGAGGCATATTTTTCATTTGCAGTTTCTATAACCTCAGTCAGCTTGCGTTTTTTGAGAAAGTTAATATCCTGTTCACCTAACTGATTGGACAACTCAATCCTTTTGAGAATTTTATATAAGTGACTCTTAGACGATGAATCTTGATATTCAGTTGCTTTATACTTAGCTTTCAATGCAGCAAAATCTCGTGTTTGTTCCAATTCTTGAGCAATGGCAATTGTTTCACTAAGTCCTTGCTGTTCCAGCCAGTTAATTTCTGAATCACTTAAATTATTTTCTATGTCAAGATTTTGCAGTATTAGATATAGTGGACTGGATAATGATAAGTCTGAGTGTGGATTCGCTTGGTATTTATCTCTTAATTCAGCAAATTTAGCTTCTTCTACTGACTCATGATGTTTAAAAATTTCTGCTGTTTCCAAGAGTTGGTTATTGAGTAGCCAATTATATTCAGAATTATTTAAACGTTCTGCTAACTCTAATTTTTTCAGTATTTGATACAGTTTACTCTCAGGATATGAGTCTTGATATTGAGTAGCTTTGTACTTAGATTTAAGTTGAGTAAATCGGTTTATCTCTTGAGCAATTTGATTCGTCTCATCTAAACCATTTGCTCTCAGCCATTTAACATCTGAATCAGTGACTAAATTTCCTGACTCAAGTTTCAAAAGTATGAAATACAGATGACTAGATTGCCAAGAAACGTCATGCTTTGTAGCTTTGTACTTAGATTGTAATTTGGAAAAGTCAAATTCTAGATTTCCAAATTCTTGAAATCTATGTTGCTGCTCTTGCTTGATAGCTTTTAAAGTCTCAACAAGCTCATACTCTTTCAACCAATTAAATTCTAAGTTACTGAGTTTAATTCCTAAGTCAACTTTTCGTAGTATGAGATATAGCAGACTCATGGGTGATGAATCTTGATATTGAGTTGCTTGGTACTTGGATTTTAAAGCAGCAAAGTGTTTTAACCGATTTTGAGACTCTTTACCCATGTTGATAGTAGATGCGATCGCACTGAGTTAAATGTGTTATCCGCTACTATAGCAATACCAATAAAAAAGGGCGAGTCAGACACTCACCCCCGAAGCATAAATATTTTCTGAAAGTCAAAGTATAATCCCTACAACACCTTACACTGCCCATGATGCCGTAACAAATGGTCACACAATACTAGCGCCACCATAGCCTCAACCATTGGAACTGCACGCGGCAACACACAAGGATCGTGCCGTCCTTTTGCTGCTAATAGCGTTTCTTCACCTTCACGAGTTACTGTTTTTTGCTCTTTTCTAATTGTTGCCGTCGGCTTAAATGCAACTCGTAAAATGATATTTTCCCCGTTGGAAATTCCGCCTTGAATACCACCAGAACGGTTAGTTACTGTGCGAACTTCACCATTTTCATCAATATAATATTCGTCGTTATGTTCAATTCCCGTTAACAGCGTCCCCCCAAAACCGGAACCAATTTCAAAGCCTTTACTAGCGGGCAGAGACATCACACCCTTAGCGATATCAGCTTCCAATTTATCAAATACTGGTTCGCCCAAACCTTTCGGGATATTTCGCGCCACGCATTCTACGACACCGCCGATAGAATCACCAAGTCTACCAACTTGTTCAATTAATTCAATCATGCGATCGCCACATTCAGCATCGGGACAGCGAACGATGTTACTTTCCACTTGTTCTAAGGTGACAGTATTTGGATCAACTACACCTTCCAAATCCTTGATACGCTTGACATAAGCAATAACTTCAATATTAGCAACTTGACGGAGAATTTTTTTAGCGATCGCACCTGCTGCTACTCTTCCAATTGTCTCACGCGCTGACGATCTACCACCACCCTGCCAATTGCGAATACCATATTTTGCATCATAAGTCGCATCTGCATGAGAAGGACGATACTTCTCAGCCATCTCGTCGTAATCTTGGGGACGAGTATCTTTGTTACGTACCAAAATTCCTATGGGCGTTCCTAGAGTTTTGCCTTCAAATACCCCAGATAAAATCTCGCAGGTATCTGCTTCTTTACGAGGAGTCGTAATTTTACTTTGTCCTGGACGCCTTCTATCGAGTTCTACTTGAATTTCTTCTGCCGAAATTTCTAGTTGTGGAGGACAACCATCAATCACAACCCCCACACCGCCGCCGTGAGACTCACCAAAAGTAGTGATGCGAAATAGATGACCAAAAGTGTTGCCCATAATGTTTAAGAAAAAGGTGAGGCTTATGTATTTTACTTAGAGTTATTGCAAAAGTTAATTTTTGCGCTTCTTGTAGTAATTTTCATTCTTTTATTTAGCACTTATGCAACAGTCTCTCTGAGTTTTTTCTACGCTTTAACAGTAAATTCTCCAATAAAAAGCGCCCCCTTTTCGGAGGGCGCTTTTTATTTAATGAAACTTCCGAATTAACCGTTGATAGCAGGAGCGGTTAGAGCTACAGGAGCAACATCACCAGCAGCCAAATCTAGGGGGAAGTTGTGAGCATTGCGCTCGTGCATGACTTCCATACCCAAGTTAGCCCGGTTGATTACATCTGCCCAAGTAGCGATTACACGACCTTGAGAATCAATGATTGATTGGTTGAAGTTGAAACCGTTCAAGTTGAACGCCATCGTGCTTACACCCAG
>NZ_JBGTFY010000097.1:0-3618 GCF_041747015.1 Nostoc sp.
AAGCGGTGGGGGAAGATTAATTCGCTCCTTGCGTACAGTTTCCTCACTTACACCAAGTCTTGAAGCCAAACCTTCTTCAGTTAACGGTTGCATTCGCGGACTTTGCCCAGAATAGGATGAATTGTTGTAGTACGATTTTTGGCCCCGCTTTTGTTGGTTGTTGAGATAGTCTTGAATTTTAGTGATCGCCTCAGCCAACTGTGTCATTCGGGCATACATCTTCTCCACTTTTTGTTCTAAATTGGCGAGATTATCAATTGCTGTGGTTTGGTTGCTATTAGATTCATTTGAAAACTCTGACTCCAGCTTATCAAGTCTTTCGCAAATAGCTATTATTGTTTCGTTGTGATGACTACTATGATTTTTATTACTCACAGCCAAGTACTTCTCTACACTTGCCTTAATCTTTGAGTCTAAGCGTTCGTCTAAATCGTTACCACCTGTTGTATCAACCTTATCTTGGGAATCGCCTAAGTAGAGATCGATAAATTCGAGCAGCGTGGCTGTTGCGGTCGTCCCTTTTGACTTACAACGGGCGATAAACTGCTCCCAAATCCTTTGGTCACAGTTGAAAGATGCCAGCTTTTTTTTACGCCCTGTATTGCTCATGTTCACGTGTCATCTAGGTAAACTGGGACTGGCCACGCTTATTAAATCGTGTAATTCATCATGATGAATTACCTTGATAGTATCATCGCCAAATGCCTCAGCGCATTCCTCAAGCGATGGCGTACTCGCCCGCCGGAGGCGATCGCTTTTAGAAGAGATGTTACCGCCAACGGCTACTATTAGCGATTGCAAATAAATATAGACATCATCCCGTAGCAATTCCAGCATCAACCATCTTCGCCAGACACTAGGTATTAAATATTCACAGTAATTCCGCTAATTGCTGAAAATACCCATACTGCATAGCTGCGGAAATTGCACTCCTGGCAAAACCTGTCCCGTGGACTGGGATAATAAGAACAGGGCGGGGTGTTGATGGGACAGCAACCTTGAAAATTGATAGGCATGGTCGAGCAAAGATTCTGTCTTTGCAGGAAATCCAACTTCTGTTCTCGCAGGGGGTGGATTCACTGCGAGATAAAGCGCTGTTTGCGGTGATGCTTTACACAGCGTGTCGCGTGAACGAGGCCGTGACATTGCTAAAGCGCGATGTCTATGATACCAAAGGAAAAGTCAGAGCTAAAATCATCTTTCGCAAAGGTAACACGAAAGGGAAACTGGCTACCCGTGCCATCCCGGTAATTCAAGAATTGCGAGTCAGGTTACAAGCATATAAACCGCGTGATGATTCTCCTTGGTTATTCCCTGGAAATGCTGACCACTCAAGAGCCAATAATCACCTGCACCGGGATTCGGCACTGTGGATATTGCGAGTCGCTTGCAAAAAAGTAGGAGTTGAAGGCGTAAGCTCTCACAGCTTTCGGCGTACAGCACTCACCTCGATGAGTAATGCCGGAATTCCCTTAAGAGTGATTCAGGAAATCTCTGGGCATCGCACCTTGGACGAGCTATACAAGTACCTGGAGGTGAGAGATGATCAAGTATTGGGAGCGGTATCATCCTTAGCGCTACTTGCTCCGGTTGATGAAGACGACTTCGGGAAACCCGTCTTTGTCGAAGTGACCGATAATTCAGTAAAAGAAAGCTCTTGACCCCATTTTACCAAAAAATCGATTTAGCAAGACAACATCAGCGCAATTGCTGAAAGCAAAAGTAGAAATTGCTTCAATGAGGCGGTTAGTTATGACGAAAGTTTAGCCCCCCTCCATCGGCAACACCTCTTCACTTAGCAAGGTGTAAAATTCAGGAACTTGAGATTCCACAAGTCGCAGTTCATTTGCCGCGATCGCTTCCAACTCCAGCACCGTCTCCCAGCGCAAATCCCCAGCCCATCGCTTGAGTATGCCCTTAATCGCGTCTACCCCCTGCTTGATACCTACTCGTAGCATTTCCACGCAATGGAGTAAGGTAGTGCGGTCAGTTGGAGGCGGGTTAAATTCCGTAGTATCCCCCCCTTCATAAGGGGGATTCCCTATACCAATATAGGGGGGGGTGGATACGGGGGATGAATCCGACTCAACAGCGTACTGAGACTGCATTGTAGCTTGATACGGGTCTACAGTTTCGGCAACGTAACAGGTGCGCTCTAACTTTAAGGTACGCCGTTCTTCGCGGTGAGCAATTACCAGTGATGCAAATTCTAATTCCTCTTTAGATAACGAGTAAATTTTCACCTGTTCACCGCGCTTACCCTGCTTGCGGCAGGTCAATTTTAGCCCCAGCTGCTCCACCAGAGTGGCCAATAACCATATTGGTTCACATTCACTAGGGACAGTAAAACCAAGAATTGCTTTTACATGAGCTGCACAATCCTTGGCGATCGCCATCATATTTATTAACTCCGGGTCGCTGGCATTAACTTCGCCTCCGGCGACTAAGCGCTCAAGGATCTGATGCAATCCCAAGTTGAACCGTGCTAGCCAACGCGCCGAGTAATTCCCCCAGTCCATACATAGAAGTAGCTTGTCTCGTTCGGCACGGTCTTTGTCGGTGACAAGTTTTGGAGGTGCAGGGTAAACTCTTTCAGTGGCCTCATCAATAATTACTCCCTCTGGCTCTGATAATATGGCTTCCAGTCCAGCGATCGCTCGAATTAATCGACCGCCGTCATCTTTTTCCACCAATTCTGGGGTAACGTCCATGCCATAAGCTGACCAGATGCGAAACTTCTCGTTCTCAAAAACTTCCTCTGGTGGCAAGTAATCTTTACTCTGCCGGAGACGATACTCACTTGCTGTAATATTATTGGCTCTAGCAACAGCCGAATAGTGCGCGGTGTCCAAAGCCGCAGCCGCAACTTTCAAACGTTCCAGAGATTGGTCATCATCATCACTTCCCACTGATATAAATGTATTACCCATCTCGGTGAGCAGCGATCGCAAATCATCACGCAGATTATTCAGAGAATAGTGACGATTAGCCTGAATTTGACAATAAGCCTCTAGGGCCCAGTCTTTCTCTGCGCCCCGCTTACCTGAATCTCTGTCAATGCGAATCAAAAACGCGGTCATCTGGTTCGATAGCAACAGTCGCTCTTTAATCTTGGTAGCATTAGTATCTTTGTAACCAAAGGGAGGACGTGGGGCTACCCAAACATGAAACGGAACTTTCGGGCGATAGCGGTAAAGTTGTTGGGCGCATTCAGTAGCTGTTTGGGAAACCCCATGAAACACACCAAACACTAAATCAAAATGATACTCAGCAATGTCTACTCCGGTTCCCAGACTAGGAGAGGTGAACAAAGCATCGAGGTTTTTGACGGCGTTGGTGATATCTTTGATAAAAGCGACGTTTTCCTCACTGCCGGAATTGTCGGAGTGAACAGACCAAATGCGTAGTTTGGGTTCCTGACTACCAATGCCCTCATTAGATTGACTAGACGCATTTTCGGCTGATTCAGTAGAGTCTAATATTTGCACTAAGAATGATTGTTCAAGTTTCTTAATGAAACGTTTGGAATCAGAAACCACTATGATTTTCTGTCCTGCCATCAACGCTGCCGAGATTTGGGCAACCAGAGCGGAAGAATTAGCACCTTCATACCAATAT
>NZ_JBGTFY010000098.1:0-44679 GCF_041747015.1 Nostoc sp.
GGCTAACCGATTCTACTCATGAAGTTTTCCCAAATTTAGGTAATTGGTTTATTGATATTTGTTGTAGTAAAACAAAAGTTATTTGATTTTAATAACAGCATTTATTTAGCTACAAAACGTACTAATTTTACACTGTTTAACTTCAAAGTAGACCACAAGTGTATAGATTCTTCATGCATAGATGAGGGGGAGAAAAGGGTTGCCGAGGGCAACCCTTTTCTCCCCCCCCTTAAAATGATTATCATTCTTGAGAAAACCTGTCTCTTGTTTTTTTGGAATGATTTATTCTTTGGAAGTCCCTTAATGATGTAAGTAGGTAGGCGAGAAAATTTATAACTATGTAACCCACATCCAGCAGGTAATTTTTAGCATTCTGGAATTATCTACAACCCAATGAGAACAAAGTTTTCAGCCAATGAAACTTAATTATACATTTTGCGTTAGCGTAGCTCGCCGCAGGCATCGCAGCTTTATCTATCCTTTATTCAGCGCCATTGACTTTTGATGGGCAAGAAATGAAGGGCTTTGAGTAAAAAACACTGAAAATACACTTAATGCGGCATCGCTCATCTGATAACGTTTGTTTTTACCTGTTCGCTTATCAGGAAAATTTTCTAAGATTGACCGAAAGTGAAGCACTATTTCATCGAAAATGCTTGGTTGATTCAACAAAAGCCCCTACGCCTATGAGTTCAAGAGATACAAAAACCATACATTTAACTGAAAATTTTGCATAGTTCCAGATTGTAGTGATAATTATTCTCATAATGAGAATTGCTGCCTGTTGCGTCGTTTAGTTGTCTGTTCTCCTAAGATGTTGTCTCTTCTACGATGGGATTTGTATTCACACTTTTTGGTGAGAGCAAAACACCAAAACTACTCATTTACCTTTTGGTTAAAGCCTATCAGCCTAATTTGGCTTTTTGTCAAATGACGTAGTTTAAAATGACAATTCACTTATGTTCATAATAGAGAACTCCCTCTTGCTCTATAACCAGTTTTTGGCTACTTTCGGGGTCTGCACTCCGCCTGTTTCATTACTTACTTGGGCGTGACCAAACTCTTTCTTAGAGTCGTTTCCGTGAGGGTAAGGGGTGTGAATCCCTTAGCGGAGTAGATTCCGCGTTCTAAACGACCAGTTCAGGTCGCACCTGCTCATTTGACCCCATAACCCTTGATTTTTTGAGCTGATTAGGGAATGAAACAGCCCTGCTTTTTAAGGGGGTCGCCGCGGGCGGGGGGATCTTATCTGAACCGTATTGAAACCCGCCCTTCCTTCAGTCAATAGTAATCAAATATGATTCCTATCAAAATTTTATTAGTGGGATAGGTTCAGATTTGCACTTTTCTGCATAGGTTGAAAATTCATTCTCAATTAAAATAGGCGGATACTTCAAAGAGTACATTTAGGGATATAAAGGTGCAAGATATCAATGAATTGTGCTTCAAAAGCCTGCTCAGTAAGCTTGAGTTTACTTCCACTTCTCCCTCAGTGGGTAATTTATTTTTTAGCTCTATCCCTTGCCTTATTTGAGTCTGAGGGAGGGTAGGCTGTTGATTTTGGCAATTCCTCAAAAGTAGAGTCAGGATTTTTCTGTAAAGCTTAAATAAACTTTGATTTTGGATGTAATATAGGTGAAAATATGGTAGTGATGGATTTGAAAGAACATCAATTGTATGGACATTTGCCAGTGGAGAAAAAGCTGGGTATTCTTGTTGTCGATGATCACCAGTTAATTTTGACTGGTACCCTCGATGTATTAAGTCGAGAGTATCCCGAAGCTTCGATTATTAAGGCTCAGACAGGAAAAGAGACACTTTCTCAACTGCAATTTCACCAGTTTGACCTGATTGTAATGGATTTATCAATTCCTGTTGAGCAAGGGGAGACAGCAGAAATTGATACCGGAATTAAGCTGTTACAAACTTTGCTCAAAGAATATCCCGATCGCAATTTCATGGTGCAAACTAGTTATGTGAAGGCGTTAATCCGGATCAAACACGAGATTGATAATCATCAAGGTGGGTTTGCGATCGCAGACAAAGGATTACCTGAAGTTGAAATGCTGATGCGGGTTAATTTAGCACTTCATGGTGCAACTCACACCAAAGATATCAAAACGGGAATTGAACTCAAACCGGAATGGTTGGAGGTGTTGCGGTTGGCTTTTGAAGAAAGTTTGACCGATAAGGCGATCGCCGATCGAATGTATAAATCAGAACGGGCGGTAAGAACTTACTGGACGAAGATTCAGGATGTGTTGGGAGTGTATCCTGAAGACTGTAGGCAAAATGGTAAGAATATGCGAATCCAAACCGAAGTTCGTTCCCGTGAAGAAGGTTTAATTGATTAATGCCGGAAAAAGGTAAATGAGAAGGAGAATCTGGAATCGCATTCGCCAAGAATTTGGATTGTGGTCGCTAGCAGCACCCCCTGGAATTGTGGTGCTGGTTATGGTGATATTGATCCGTATAATTGGAGGAATGCAATATTGGGAATGGATGCTTCTCGATACCATGTTACGTCTGCGTCCAGAAGAAAAACTTGATGAACGTGTAGTAATTGTGGGTATCGATGAAAAAGATATTGAATTAATTAGGCAATATCCTGTTCCAGATGGGACAATTGCAGAATTACTCACCAAGCTGGAAACTTATAAACCGCGAGCAATTGGGCTGGATATTTTCAAGAATGTTCCTGTTAAACCAGGTGAAGAAAAACTTGCCCAGGTATTACAGCAAAATACTAATATTATTGGTATTGAAAAAATTTTACGACCAGGCGAAATTTCCCCACATAAGAGTTTGTCAGCAGAACAAGTAGGATTTGCCGATTTGCGTCATGATAAAGATAGCAAAAATCGACGCTATTTGTTATTTACACCAAATCCTAAAAATGATAACGAAGATAAATATTCTCTAGCGTTACAGTTAGTAACTAAGTACTTAGACGCGAAAGGAATTAAGTTGCAATCTGGGAAAAATGATCCGAATACAATCATGATTCAGGGAATAGAATTACCCCGGATTACCAAGAATTTTGGCGGATACGTTTGTCTTGATGATGGAGATTCAGTATCAGTCAGGAATTTTGGCAAATACTTTAGATATCTCCGAAATTGTAAAGATGATGGCGGAGTATCAATTTTGATGAACTTCCGCAACACTTCTGAGCCTTTTCATGTTTTGTCGCTGCATGACATTATTAATGGGAAAGTTGATGCAAAATTGTTGCGCGATCGCATTGTATTAGTTGGCAACCGCAACATCAGCGCTGGCGATATTTTTTATACATCTGCTTTGCCAAGTTTAAAATTAAGGGGTCAAATTTATGGCATTGACTATCATGCTCATGTCATCAGTCAAATTCTTAGTACTGTAATAGATAGCCGCCCAATGTTAAACACTTGGGAAGATATGGGAGAGTACACTTGGATATTTATTTGGGGGTTTTTGCCGATCGCCATCGGACGGCTCACCCAATCTGTTTGGAGAAATATATTTAGTGTTGGTGTAGCAGTAATTAGTCTGTTTACGTGCGGCTATATGATGCTGTGGGTGTGGGGTATATGGATTCCTGTGGCACCTAGTTTGCTGATATTAGCTGTGAATGGGGTTGGTTTGAGCGCTTTTGCCTTTTACCAACACGATAAATTATTGCGATCGCAAATTAACGAACGTCAAAATACAATTCAAAACACTTTTACCCTAATTCATAATGGCCCTTTGCAAACCCTTGCTTATGGATTAAAGCATATCCGTGCTAAAGATATCCCTAACGAACAACTGATTGGGCAATTTGAAAAACTTGATCAAGAAATTCGAGCAATTGGCGAATTTCTCAAACTTCAAGCATTAACAAAAGAAGAAAGCTTACGTTTAGGTAGCGGATTAATACTTGAATTAAACCGGCCAATTCATGATTTATTATATGAAGTTTATTCAAGTACATTGGAACGTCAAGATTTTGAATGTTTTACAACCTTAAAAGTCAAAATTCGCAATTTCGATCCCCTTGACGATAAATACTTAAATCTGGAGGAAAAACGGGGAATATGTCTGTTTTTGGAAGAAGCTTTATGTAATGTTGGTAAACACGCCCAGGGAGTCAAATTTGTTGAGGCATCGGGTGTTTATAGTGCAGATAAATATAAATTATTTGTCAAAGATAATGGCTCAGGAATTAAATCAAATGTGGAAAATAAAGGTACAAAACAGTTTAAAATACTTGCGAAACAATTAGGAGGAGAGTTTCGCCGCGAATCTATTTCACCTCGCGGGACTATATGCGAACTGAGTTGGACACCTACAAAGGAATTATGAATTTTCAATTATTCTTCCAAAATTTTAGATAATCACACATCAACAACATCTACCATGAATCATCAACATTTTGGATTTTGGCGAAATAGCTACAGATTGACAAGCTTGTTTGTAGGAATGATTTTCCTGATAACTGCAATCCCTGCATTGGCTCAGTTTAAACCGCGCGATCGCAAACCTGCTAGTGGATATTCTAGTGCCGGTGGTTCTCGTGGATGTTCGAGTAGCGGTATTCCGTTAACGCAGCTTGCGCCTCAGACATTTATTAGTAAAATGGCTTCCACACGTCCAATGCTTGCTTGGTATATGTCAAATTCCCAAACTGTAGAATTCCGACTATTTGAATTCGAGTCACCAACAACTGTTAAACAAATCGGCAACCCTCAAGAAATGCCCACAACAGTTGGGATCAACAAGCTAAAACTTCCCCTAGATTATCCCGAATTAACTGTAGGTAAAACATATTTATGGCAAATAACTACTGAATGCGAAAATACCTCCATTGTCAACCGTGCAGAATTTACCGTTATCAATTCACCATTACTGACTAAAAAAAAATTTACTAGCATTTCAGAAAGCGTAAATTATTATGCAGAAAATGAACTGTGGTATGAAGCATTAGAAGAAGCATTGAAAGCAGCAAGTAATGGTAAACTTGGTCAAACTGGGGCAACTTTAGTTAAAGACCTTGCACAGTCAGAAGTTTTACCAAATAGCGAGGTAAATAGACCAAATATTGAGCAACGCATTGAATACCTCCAGGAAATTGCCAAGGAAAGACTATAGAAAGAGTAGGGAGAATAGAAATGGCGAAAATTTTGCAGTTTGCTTTCATGGCATGGGTGGGAGCGTTAGCGGAGCTTACCGTAGGTATCGCACTTTCTATTCATCCTGCTTTTGCTCAATTAACTCCAGATAACAGCCTGGGAAGTGAGCGATCGCAAGTTATTCCTTTTGATCAAAATAATGATATTATCGACGGCGGTGCGGCTCGTGACACCAACCTATTTCACAGTTTTCAAGATTTTAACGTCGGTGTTGGGCGAGGCGTTTATTTCGCCAATCCAGAGGGCATTACAAATATTTTTTCTCGCGTTACAGGTGGTAACTCATCAAATATTTTAGGGAGATTGGGAGTATTAGGTGATGCGAATTTATTTTTGCTAAATCCTAATGGCATTGTATTCAGTCAAAATGCCAGTTTAGATATTCAGGGATCATTTATGGGGACGACAGCAAATAGTTTAGTTTTTCCCAATGGTGCAGAATTTAGTGCCACAAACCCCCAAACGTCGCCGTTGTTGAGTATTAATGTACCAATTGGCTTGCAGTTTGGTTCGCAACCCGGAAGTATTACTAGTCAAGCAGTTGGTACGTTGGGTGTTGGGTCTGGTAGCACCCTAGCGCTTCTGGGCGGTGAAATTGCCTTGGATGGTAGTTTTTTGTTTACTCAAAATGGACAAGTGAAATTGGCAGCAGTTGGGGGAGATACAACAGTTGGGCTGAATGTCAATGGCTCCTCATTGGGTTTTAAGTTACCAGAAAATGTAAGGCGTGCACCCATCAACTTAACGAATGGAAGAATTGTCGCTACAGGTGGAAATAGTGGAATTGAGTTATTTGGCGGAAAAATCGCCCTAAATGGAAACCGTTCCTATCTATTTAGTTTCAATGGCGGCTCAATTGTTGTTGATGGGAATCAATTGAATTTAGACAATGACTCTGAAATTTTGAGTGCTACTTCTGGTGCAGCAAAGGGTGGTGATATTCAAATTCAAGCCAGCGATGCAGTAACTCTCGCTAACAGCAGTTCAATTTATTCCGCCAGCAATAATACGGGTGCGGGTGGTGATGTTACTATCAATGCTAGGAAAATCACAATTACCGGAGATGGAACACCAGGAAATAGCAGTCTAATTTCTACATCTAGCGATGGTGAAGGTAATGGAGGGAATCTCACCTTCAATGCTAAAGAGTCGGTTAACGTCAATGGTGGCTTTATCAGCGTTTACAACGATGGTGCAGGTAATGGAGGAAACTTGACTGTGCGAGCCACAGATGCCGTCAATATCACTGAGAACGGCTCTTTAGGGCTATTCAGCTTCAGTTCTGGCTCAACAGGCAATATACAAATTGAAACGGGTACTTTGCGACTTCAAAATAATTTATTAAGGGGCGGAGTGATAGCACTTGCATCTGGTGGTGGAAGTGTCGGTTCTATTTCCATTCAGGCTCGGAATGCAGTTGAGGTGACTCAAAGTAATATATCTACAAATGTTTTTCTACCACTCGGAAGTACAACTCAAGCAAAAGTAGGGGATATCACCATTGAAACCCAGCGACTTAATCTCAAAGATGGGAGTGATATCAGAACGAATACTTTTAGCAGTGCAAATGCAGCTAACATTTTGATTAAAGCTAGTGAATATGTAGGAATTAGTAGCAACAGCTATGTATCAAGCAGTACTTATATTGGCTCAGGCAATGGTGGCAATGTAACGATAGAAACGCCTCAACTCTCCCTAACTCAAGGAGGACGTATAAACACATCATCCGGTAGAGGAAGTGGTAATGCTGGAAATATTACTATCCGCGCCCAAGATGTAGAATTGGATGGGTTTGTTTTCGTACCTAAAGAACAGTTTTTGGCTGGACTAGATCAAGCTGGTGCAGAAGAAATTTTATCTGTATCTGATCCTCTAACACAAGAAATTATGTCTCGGTTCGGGGGTCTTTCTTCTATGAGTGACATAACCTCGGATGTTTTTGGAAGTAATGCCGATGTCCGAGGCGGCACAATAACTATTGACACAGAACGATTGCGATTGAGCAATGGTGGAAACATATCAACCTCAGTATTGGCAGGGGGACGGGGACAAGGAGGTAATTTGGTGGTTCGTGCCACTGATTCTATTGATATTACTGGGGTTGGTGCGGAACGATTAGATGGTTCATTTGCACCATCAGGTTTATTTGCTCAATTACAAACTAGGGGAATTGGTTCTGGGGGAAGTATTGACGTGACAACAGGACGCTTAAACCTCAGCAATAACGGAGCAATTTCTGCCTCCACATTCAATCAAGGTAATGCCGGAAATATTACGATTAATGCCAATCAAATTGATTTACGCGGAAGTAGCTACATCATAACTCAGGTTGAGGATGGAGCTAAGGGTAACGGAGGCAATATCAGTATCAAAACTCAACTATTAAATGTACAAGAAGAATCACAGATATCATTAGCAACTCAAGGAAATGGAAACGCGGGTAATTTAACGGTACAAGCTGATAAAATTAGCCTGATTGGTTTAAACGGTGGGTTATTCACTGGTATAACATCATCAGTTTACGAAGAAGCTAATGGTAAAGGTGGTGATATAGATATTACTACCAATAATCTTGATATAAGTGATGATGCCCAAATTATCTCCGGCAGCCTCGGTATAGGTGAAGCTGGAAATATTAGAATTAGTGCTAATACTCTGGAAATTATTGGTAAACTCAGCGCGATCGCTTCTTCAACTAATGCTGGTAATGGTGGTAACATAAACCTCAATATCGCTGATTTATTATTTTTGCGCGGTGGCGCTTTCATTGGGAGCGATGCGATTTTGTTAGATCCGACTTTAATTCTCAGTTACAGAGCTAGATTCTCAATAAAAACAGTTATTTGGCTGCGATCGCACCTCTAGATAGGTGATTTAGTACCCGAATTTTAACCACCTCACAAAATCGCATTGCTCCCCTTTCATTTCCACCACCGCAGGTAGAAGCCAAGCCGATGGTGATGGCGGTAATATCAATATTAACTCTAAATTTATCGTCGCCATCCCCAAAGAAAACAGCGACATTAGAGCCAATGCATACACTGGTTCAGGTGGAAACGTCCAAATTAACTCCCAAGGTATCTTCGGTATTGGTTCGCGTCCAAAGCCAACCGAAAAAAGTGATATTACTGCAAGTTCGGAATTAGGCGTTTCAGGTATAACAAATATTAACGCACCTGATACGAGTTACATTCAAAACAGCTTCACCGAATTATCCCCAAATGTCATAGATACTAATGCAATTATCGCTAATAGTTGCATTGTTCGCAGTTCCAAACAAGAGGGTACATTCTTCATCACTGGTTCTGGTGCTTTACGTAATAGTCCGGGGGATGAATTAATTTCAAACTATTCAACTGGTGAAGTGCGTAATGTTGAACCAACATCGCCAACTTGGAAAGAAGGCGATGCAATAGTTGAACCACAAGGGCTTTATCGACTTGCTGATGGACGCTTGGTACTCAGTCGAGAATGTCATTAAAAGGGAACTCTTAATAGGAGGCTTAAAGGTCTTTTAGTGTCGGTGCAAGCGTCAAATAACATTACCCCAAAGGAGGGATAATTGTCCAAAGTTTTCTTAATTGATATCGAAAAATGACCTTTAAAATCCACCCAGCACAAGATAGGCAACTATTATCAAACAAAGGCGCAGAGGTTATGGTGAAGATTTGGCGGTTTGCTGTCCCTGGATGGCTGGGTTGCATGGGGGCGATCGCGGAGCTTACCGTAGGTATCGCACTTTCTATTCATCCTGCTTTTGCTCAATTAACTCACGATAACAGCCTGGGAAGTGAGCGATCGCAAGTCATTCCTTTTAATCAAAGTAATGATATTATTGATGGCGGTGCGGCTCGTGGCACTAACCTATTTCACAGTTTTCAAGATTTTAATGTAGGTGATGGTCGAGGTGTTTATTTCGCCAATCCAGAGGGCATTACAAATATTTTTTCCCGCGTTACTGGTGGTAACTCATCGAATATTTCCGGGACATTGGGAGTATTAGGTGATGCAAATTTGTTTTTGCTAAATCCTAATGGCATTGTATTCGGTCAAAATGCCACTTTATATATTCAGGGATCATTTATGGGGACGACAGCAAATAGCTTTGTCTTTCCTAATGGGGTAGAATTTAGCGCTACAAATCCCCAAGCGTCGCCGTTGTTGAGTATTAATGTACCAATTGGCTTGCAGTTTGGTTCACAACCTGGAAGTATTACTAGTCAAGCAGTAATTCGGGATTCAGAGAGAAATCCTGTTGATGGTTTGCGTGTTGGCAATGGTAGCACCTTAGCATTGATCGGCGGTGAAATCACCTTGGATGGTAGTTTTTTGTTTACTCAAAATGGACAAGTAAAATTGGCAGCAGTCGGTGGAGATTCAAGCGTTGGGCTGAATGTCAATGGCTCCTCATTGGGTTTTCAGTTTCCAGAAAATTTCGGACGCGCACCCATTAACTTAACGAATGATAGCTTCATCATTGCAAGTGGTAATAGTGCAATTGAACTATTTGGGGGGGAGATTGGGCTAAACGGTTCCATTATTTTCGGTAACAATGGCGGCTCAATTGTTGTTGATGCAACTCAACTTAATTTAGATAACGGCGCTAGAATTCAGAGCGGCACTTCTGGTGCAGCAAAGGGTGGTGATATTCAAATTCAAGCCAGCGATGCAGTTAATCTGGCTAACAGCAGTCAGATTTTTTCCAACAGCCGTGCTTCAGCTACGGGTGCGGGTGGTAATCTTACTATCAATGCTAATAAAATCACAATTACCGGAGATGAAAATGCAGAAAATCGCAGTGGTATTTCGGTAAACACTGGTGGTACAGGCAATGGGGGAAATCTCACTTTAAATGCTGCTGAGTCTGTTAATATTAATGGCGGTTTTGTCAGTGTTATATCTGCGGGTGCTGGTAATGCAGGGAACTTGACAGTGCGAGCTACCGATGATGTCAATATCACTAACCAAGGTTCTTTAAGACTTGGAAGCTTAAGTTCGGGTTCAACAGGTAATCTGCGAATTGAAACCGGCACTTTGCGAGTTCTTCTAGGGGGGGGAGTAATAGCAATTACTGAAAGTGGAAGTGTTGGCTCTATTTTCATCCAGGCTCGGAATGCGGTTAATGTTACCAATGGTACTATATTTACAGGTGTTCGCCCTGGAAGTACAACTCAAGCAATAGCAGAGGATATCACTATTGAAACCCAGCGACTTAATCTCAAGGATGGGGGTGATATCAGCACAAATACTTTTAGCAGTGCAAATGCAGCTAACATTTTTATTAAAGCTAGTGAATACGTAGAAATTAGCGGTTACTCTAGTGGTCTGTCAAGCAGTACATTTTCTGGCTCAGGGAATGGCGGTAACGTGACAATTGAAACGCCTCGATTGACTGCTATTCAAGGAGGAAGCGTAAGCACCACATCTCTTCAAAGCAGTGGAAATGCTGGAAATATTACCATCCGCGCCAAGGATGTAGAAGTGGATGGGTTTGTTTTCGTACCTAAAGAACAGCTTTTGGCTACACTAGATCAAGCTGGTGCGGAAGAAATCTTGTCTGATCCTCTATTACAAGAAGTACTGTCCCGATTCGGGGGGTTTTTTGATACAAGTAACTTAACCTCTGATGTTCAGGGAAGTAATGCAGATGTGCGAGGTGGCACGATAACTATTGATACAGAACGATTGCGGTTGAGTAATGGTGGAAATATATCAACCTCAGTGTTATTGGGACGGGGACAAGGGGGTAATTTGGTGGTTCGTGCCACTGATTCTATTGATATTACTGGGGTTGGTGGAGAACGACTAGATGGTTCATTTGTACCATCAGGTTTATTTGCAGAATTGCAAACTGGGGGAATTGGTTCGGGGGGAAGCATTGACGTTACAACAGGACGCTTAAACCTCAGCAATAACGGAGAAATTTCTGCCGTCACATTCAATCAAGGTAATGCAGGAACTATTACGATTAATGCCAGAAGTTTTGATTTACGTGGAAGTAGCAGCGTTAGAACTCAGGTTGACGATGAAGCTACAGGTGACGCAGGTGATATCAGTATCACAACTCAACTATTAAATGTACAAGAAGAATCACAGATATCATCAGCAACTCAAGGAAATGGAAACGCGGGTAATTTAACGGTACAAGCTGATAACATTATCCTGACTGGTTCAGAGAGTGAGTTTGCAACTGGCTTACTATCATCTGTTGACGAAGGAGCTAATGGTCAAGGTGGTGATATAGATATTACTACCAATCGTCTGATTATACGTGATAATGCTGAAATTGTCTCCGGCAGCTTAGGTACAGGTGACGCTGGAAATATTAGAATTAGTGCTAATGTTCTAGAAATTAATGGCAAAGGTAGTGCGATCGCTTCTTTCACGAATGCAGGTAATGGTGGTGACATAACCCTCAATATCGCTGATTTATTACTGTTGCGAGGTGGCGGTTTAATTTCAACTACCGCAGGTAGAAGCCAAGCTGGTGGCGATGGCGGTAACATCAATATCAACTCTAAATTTATCGTTGCCATCCCCAAGGAAAACAGCGACATCAGCGCAAATGCCTACACGGGAACTGGTGGAAACATCCGAATCAACTCCCAAGGGATCTTCGGTATTAAGTCGCGTCCAAAACCAACTGAAAAAAGTGATATTACTGCAAGTTCTGAATTAGGTGTTTCAGGTATAACAAATATTAACGCACCCGATACCACTTCCATTCAAAACAGCTTCACCGAATTATCCCCAAATGTCATCGATACTAATGCACTAATTGCTAATAGTTGCATTGTTCGCAGTTCAAAACAAGAAAGTACATTCTTCATCACTGGTTCTGGTGCTTTACGTAATAGTCCGGGGGATGAATTAGTTTCAGTCTATTCGACTGGTGATGTGCGTAGTGTTGAACCAACATCGCAGACTTGGAAAAAAGGCGATGGAATAGTGGAACCACAAGGGCTTTATCGACTTGCTGATGGACGCTTGATACTCAGTCGAAAATGCCAGAATAATTTGTAATTTGTAGTTTAACCACAATCTGACGCTGTTTTCGGAAGCTGGAGTTTAGACTAATTACTCGATAAACCAAAGGCTAGACCCAAGACTTTGCGTTGCTTAAGGTTTATTTGAGGTGGGTTTGCCGATTTATTGAGGGTTTGGTTGCAGATACAATTGTGCCCAAACTCTTCAATAATTCCTGTAATCTCCTCCGACGAGGGATAGTTTTTACTACACTGTCCATTCCATAGGCTTTTTGAGGATTGCTCAATGGACTCAAACATAGAAACTTGCTCCAATTTAGTCTAAACTCCAGTCGGAAGAGTTAGCGACGGTAATGCAAGGGGCAAAGCGATCGCTAATTTTGATGGATATGCCGCCGCCGTTGTTGGTGGTTGAGGTGGTGAGTCAGTGCGTTGCGCGGGTTCCCCGCGTTGAAGCAACTGACGTTAGCGCAAGCGGTAGCGACGCAGGAGCGTCACCCGTAAGGGTGAGTCCAAATCAGGAAAATCGGGATTATCGTTACAAGCGTTCTGAGTATGCAGCACGGGGTATTGCTGAGTATTGGATTGTTGATCCTATCGCTCAAAAGGTGACGGTTTTGGAATGGGTAGACTCATATCTTGCACCTGGAAATAGTAATGTCAATTCCATGACTAAGTGCTAAGGGTCGAAGCCGTTCAATATCTAGTAGCAATAAAGACAAGACTAAATGAGGTAAAAAAGTAGATAGTGCAAGAAAAGCAGCTTTACCCCAGTCCAAAGAATCAGGTAAACAGGATGAAAGATACGTCCAATATGCTAATAAATAGGCAGTAATGGACAAGACTAACCAACGATAAATTCCTAAAAGAGTACCTTGTCCAAATCTATCTAAACCAAAGCGATATTTAGCAGTTTTGAACCAACCTTCAATTTTCCAACGACGTTTACCCCACCAGGAAATAGTACTAGCTTTAAGAGGTTGTGTAGAAATAACATATCTTTTAACAAACTGACCATTATCGCGTTTGAAGTAATACCAAGAAAGAGTGACAGGAAAATCTAATCCAACAAGTCTAACCTGTTGCCCTCGACGATGTAGAAGTTTAACTGGATAACCATTAACCAACTTGCGATTACAACCAATACCAATAACAGCATGATATTTTAGTTTCCGAATGTTGTTAATAAAATCTTTAGTCCCAAAAGCAGTATCAGCGAGAATTTTTACCCGAAATCTTTTGGTTAAATCTTTGGGTAAATGACGTACCATTCGCAATGCTAATTGAGACGGGCTAGCTGTCCCTTTACCTCTCCAGACACGGAAATTCCAAGGGATACGCCATTGTCCAACTACCAAATATAAGACTACTATATGCAAGCCTCGTTTACCGTTGTAAACGGTTATTAGATTTTTAAATGCTTTAAACTGACCACATTTCTCTAAAGTTGTCAGGTCAACTATTACTTGTAGAAACGCTTTTCTTCCCAATGGACAATGACTGAAAACCAGGCTCAATCGCCTGTTGGCGAACATGACGAATTAACTTGCGAGTCGGCCATTTATAAGTATTTAAAAATCGACTTAGAGCGCTAACAGAAAAGGATTTGCTATAGTGTGGCAAAGGTTTTCCATCTGCCGCCAAAAATAGCCCTAGCATTGCTTCCAAGTTGTCTCGTTGATAACGAGTAGGCATCAATGCCAGAATCGTATACATTAGGGTATGGGCGTGGGCAAGAATGATTTCCATATTTCTTGCTGTTATTTATGTTATCTACGCCCTTTTCTCTCATTTTTTACGAACATATAAAAATATCTTTATGCAGATGACATTATTCCCATTTTTGTATATGTCATTTGTATATATCCTGATAATAAATGTAGTTTATTATATCAGTACATAAAGTAGAAGCTCCATTTTTAGATGTTACTTTTATTTTCTCGTTCCTGGTTAATACTGATTGTTTTTATCAGGTGCAAGATATGAGTAGAGGGATTTTATGATGAGCGAGTTTATCAGGGAGAAAGTGTTATTGTTTCTTCAATTTTTGCTAATCTTCAGTTAACTGCGGTTGAAGTTTTGCAAGGATGAAATATGATGAAAACCCTCTAAGGAACTTCGACAAGTCTTTTTTCAAAGCCAATTACCGATCGCAATCATTGATGCCCAATATACCGGGTTATCATATTTGATATTTATATCTTCAGTTTGCGCCAATTTTTTAGCATGAATCATTCTAATTTGGGCTTTTTGCAATGCTTCTGCAATACTCATTCCTGAATAGCGGTAGTTGGTGTAGAATGTTTTGACTAGCTCGGTTGTTGATTCATCTTTGATACTCCACAAAGAAGCGATTGCACTTTTAACTCCAACTTGCAATGCAACTCCTGCTAATCCTAGTGTGGCACGGTCGTCGCCAACTGCGGTTTCACAAGCTGTAAGTGCTAGAAGTTCGACACTATCTGATTTGCTGTTGAGGTTTCGCAGAGATGTTTCTAATTGACTGATAGTAAGTTTTTGGTTTTTGCCTGTGACAATGAAGGTGTCTTCAGGAATGATGCCAAATTGAGCGTGGCTGGCTATGTGAACGATGGGGTATGTGGTTTTCTGAAGTTTTTGCTGAAAATTTTCGGGGATAAAGTTGTTGTCGGTGAGTTTGATACTATTAGGAAATATACTATCCACGATACTAATTTCACCAGGAACCGCAGAAAGTGCATCAAAAGTCTTACCGTCGATTGTTGCTTCTGTTGTCAAACCCAAAATTAGCGCTCTTTGAGTACTGCGATCGCGTAATTTTGGTGTGGTAAGTCGTAAACTAGGAGTTGTGGCAATGGCGTAGGTTTCAACTAAATATTTCTGTTGTTGACTGTCATAAAGTGCAGCCATTGGTACGCTACGCAAAAAACCATCCTGAATAAACACAAGAGTTTTAACTTCTTCCGGTTTAATATCTTCCGCAAAGGGGCGAATTATCCAATCATAAAGCTCTGCTGCCGTTGCTGTATCGTAATTAATTGCTATTTCTCCTGCAATTAATCCTTGGCGAAATTCGGCAATTTTTTTCTCTAGTTTATCTTTATCAACTATTTTAGTTGTACCTTGTTGATTGGGGTCTTCAATCCACCTAAATTTAGTTGACTGATTGGGTAACTGCAATAATATCCCAGTTTTGTTATCTAAAATGATGGAACTCAAAAATGCGGTATTTTTAAACGCTACACTATTATCTTCGAGGAGTTCCCCCACTTGTTTGGGATTTAACCCACTCAAAATACAATCATTGCCAAAATAATTTTGTAATTCTGCAAGTTTCAGAGCATCAATGGTGTTAACTACTTGCGATAGTTCCTTTGCACGTTGTTCGTCGCTAATTGCCCCGACTCCTAACAAATTGAGCCGAGACTCTGCCAATGCGCGGTATAATGGCTGCACAACATCGCGGAAGTCAAATTGTACATCCCGTTCGGCTGTCAAAATATCCTGGCGAATATCTTCTAAGATATCAAATGCTCTTTGATAAGATGCGATCGCTTCTTCTTTGCGGTTCTGTTGATCTAAAATCCTTCCTGCTTGCCACTCCCACAAATATAAGCTATCTTTTGCACTCAACTTTCTGTCTGCTGTAATAATAGCCGTTTGGGTATATTTTAAGGCTTTTTCATTAATGGCTGCCTGGGTATATTTTAAGGCTTTTTCATTATTTCTGAAACATTCCCAGAAATGACCTAAAGCACCATTAGAATAGGAAATTAAGCGACTATCCTGTAATTTATTACTTGTTAATACTGAGTTTTCCAGCAAATTCAATGCTTCGTTGTCACCAGGATTTTGGCAGCGCGTAAAAGGTGAAGTTCCTTGAGTATCGCGCTGTAAGTATGCTAAATTAATTTCCCCATAGACTTTTGTAGCTGAGTCTGGTAAGGTTTTGAGAATTTTTAAAGCATCCTGGAGGGTTTTGTTAAACTCCTGATCATTAATAAATTTGCTTTGATTTTTCTGGGAATCCAATTGAATTAAATTTAATAATCCCCGCATCTGAGCTAAATCTTGTTTTTCGTTGCGAGCGAATTTTATACTATCCTGGAAATATTGACGAGCTTTTTCGTAGTCTTTTACAGACTTTTGAGTAAATTCTCGTTCTTTACTCAAAATACCAGTTTTCTTGGCAGAATCAGCTTGTAACTCTCGCAATTGAGCGCGACTTCTATAAGCAGTACCCAAACTATTTAACACCAAAAAGTCTTGAGGAGCAACTTTTTGTGCTGCATCTAAATACTTAATTGCTTGGTCATAACTTCCAATTAAGCGATATGCTTCACCGAGAATACCCAAAGCTACAACTTTACCGTCTTTGTCGTTATATTTAGTGGCAATTTGTGCTGCACTTTCAATAGTGCATTCCATTGCCTGATTTTCGGATGTTTTCGACTTATCTATTAATTTGCCACACAAAAGTGCGATCGCCTTGCGCGGTTGTCCCAAATTGCTGTAAACTTGGGCAAGTTCCGATTTCATGCGTCCGACTTGTTGGATATTTCCCACTGTACCATAGTCATTAATAGCTGCTGATAAGGATGCGATCGCTGCTTTCTCTTCTCCTACTTTCTGGTAAGCACGCGCCAAATTTTCATTGACAATAGCCTTAGCTGACGGATTATTTTTATACTGATTTAATGATTCTTGCCAATGCTTGATTGCATTAAAAAAATCTCCCCCATTATAATCTTTAATTCCCTGTTCAACTAATGAATTAACATTTGGAGTTTGTGCGGATACAAATTGTCCAAACAATAAACAAATGACGATAGTTAGCAAAAATAATACTTTAGTGAATTGATGATGATTTAGTTTTCCCAGCTTCAGCAACATATATATTAGCCGAGGCTTAGAGAGCAATATTTGGAGATATTTATTTTTGAATTTCATATTTTTACATCAAGAAAAAATATTTATTTAGCTTTTATTATTTAAATTACCATAAATAGTCAACAGTCAAAAGACCTTGATTTTGAACACCACTGCGTAAGTCCTGAAATAGTCTATACAGGAATGGCACTAAGTTAAGCTGAATGGTAGGCAGCGTAAGGATTGCAGAGGGGCAAGGGTGCAGAGGGGAATTTCTAAATATCCCTTCGTATTGCCTAAAACTTCTTCTTTCTCCCCTGCTCCTTTGCTCCTCTGCACCCCTGCTGCTTCAACGATTGTCCCTTTTCTTAGTGCCATTCGTCTATACAGTTTTCTACATAATGGGATGCGCAATCATGCGATCGCACTATACAAATTATGCAATTGTCTGTGCATAAATAGTGAGTGTGTTACTTAGTCATCTCCCTTAATCTGAGTATTAAAGAAACGGTTAATGAATCGAAAAACCACAAAAAACATCAATTGATTCCCCGTTACTGATGAAAAGTTTGTAATTTTTTTAACTTAGACTGAGGGGTTGATTATGTTTTCTAAATTAGTTCGCAACACAATTTTAACAACATCTTTGACATTACCAAATTTCAAACAAAGCACTTCGATTGCCATTTTAGTAGCTGGGATTGGATTGTTTGGTATCAAGTCAGCAGAGGCGAGAAATGCTTTAGTACAAACACCAGATGTTTCTCAATCTTCATCGTATACGATCGCACAAATTATAGATGCAAATTCTCCGATTTACGGAAATTGGCAGCTAAGATATAGCGTTGATGGAATCGTCTATCAAAGTGTGCTGGTAATGAAGGGATATTCTGGAGCGATGAGAACTAGATATTTTGACCTTAGTATAAATAAGAAGCAGGTTATAGATCAAGAAATTAGCCTCAAGTCCTCTGCTCAAGGATTAGTTTTATTGGGATATAACCCCGTCTATGCTGGAACTTCCAGAAGACATCCTACTTATGCTGCTGATAATTTTTTGTTTTCTATTGAGCCTGATGGTTCAGTGGCAGCTTATACTTGTGATACTCTGAGACAATGCTCGACTGTAGATGTAGAAAAGATATAGCAATTACATTATCACTTTTTCAAGTTACTTGGTGATCAGCAAACAAAAAAGTCAACATTTGCGTCATCATGTATGCTTTATCAAAAGACATAGAAGTGAAAATGACGTAAATGCAATACCCTTGGACAAGCCTTCAGTTATGTAAATTTTGTCTAACAAGGATTTCGGGCAACGTAGAATTAATTTTCACTCCTATGTCTAAGGCGTAATTTCTAAATATTAGCATGGAAAAATTAGAACTCAATGATTGCATAAAGGTGCAATTATCAAGGAAAGTAGTATGGTATTCTAATTAAGTGGTAATACTTGTTACATATCTAATTTATTAACGCGATCGCCAAGTCAAGTGGTGCGAATAAATAGAACTATTTTAGTTACTACTCCTAACAAATCATAGATCAATAATGAGTTCCTATCTACCGTTTCAAAAACTTTTTTTCATATTATTTTCCTGCATCAGCATTACTCCCATCCCAGTATCTGCACAATCGACACCCCCATCTGGAGTAACTATTCCCCCCAATATTCCAGCAAAAGTAGAAGAAACTATTCCTCAGCCATCTCCAACGCCAACTACTGTTCCTACACCAACACCAACTGTTCCCATACTCCCATCACCCCCACAAGAAAATCTCCCCGATACAACCTTTCCCAGTGGTGAAAGTTTCTTTGTCAAAGAAATCCAAGTTACAGGCTATTCTGTTTTAAAAGCTGAAATCATCAAGTTAAAACAGCCTTTAGAAAATCAAAACGTCACATTTGAGCAATTATTGCAACTGCGATCGCAAATCACTGAACTTTATGTTAAAAATGGCTATATCACCAGTGGTGCATTTCTTCCCAACAATCAAAATGTTGCTAGTGGTGTCGTGCAAATCCAAGTTGTAGAAGGCGAACTTGAAGGCATTTCAATTTTAGGGTTAAAAAGATTGGAACCTGTATATGTGCGTTCTAGAATTGAACGGCTTGCGGGTAAGCCTTTAAACCAAAAACGTCTCGAAGAAGCGCTACAATTATTACAACTTGACCCTATAATTGAACGAGTAAATGCTGAGTTAACCGCAGGTAGCACCCCAGGTAGCAATATTTTACAGGTGACAGTTATCGAATCACCACCATTTCACGTTGGGGTAGTCTTTGCAAATAACCAATCAACTAGCGTTGGTTCAGAACAAGCAAGTGTTTTTGTTGCTCACGATAATATATCAGGATTTGGAGATAAATTCAGTGCTGAATATGGCATCACTGAAGGGTTAGGCATTTACAATATCAGTTACTCTATTCCCTTTAACGCCCTAGATGGAACTATTAGTGTCCGCTACAGCAATAGTGATAACAGTATTATTGAAAGCAAATTTCGTGATTTAAATATCCGCAGCGAAGCCGAAACCCTTTCTTTTAACGTCCGTCAACCCTTAACTCACACGCCAAACAACGAATTTGCTGTAGGTTTAGCATTTGATTTACGGCGCAGTCAAACTTACATCCTCAATGATATTCCCTTCTCCTTTACTGAAGGGCCTGAAGATGGGGAATCAAGAGTTACGGTAATCCGCTTTTTTCAAGATTGGTTACAACGTGATACTAACAGTGTCTTAGCGGCGCGATCACAATTTAGTTTTGGGATAGGTGCAATAGATGCTACCGTCAACGATACTGGTACTGATGGGCGTTTTTTCTCCTGGGTGGGACAATTTCAATGGGTGCAACGGCTATCTCCCCGCATCTTGATGCTAGCCAAAGTTAACACTCAACTTACGCCTGATTCCTTACTTTCGCTAGAAAAAATTAGCATTGGGGGAGTAGACACAGTGCGAGGTTATGGTCAAAATCAACTTGTAGCTGACAATGGGGTAGTTGGCGGTGTAGAAGTTCGCATTCCCCTAGCATCAAATTTGGAGACACTACAACTAATACCATTTTTTGACATCGGTACAGTTTGGAATAATCGCGGTAGTAATCCAGACTCACAAACTCTTGCTAGTCTGGGATTAGCTTTGAATTGGCAACCTTTTAACGGTTTAGTACTGCGTGCAGATTACGGTATACCATTAATAGGAACAAGCGATCGCGGTAATTCACTACAAGATAATGGCTTTAATTTTTTAGTACGATATCAGCCATTTTAACAATAAATACCTTGTGAGTTTATTTCGACTTTTTCACCTGTTCCTGTTAGCATCAAAGCAAAAAATTACAATGGATTAAGTAAAAGACTACTCTGTATACAGAGCGATCGCACTACCATCTTCTGATGTTCCCACACATCCTATTCCTGAACTCAGCCCACAGGTTAGAGATACATTCCATGTGCGAGTGATATAATTACCTTCTTGCCATGACATTTGGTCAACATAGAAATATTCCCCACTGGAAGCATTAACTAGTTGGGTAGGATTCAAAATGAGGAGGAAACAATAGCTTGGTGAGCATAACTTAATATTGGCACTAGCATTATCAAAAGCACCTACCACAGTAGAAGTACAACTATATCTTTGATCTCCGAACACAATATTACAAGTTGATGGATAACTGGTATTAGATACTCTAAAACTAGTTGCTCTTTCTGCTAATACAGGGTTAGCATTTAGGGTGAATAAACCTACAGATGCTACTAAGGATGTAATCATTCTTTTGAACATAATTTTTCTCCTAATGACAAATTGTTGAATTGTTTTGCTGTTCAGCTTTTTTGCTTACATATTACAGAATACAAAAAACGTAAAAATTATTCCTTCACCGTTTATGCTGATCAAGATGCAGGACTTACCACCGACAGGTGCAGCATCTGGTATTAAAGATTACAGAAAACTGTATTGTCATTTGACAAATTTGGTGATTAGCAGTCAAACAAAATTCAATACACTTCAGATAAGCCCACAGGCTATAATGCCAAATTTTCGATAAGTGTCAAAAAGCCAACTGCTCTCAAAAATTGGGCAATTTAACAAAAAAAAGAGCTTAAATGTAGTAATTTTGAGCAAAGAGAATTACTCAAAAATACGAGCATTATGAGTTTCACGGTATTTATATCTAATAAATCAGGACAAGCTTAAAACAAAGAGCAAAAAAGCATTATTTATGTTCGTTGTATTGCACTATAAATACAGCTATTATTCTGGTTCAACAATAACACCTTCATAGAATAGTGCGATCGCCAACTCAAATTCAATGCTGGGTAAGGTAATAATATCTCCCTCAGTGTAGGGATAATAAAGCCACATTCTACCCTCTCCTCGACAGTAGCGTTCGACGGAGATTGTTTGGGAATCTATCAATAAATATTCTTGTAAAGAGGGAATTTTCAGGTAATTGGTGAATTTTTCGCCCCTATCTTTCCCGCTTGTACTAGGGGAGAGAACTTCGGCAATAATTGTCGGGTTTTGAATAAATTTGCGGGCATTCAGGTCTTGAGGGTCGCAACTGACGATAACATCAGGATAGTAATAGGGACTTTGAGGAGTGACTTGCACTTTGACATCCGACACATTCACTCGGCAACCTCTAGCACGTAAATGTGGGTATAAAGCCCTATAAAAATTAAGTGCAATGTCATTGTGGGGAATTGTCCCACCTGTCATCGCAAAAACTTCGCCATTGACATATTCGTAACGAAGTTCTTGCTGGAGTTCCCAGGCAAAATATTCCTCAATGGTCATTTTTAGCGGTTGCTGGGGGATGGCTACCATTAGTAGGATTTTTATAGTTTGTTTTGATTTTAGCAAACAGGGGTGTAATGTTTTGATTTGTGAAAATTGCTAGGTTTAAATCCCCGACTTCTTCAAAAAGTCGGGGATTTGAGTCTTTGTTCAGTATTTGAGAATACATCGGGGCAATAGGAGGTAAAACTCTGGGTATACAGAGAAATTTCTCTGTTTTGCCTTGTCTGTAGCAACTTCCGCCTTTCTTCAAAAAGTCGGGGATCTAAATCCATAAAATTAATTAGAACATTCTCGGCTCAATAGCAACTGTCCATTATTCAGCTGATATAATCCTTGGGGTTCGATAATTGGGTCGCCTTTCTTCCAGGGACGGGATGAAGTTTCTACACTTCTCACCTCACCAGTTGTGTAGTTAGAAACCAAAACATCGCCAGGACGATTAGTAGTCAAAGCGCCAGAACCTGTAATAGTAAAAGAATTTTCTTGTCGTTTAGTGCCGCGTGAAATGCAACTATTGGCGATGAGTGCATTAGTATCGATGACTGGGGATAATTCAGTAAAGCTGTTTTGAATAGAACTGGTATCGGATACGTTAATGTTAACCACACCTGAAACGCCTAATTCGGAACTGGCGGTAATATCACTTTTTTCGGTTGGCTTTGGACGCTTTTCGATACCGAAGACACCTTGCGAGTTAATTTCGACGTTTCCACCTGTTCCTGTGAAGGCATTGGCGCTAATGTCGCTGTTTTCTTTGGGGATAGCGACGATAAATTTTGATTTGATTTTGATGTTACCACCATTGCCACCTGATTGCGCTCTACCTGCGGTGGTTGAAATTACGCTATCGCCACGCAATAGTAAAAGGTCATTAACAGTTAAATTGATATTTCCACCATCATCAGAGTTGGTTATTGCTGCAATAAATCCTTGATTATCAAGTGTTGTGGAACCAGAATTAATATTAATATCTCCGGCTTTCCCTTGTCCCACACTGCTGGTACTTACTGCTCCACCGTTGGTTAAAAATAAAGAGCCTGCTGTCAGGTTAATATCACCTCCATTGCCAACAGATGTTGAATTGACTGCACTAAAAACACCGCTAGAAAAACCTGTGGTGCTAACACCATCAATTAAAATGCGATCGCGTGCATTAATGGTGATATTACCCCCATCACCTATAGAAAAAGTACTAGCATTGACTGTTCCACCTTTGGTTAAAAATAAAGAACCTGTTGTTAGGTTAATATTGCCTCCCTTACCTTCAGAGTTACCTTCTAAGGTAGTAAAAACACCGCTTGAACTTCCATTACTACCGACACTATCAATGCCAATAGCATTGCCAGCATTAACTATAATGTCACCTGCATTACCTTTGCCAAAACTGGTAGCAATAAGTAGTCCACCATTACTTAGTGTTAAAGAGTTGGTTGTAATTTGGATATCCCCACCTTTGCCAACACCTCCAGCGCCCAAAATAGTTAAAACGCCAGTCGTTTTATTGCTACTAATACCATCGATAATTACAGCATTGCGTGTATCGATAAAGATATTACCACCATTCCCTTGGCCACTACTAAAAGCATCGAGTATAGCACCATTTTTTAGAAATAATTCTCTGGCGTTGATACGGATATCCCCAGCGTTACCCACGCTATTGTTTAGCGCACTAGTGCCTACGGAAGTAAATAAACCATTTTCTCCACCATCAATAGTTACTGTATCGCCGGCATTGATGGTGATATTGCCTCCATTTCCCTGTCCATTTGTGGCTCCAGAAATGGTTGCACCGTTGGTGACAGAAACTGTATCGCGGGCGTTGATGGTAATATTGCCTCCATTTCCCTGTCCATTTGTGGCTCCAAAAATGTCTGCACCGTTGGTAAGGGAAAATGACCCGGTTGTTATTTCGATGTCACCTCCTTTACCTTCACCATTCAGCAAGGAACTAGCTATATTGCTACGTACATCAAGAATTTGACCAGTACTAAAAGTTACACCTTTAACTACACCATCAATTCTGACGCTATCACGAGCATTAATGGTGATATTTCCACTATTACCTCTTACTCCGGTAAATGGAGAAGATATGGCACCACCGTTTGTTAAAAACAGCGATCCTGTTTCAATTTGAATATTTCCGCCGTTACCATCGAATGCTCGTGTATCTGCACTACTGGGCAAACCATTACCGCCAATTCCATCAAAAGTAATAGTATTACCAACATCAAGAAAGATATTACCTGCATTTCCTTGTCCGCCGTTGATAGCTCTTAATTGTCCGCCATCTTTCAGTAGTAAATTACTTGCAGTGATGCGAATATCACCACCATTACTTATCCCGTTTTGAATACCTTCAGTTGATACTAGACTGCCAATTTTTTCCCTACCTCCAAAACCTGAAATTGCCATATTATCGCGGGTATTAATAGTGATATTTCCTGCATTTCCAACTCCAGCAGCAGTGCTAGATATTCTGGCACCATTAGTAATAGAAAGTGAGCTTGTTGTAACTTGAATATTTCCTGCTTTACCAACACCTCCAATGAGTAAGTTGCTTTGTAAACCACTAAACCGATTAGAATCCACGTCCACGAAAAAGCCATCTAACTTAACATTTTCAGAGGCTTCTATTGTAATATTTCCGGCATTGCCTTGTCCTAAGACATTTGTTGATACTTGACCGCCGTTAGTTAATGACAGTGAACCCGTTTTAAGATAAATATTTCCTCCGTTACCTACCCCCCCATTAAGCACCTGACTACTAACATCACTATTACTATCGAAGACTATATTATCAAGGGCATTAATGCTGATATTTCCAGCATTTCCTTTGCCAAAGATATTGCTACCAATAAAAGCTCCATTAGTAGCTTTTAGCGTACCTGTCGTGATTTCAATATTACCTGCGTTACCTTCAGCAGTGGATTGCACATTATTAATAATCCGGCTAAATCTATTACCGTTACTACCATCTAACAAAATATTATTACGAGCATTAATGATGATATTACCAGAATTACCTTTTCCTTCAGTGCTAACTTGAATTTGTGAACCATCGTTTATTTCCAAGGATCTAGTATTGATAGTAACGTTCCCACCATTATCTATTGTACCCTCAGCTACCCCGGAAAAAATTCCGTTAAGTTCCCCTGTTGAGTTACGAAAACTGATATCACCTTGAGCATTGATATTTATATTTCCTGCATTACCTTCTCCAAAGAGATTAGCATTGATTTGTCCACCATCGCGTAATGTCAATGTCCCAGTCGTAATATTGATATCGCCAGCATTACCAAATGCTCTTTCTTGCACGACATTAGCGATGAAACTTTCATCTATTAACGTTGTATCTGCTGTGGCATTAATAGTAATATCTCCACCTTGACTACTTCGAGTACCTAAACCTCTATCTATTCCTGCTCTTAGTTTACTTTCCCCTGCCAAGTTTACATTTCTAGCTTGAATTTTGATATTCCCGCCACCCTCACTGCGAACATTAACTTCTGCACCATTACTCAACGAAACATCAGCGCGTTCCACATTCTCAGGTATAACTAAACCCAGATTATCACCCGCAATACTCAATCCCACATTTCCCGGTGCAGCCAAACCTGCTAACTCAACATTTCCGCCATAAGCGCGAATACTCCCACCATCTATATTGATATTTCCACCAACAAGCAGCAAACTTTTACCATCAGCAACTCGCAAACCCGTAACATCTGCGCCGATGAGATTAGTACCTGCGGGTGATTGCGATTGATTAATAATTCCACCATTTGCTTGGATTTGATTAAACAGTAATACCGAAGGATTAATAGTCAACAATGGCACTGTTTGGGGATTTGTGGCACTAAAAACACCTTGATTGCCAAACTGAACCCCGTTTGCAGTCGTCCCTACAAATGAACCCTGTACATTTAAACTGGCATTTTCCCCAAACACAATCCCATTGGGATTTATCAAAAATAAATTCGGGTTAGAATTGCCAAATGTGCCAAGTATTCCCAAAATTTCTGAAGGGTTATTACCTGTAACCCGTGCCAAAATATTCTGAATATCTGTGCTAGGACTGAAAAAATAAGCCCCACGTCCCTCACTGATATTAAATTCTTGAAAGCTGTGAAAAAGATTGATTCCGCGAGTTGCACCACCAGTAATTACTTCAATCGGTAGTCCCTGAAAGTTGCCTATAACTTGAGAGGACTCAGCGCCAAGTGTGTTGTCGGGTACGATATTACTTTGCTGTGCCTGGGTTTTACCAGTGGAGAGACTGATACTTAAGCAGCCCAGCAACCCTGCTAATCCAAACTGCAAACACTTGTGTAATCCGTATTTGATCGTCATTGGGTGCTATTCATATAGATTACTTAAGTATCTAATAAAGCTGCACATTTGGATAATAAACAAGGTTAAGTATGCAGTTTTCTGCAATGGGGCGATCGCATTCGTGCATTCTTTAGGTATCAATACTGCACGCAAACAAGCAGAAAAGGTGGCTGTGTAACTTTAACTTCTCATTTAATGTATAACTCATCGGCAATAGTAAAACTACTGAACGCTAATTAGTTCCTTGCTTTTCTTGCTAAGTAATTACACAACTTAAGGTAGTCACAATATCTTAACAATATGGATACACTTCGCTTAAATAAAAACACTGCCTACCAAAATGTATTTCCTTTTGTGCATAGTTCTAATGACGCTGTGGTTGTAGGCGATCGCTATCTTACTATCGAAGAAGTAATTAGTGTAGCCCGTTATGGGACACAGGTACGTTTAACTGATAAAGAGGAAACCTTAGCTAATATTCAAGCATCCTGTGATTTTATTCACCATGCGGTTGCATCTGGTAACCCGATTTATGGCGTGACAACTGGTTTTGGGGGGATGGCTAATGTGGTGATTTCTCCTGAATCTGCGGCTTTGCTACAAAATAATTTGATGTGGTATCACAAGGTAGGTGCAGGAAAAAAATTACCTGTGGCTGATGTCCGGGCTGCTATGCTTCTACGTGCAAATTCCCACATTACTGGTGCATCAGGGATTCGACTGGAACTGATCAAGCGGATGCTGATATTTTTAAATGCTGGTGTCACACCCCATGTCTGCGAATTTGGTTCAATTGGTGCGAGTGGTGATTTAACGCCTTTAGCATATATCACTGGAGCATTGATTGGGTTAAACTCTAGCTATACCGTAGACTTTAACGGTGAAGAAATGGATGCGCCAACAGCACTTAAAAAGCTGGGTTTAGAGCCATTGCAATTGCTTCCTAAAGAAGGGTTAGCAATGATGAATGGTACTTCTGTAATGACAGGAATTGCGGCTAATTGTGTACAAGATACAAAAATTTTATTAGCCTTAAGTGTGGCTACCCATGCTTTAGCAATTCAAGGTTTATTAGGTACTAATCAATCGTTTCATCCCTTTATTCACAAACTCAAACCCCATTCTGGGCAAGTTTGGATTGCTGCACAAATGCTGGAATTATTAGCAGGTTCGCGGTTAATTCGTGATGAGTTAGATGGTTCTCATGATTATCGAGATCAGCATCCAATTCAAGACCGTTATTCTTTGCGTTGTCTAGCGCAGTATATGGGGCCGATTGTGGATGGAATTGAGAAAATTGCTCAACAGGTTGAGGTAGAAATCAACTCTGTGACTGATAACCCATTGATTGATGTGGAGAAGCAAGCAAGTTATCATGGCGGCAATTTTTTAGGACAATATATTGGCGTCGGCATGGATCAACTGCGTTATTATATTGGACTATTGGCGAAACATTTGGATGTGCAAATCGCTTATTTAGTTGCACCAGAGTTTAATAATGGACTGTCTCCTTCGTTAGTAGGAAATCAACAGCGTAGTGTAAATATGGGTTTGAAGGGGTTACAAATTACTGGTAATTCGATTATGCCCCTATTAACTTTCTATGGCAATTCTATTGCTGATAGATATCCTACCCATGCGGAACAATATAATCAGAATATTAATAGTCAAGGGTTTGCTTCGGCGAATTTAGCGCGGACTAGTGTAGAAGTTTTTCAACAATATATGGCTGTGGCTTTGATGTTTGCAGTGCAATCGGTAGACTTGCGTACTCATGCTGTGGCTGGACATTATGATGCTCGTGCAACTTTGTCAGCAGCTACGAAAGATTTATACATGGCGGTGCGGAATGTGGTGGGAAGACCACCATCTGAGGAACGCCCCTATGTATGGGATGACAATGAGCAAGCTCTGGATTTGCATATCAGTAAGATTGCGGCTGATATTGCGGCTGGTGGTGAAATTGTTACGGCTGTTAGTCGAGTTTTGTCGAGTTTTCGTGAGATTTAAAGAAGGATTTGTCTGACGCAGAAACGCAGAGGGGAGGGGAGGAGTTTGAGAGATTGGATTTTTGAATCTCAGCAATTCCCCATGCCCAATGCCCAATGCCCAATGCCCAATGCCCAATTCCCCATGCCCAATGCCCCATTTCCCATTCCCTATTCCCTATTCCCTAATTATGAATATCGCACATCATGTGGAGCGCGGTTATCGGCTATATCCCAATAAGACTGCGATAGTTTACGAAGATCAGTCTTATACCTATAAGCAACTTGACCGTTTGGTGAATTGTACAGCGAATGCTTTGCGTGAATTAGGTGTTGGTAAAGGCGATCGCGTGGCGTTGTATTTGCCGAATATACCGGAGTTTGCGATCGCTTATTTGGGAATTTTGAAAATTGGTGCGATCGCAGTTTCGCTAAATGTGATGCTGAAGTCGCCTGAGGTGAGTTACATTCTCAATGATTGTGCGGCGAAGGCGATCGTCACGACGGAATTGGGTCGTTCGCAGGTGGTAGATGCTGATTTACCCCATTTAAAACATATTCTCGTTGCTGAGGGTATGGTTGATGGGGGGTTAGATTTTGCGGACTTGATTGCAAATGCTTCTCCCATAGCCCGCGCTGTGGAGATGGAATGGAACTCTCCTGCTAGTATTGTTTATACTTCTGGGACTACTGGCTTTCCCAAAGGTGCAACTCTCTCCCACGGTAATATCATTTCTAATATCTCTGCACACAATCGTTGTTGCGGGATGAATAAAAATGATCGATTGCTGTTGTATGTACCTTTGTTTCATTGCTTTGGTCAAAATGCAATTTTCAATGCTGGTTTAAATGTTGGTGCAACGATTATTTTGCAAAGGAGATTTGATTTAGAGCGAGTTTTGGAAAATGTCGATAAATACAAAGTTACTATGTTTTTTGGAGTACCGACTGTATTTATTCGATTAATAAATCAAGACATCTCTAAATATAATTTTAGCAGTCTGCGTTATTATTTTAGCGCTGCTGCTCCCATGCCTGTAGAAATTGCCCAAATGTGGCAAGAGAAATATAAAAAGGTGATTCACGAAGGATATGGTTTAACGGAAGCTTCACCCTGCGCTAGCTATAACCATAACTTTAAATATAAGTTTGGTTCCATTGGTGTCCCAATTCAAAATGTGGAAATGAAAATTGTTGATACTAACGGTTATCAAGTATCACCAGGAGAATTAGGTGAAATAGTAATCAAGGGTCCTAATGTGATGCTTGGTTATTGGAACCGTCCTCAAGAAACTCAAGAAATAATTAGAAACGGTTGGTTACGGAGTGGCGATATTGGTCGTATGGATGAAGAGGGTTTTTTTTACATCGCTGATCGTTTAAAAGACATGATTAATGTCTCTGGATTTAAGGTATATCCCACAGAGGTAGAAAATGTACTTTATAAACATTATGGTGTTGCTGAAGTTGCTATTTATGGCGTTCCTGATTCCATAAAAGGCGAGATAGTCAAAGCTAATATTGTCGTCAAGAATGGTCACACAATTACAGAGCAAGAAATTATAGAATTTTGCTCTCGGCAAATAGCAAGTTATAAAATTCCCCAGGCAATTAATTTTGTAAATAATCTACCTAAAAATCCTACAGGCAAGGTAATGAAACGATTTTTGCGTGAGGCAGAATTAGCTGTTACCTCTAACAGGAATGTTAGTTTACTGGCACAGCCAAGATAGTTGAAAGCACTTTAGTGCTTACTACAAACATTGATTTACTTAACACATCCAAAAGATTATGAACACAACTACATCTGTGAAGATTCCCAAGGTGGAAACTGATGAAAGTCTATTATGGGATCTGCTGTTTGCCGAGACTGGTCGTCAAGTACTGCTGGTTGCTTATGACCTAAAACTGTTTCCTCTCCTCTCTGAAAAAGCCCGCGTTTTAGAAGAAATTTGTGATGAATTAAAAATTTATCCCCGTCCAGCAGAAGCCATTTTAGCAGTGCTTGTATCTATCGGACTGGTTGAACTAGAAAATAAATTTTATTCACTTACTCCCATTGCCAAAAACTATCTCATCGAAAGTAGCCCCACATATTTCGGTGCTTTATTAGAAATGATGATCTTCCGCGATCGCCAGCACATATCCTCTTTTGATAATTTCAAAAAGTCGTTATTTAGTAATAATCTTCCCGGTAATCCGTTATACAAATCTCTAGGTAAAAATCATGAACTAATTCGTACCATCACCTTTGGAACTAATGTTAAATTAATCCGTGGCGTTATCTCTAGTATGAATGGGCCAAGTATGGCGGCGGCATTAGTTTGGCCAGAACTAATCGATTTATCAGAATATAAATTGTTGCTGGATATTGGCGGAGGTTCGGGCGCTCATTCTATTGGTGCAACTTCAAAATATCCAAATTTGCGAGCAACTGTCCTCGATTTACCTCCTGTGTGCGAAATCGCTGAGGAATTTATCACAAACTATGGCTTACAAAATCGAATTGCAACACGGAAATTTGATATGTGGAACGATTCTTTTCCCAAAGGCGATATTCATTTTTACAGTGCTGTTTATCAAGATTGGCTACCAGAAAAATGCCAGTCTCTCACTCAGAAAAGCTTCTATAACCTACCACTAGGAGGGCTAATTATCCTCCATGAAATGCTTTTCAACGATCAGAAAACTGGCCCTTTTCCAATAGCGGCTCACAATGTAAATACAACTTTAAGTTTAGGCGGTCAGCAATATTCAGGCCATGAATTGTCAACAATGCTAAAACAAGCAGGTTTTATTGATATTGAAATTAAACCTGCTTCTAGCTATTGGAGTATCATCACAGGTCGCAAACCATAATTTTTGGGTTTGCTTATGAAATGAATTTTGTTTCGCGCATACCGCAAGCGGAACCCGTAGAGTAGGCGCATACTCCTACGGAGAAACAAGCTACGCATAGCATCACGTAGAGAAGACGCAAAGGAAAATCCAATTATGAATACATCTCATCAAACACTTACAAATACATCATCTGGATCTTCCATTTTCTCACCACCCGCAAATGGAAAACTTACCCCATCAACATCAACTGAACTCACAGTTGGTGAAACTATAGTCAAAGTTTTAGAAGAGATGGGGGTTGAATCTGCGTTTGGTGTTTCTGGTGGTGGAATTGGGCCACTGTGGGCAGCCCTCAACCGTAGTAATATTCAAGTACTACACTTTCGCCACGAATCGGGTGCAGCTTTTGCAGCTTGTGAAGCTCACTTTGCTAGCGATCGCCCTGTGGTTGTGTTCGTCACCACTGGCCCCGGTATCACTAACGCCTTAACTGGATTACTAGCCGCCAGAGGGGAAGGTGCAAAGGTAATTCTACTATCTGCTGCAACTGCGGCCGGAAATCGCGGACGCTGGGCTTGTCAAGAAACCAGCGCTCACACTATGCCAATTTCCGGTATATTTACCCCAGGAGTATTATTTAACTACGCCACCATCATTGAAACTGGGGAAGAAATCCCGGAAGTTTCCCGTAGATTAGCGCAAGGATTATCCCAACCTGGTGGTTTTGTCGCCCATATCAGTATTCCTACCCCGGTTCAAACCAAACCATCCACGGCGCGATCGCAATTTGGATTTACTCGTGGGGCGTCTGTTCCCAATGAAGATGTCATTGCTGAATCTGTGCGGTTGCTTTCCCAGGAACCCTTTGCGATTTGGGTGGGTTTTGGTGCAAGGGAGGCATCTGCTGAAATTCGCCAATTAGCAGAACGCACCGGGGCTGCGGTGATGTGTTCACCCCGCGCTAAGGGCATTTTTTCCGAAAATCATCCCCAATTTATCGGTGTTACTGGGTTTAGCGGTCATGGTTCTGTCCTCACATATATGCAGTCACAGCAACCCCAGCGCATTCTAGTTTTAGGAACCCGTTTAGGTGAACCTACTTCTTTTTGGAATCCTTTGATGATTCCCTCTGGTGGCTTTATCCATGTGGATATAGACCGAGAAGTCCCAGGGGTAGCTTATCCATCAGTACCAACTTTTGCAATTCAATCGGAGGTAAAAGCTTTTCTCAACTCTCTGCTACCATATTTTCCCCACCGTCCTCTTAATTTCCCCAGATTACCCAATCCAGAGTTCCAACAAGTTTCTCCTCATACAGATAATTTAGTTAGACCGGAAGTTTTGATGGATGCAATTCAAAAAATCATCGTTGAAGGTAGTGATGCTGTCATCCTAGCTGAGGCTGGTAATTCCTTCGCTTGGGCGACTAACAGACTCCGCTTTACCCAACCAGGACGCTACCGCATCAGTACTGGTGTGGGGGCGATGGGTCATGCTGTAACTGGAGTCGTGGGGGCGGCTTGGGGACGCAATGGTAAAGCCGTGGCCATTGTGGGAGACGGTGCAATGTTGATGAATAGCGAAGTTAGCACCGCCGTTAAATTTAACATTCCCGCAGTGTGGATTGTACTGAATGACGGACGCTACAATATGTGCGCTCAAGGTATGAGTTTACAAGGATTTCAAGGCGTAGATACGGAAATACCGAGTACAAATTTTGTCAACTTAGCTCAGGCGATGGGTGCAGACGGTATCCGCGTTTCCACAGAATCGGAATTAGAAGCAGCATTAATCAAAGCTCTTGCTTCCACTACTCCCTTCGTTGTTGACATTAACTTAGACCCCACACAACCTGCTCCTATTGGCGGTAGGATTCGCAGCCTGATCCAACAAGGAGCAATCGAATCAAAAGGAGAACAATCATGATTTTACAACCAGTTGGCATTCGGGCGATCGCCCTAAATTTTCCTCGCACCATCCGCACTAACGATTATTACCGCCAGAATTTCCCCCAGATGGTAGCGGAGGCTGAAGAAAAAACCTTGGCGCGGTTGTTTGTCACAGATAATTCTACAGATATCTGGTCACAAGAAGTAGCCCCCTATATGTCTGATCCCTTTCGCGGTACTGTAGAGCGGCGAGTAGTTAGTTTAGATGAAACCTCTTTATCTTTAGAATATCAGGCTGCGATCGATGTTCTCCAAGCAGCGAAACTACAGCCGGAAGATATCGATTTGATGCTCGTAACTTCCTTGTTCCCCGAACAAGTCACACCAGGAAATGCAGCCTTTCTCGCCGGTAAATTAGGATTATTAAGTGCAGCCTGGAATATAGAATCAACTTGTACCTCTGTATTAGTATCTCTGCAAACAGCTTGTTCTTTAGTACGAACCGGGGAATATCGCAATGTATTAGTGGTTGTCTCCTCCACATACTCCCGTTATACCGACGAGAATGATACCCTCGCTTTCTTATCTGGTGATGCAGCCGGAGCATTTATTGTGGGTGAACTGCAACCCAATCAAGGAATTTTGGGGACTAAAATTGCCAACACCGCCGCTACTTGTGGAGCCTTTTATAACGAATTTACCACCGATGAACAAGGAAATATCAGAATGTTCATCCGGGGGGGTAAAGGTGCGAGCAAGATGTTTAACGAGACGACGGTGAAGTTTATTCGTCTATGTTGTCATGGTGCGATCGCTGCTGCAAATGTCAGCTTAGATCAAATTGACTTTTTTGCATTCAACACACCCAGCGCCTGGTATTCCCAAGTTTGCACCCGCGCATTAGGGATTAATCCAGAACGAACTATTAACCTCAATCCCCTCTACGCCAATATTGGCCCAACCTTCCCCGTGGCTAACCTTTACCACGCCGCCCAAGCAGGTAAAATCCGGGAAAACGATTTAGTTCTCGTTTATACAATGGGTTCCTCATCAAACGCAGGTGCTAGCGTCATGCGCTGGGGTGATGTAGCTTTGGGAACCCCACCGGCTCCCTCTCTTAGTCTTTCTCTAGACAATCAAAAAATTCTCATTCCTAGTTAATTGAGATCCCCGACTTCTTGAAGAAGTCGGGGATCTGATCCACCATCAACTATCAAATTTGCGAGATTTTTATGAAATTTTGGAAACAAATATCCGTTGTATTTGCAATTGCGATCGCCCTATTCCTATTTCAAGGAACAAGGGCTGAAGCTGCTACATACAAATTCACTTTCACTGGTGAAGAAGCCAACGGTTACTTTATTTATGATACTGCTGCTAAAGGTGAAACAAAATCGCCATATATGACTCAATATTATGGCGGAGGACGCGATTACAAAGTCGATCTAGGAGAGAAAGGATTGTTTCAAGGAGCAGTTAGTAATGCCATCGTTTTTCTGCCAAGAGAAGAAGATAAAATCCTCACAAAAATTCGAGAGCAGCACGACAAACAATATGGCAAAGATGACGAACATAATGTTCTATTACCTGCTGACCTTTTCCTGTTACAAATACGCAGTTTTGAGCGTCAACCAAAGTCTAATTACTCCTTTGTCAGTTATTTCAAATACCCAGAAGAAGCATTTCATGGTTCCACAAAATTACCAACAAATATTCCCCTAAATGCTGAAATTGAAGTGTTCCCTAAAGTAGACTTTCCGAAAACATTAGGTAAAGCCATAGTTAAAGCACCCGTACAAACCAAGATTGAAAAGATATCAGATTAATCAACATAGATGTACAGACGTTGCGTTGCAACGTCTTTTGTAAAAATGAGAAAAATAATGAAATTCTGGAAGAAATTAGCAATTGTATCCATCTTAAGTATTGCAGTTTTATTTACCCAGGGAATAATTGATAATATCCCAGCCCATGCAGCCCTACATAAATTTAGTTTCAACGGCGAGCAAGCCAACGGCTATTTTATCTTTGATGACTCAATTCGGGGAGGCGCACCAATTCGCCCAGATATGTTGAGTGAATATGATGGTTCCGTAGTCGAATATGCAGTAAATATTGGCGATGAAATCTCAGAAAAGGGTTCTCAAAGTCCTCAAAGAGCAACCCACGATGAAGCTAGAACTATTGTAACTTTACTCCGTCCTGAGTTAGTTAAAGCTTCTCCAAATCTGCCTAAAAATTCTGCAAAAGACGATGAGTTTATCCTTTTCGTACCAGAAGTTGCCCGCCAATCAAAATATGCCTTATCAGTTCGATTTCGCTATCCAGAAAATACATTTAAAAACTCTGTAGCTCAACCTAAAAAAGTCCCCAGTCAAGCACTAATGTCCGTCCATCCCTATTGGGATTTCCCGATAGGGATGGGCAAAATAAAATTTGAACAACCTGTGCGAACAGCAATTGAAGAAATTTCTTAATCACCTGAAATGCAGAGACGCAAAGCACACAGATAAATCAAAACCTCCTGATCCTTTCTGCGCCTCTGCGTGTTAGCATACCCCTCCTCGGAAGCAAGCTACGCGGAGCGTAGCCCAATAAATCATCCAGTAAATATGCAACACCAACTTAGACAAATTGATCAAGAACTAATTCATCTCTTAGGTAAAAGAATCAAAACATTAGCAGAATCATCTAATGTAGAAGAGAAATTACCTAATTACCAAGAAATCCTCAACCAAGCTAGCGTTCCCAAATCAATATGGGAAAATATTGTTATGGGTTGCACAGCTACCCTTGCTCATCACAAATCATCATTAACGACCAAGCCAAGAAAAGTAACTGTAATTGGTGGAAAAGGTTTAATGGGGCGCTTTTTTGCCCAACAATTATTTACTGTCGGACATCATGTTAATATTTTAGAATCCTACGATTGGGAACAAGCAGAATATTTACTAAATGGAGCAGATTTAGTTTTAATTTGCGTTCCTATTGATTGCACCTTAGAAGTAATTAGTAGAGCTTCTAAATACCTGAATCCAACAACAGCTTTAGCCGATATCACCAGTATCAAAATTCCTATACTTCCGGCTATGCTCTCACACCATAGCGGCGCTGTAATTGGTTTACATCCCATGTTCGGACCTGGGGTAACATCCCTAGCATCTCAAAAGATTGTAGTGTGTCCAGGGCGCATGAATGAACGTTTCCAATGGTTTTTAGATTTGATAGAAAATGCAGGTGGGAAATTAATTTTTTCTACACCTGAAGAACACGACCAAATGATGGTAGCTGTGCAAGCAATCCGCCACTTTGCAACTCTTAACTTAGGTGTCTTTTTATCAGCAGAAAATGTTAATATCCGGCGTAGTTTAGATTTTTCTACCCCTATTTACAGACAAGAAATCAATATAATTAGCCGGTTAATCGTTCAATCTGCGTCAATGGTTGCAGATATCATGCTGGCTACACAAGAGCGACGAGATGCGATCGCACGATTAGCAAATACCAGTAACAGATTAGCGCAATTAGTCATCCAAGGAAATCGTGAGGCGCTGATTTCTGAGTTACAAAAAGTTCAAAGCTTTTTTGCAGATATAAATAAGGAAAATTATTTATGAGACATAAACCTGATGTGCCTATTGAGGCATTACAACGAATTTTAGCAATGTTGCGGAAATATCCAATAATGGTATTGGCAGCGATCGCTAGTTTATTAATGCTGACGGGTGCTAATATTGCTACTCCTCAACTGATTCGCTGGGGAATTGATGCGGGTATTGCCAAAAGTAACTTACAGGTGATTGTAACTTGTGGCGGATTGATGGTTTTAGTGGCTTTGATACGGGGATTGTTCAGTTTTGGACAAAGCTTTTTTGCAGAAATGGTATCTCAAAGTATTATTTATGATCTCAGAAATATATTTTTTAGTCAAACCCAGCATCTCGATTTAAGTTACCACGATCGCACTTCCACATCACAACTTCTCACTCGCATGAGTAGCGATATCGAACAGATTCGTGTATTTATTAGTACAACATTGCTACAAATTATCGGTGCAGTCATCGTATTATTAAGTAGTGTGATAATCTTGCTATTAATGAATTGGAAATTGACACTAATAGCATTATTAATTATCCCCATTTCCTTCGGATTACTAGGTGCTTTCTTTCAGAAAAATGCTTCTTTGTTTGGTAGGATTCAGATGCAGTTAGAGGAACTAAATGCAGCTTTGAAAGAAAATTTACTTGGTGTACGTGCAGTCAAATCTTTTGTGCGTGAAGAAATAGAAATAAAACGTTATGGTGTCGCTAACCAGGAATTTACTTCAACAAATATCAAGACAATTTATGCACTAAGAGATACATTTCCGATCATTTTTCTATTGAGCAATTTACTTGCAGCCGTCATTTTTGGTTATGGAGGATTTGAGGTAATTAGCGGTAGCTTTTCTATTGGAAATTTAGTCGCATTTAATTCCTATTTGGTATTCATTATCCAACCTATTTTTCAGACGACTTTTGCATTCCAATCGGTTGCTCAAGCCTCAATATCAGCAGCTAGAGTTTACGAGGTCATAGATGTAGAGATTAAAATTAATGATTCTCCAAATGCAATTTTCTTAAACAGATGTAAAGGAATAATTTCTTTTGAAAATGTTGATTTTTGCTACCCAGAAGTAAAAGAAAATACTTTAGATAATGTTTCCTTTGAAATCCAAGCAGGACAAACAGTAGCAATTTTAGGAATGACAGGAACAGGTAAAAGTACAATTGCTAAATTGATACCACGATTTTATGATGCGACAAATGGCATAGTCAAGATTGATAATTATGATGTCCGCTCTTTAAATTTAGTTAGTTTACGTTCTCACATTGGTCTTATTTCTCAAGAAGCAAATTTATTTTCTGGAACGATTCGCGAAAATATCGCTTATGGAATACCAGATGCTCCACTTGCAAAGGTAATTGAAGCAGCTAAATTTGCTCAAATTCACGATTTTATCATTAGCCTATCTGATGGTTACAATACTGTTATTGGCGAACGAGGAATTGGCTTATCAGGAGGACAAAGACAGAGAATTACTATTGCTCGTATATTGCTAAATGATTACAAAATTCTAATTGTCGATGATAGTTTTTCTGCTGTTGATGCTAAGACAGGAGCATTAATTCAAGAATCATTTAAAATTCTGATGCAGCAGCGCCAAAATACTATAATTTTTATCACTCAACGTATTAGTAGTTTGGTAAATAGTGCTGACCAAATTTTCATAATTGATCAAGGTAAATTAGTCGCACAAGGTTCTTATACACAGCTAATTGAAAATTCAATTATCAAAAATTAATTGAATTTCTAGGCGCAAAATTTTGCTCTATTATTTAACATGAAATTATCATCTATGAACAGAACAATTAATATTTTTGCATCGACATCTCAGGTAAACACACCGTTCCCTGTTATGAGCCGACTGGGTCAATATTTTCGCCTATACATCAAAAATGTTCCCACCATTGTAGTGCTAACTATTATTAGCTCAATTACCCAGGCAATAGCACCTTTAATTACTGGTTGGTCAATAGATAATTTGATTAAGACAGGCAATTTATCAGGACTAATATGGATGCTATTTGTATTAATAATAGTATATTTAATTGGATTCTTATCAAATCGCACCTTGGTTGTGAAAGTTGGTGTGCTTATGCAGCAGCTACTCGCACAGTTACGCCAAGACATCATGAACAAACTACAAACATTACCTCTCAGCTTTTTTGACAAAAGTAAGGCGGGTGATTTAATGAGTCGTCTGCTGAGTGATGTAAATACCTTAAATCAAGTATTTAGTCCCATATTACCACAAGTAATTGGTAGCTTTTTTGGTTTATTAGCAAGTGCAGTATTCATGCTTGCTATCAACTTGCAATTAGGTTTACTTACTAACCTAATGATGCCAATCATGTTATTGACAACTGCCTTATTTGCTCGGTTAGCTAGGGCAAAGTTTCGCATTACCAGACAAACAATTTCTCAACTTTCGAGTAACCTCGAAGAAAATATTAGTAATATCCAGGATGTACAAGCACTTAACCGTGCAGAATTAAACATTGAAGAGTTCCGCAAACTTAACGTAGACAACCGAAATGCCAATATCCAAGCAACAGCAATTACCTCTGCTTTTCTACCAACAATAGACTTGTTTAATACACTTGCGTTGGCTATTGTATTAGCTGGTGGCGGCTTTCTAGTCTATAAAAATCTTATGACAGTGGGAGCAGTCGCGGCATTTTTGTTTTACGTCCAACAGTTTTTTCAACCCATCCAACTTATCAGTAACTTTTATACTCAAGCACAATCTGGATTAGCCGGATTAGAAAGGATTTTTTTACTGTTGGATGAACCAGCCAATCTTCAAGATGCCACAGATGCGATTACAATGCCACCAATCCAAGGTAAAGTACAGTTTGATCATGTTGACTTTGAGTATAAACCCAGTCAAAAAGTTTTGACAAATGTTGCCTTTGATGCTCAACCAGGACAAACGATCGCTTTAGTTGGAGCCACCGGCGCAGGAAAAACAACTATAATTAGTTTACTTTCGCGATTCTATGATGTATCGGACGGCGCAGTAAAAATTGATGGTATAGACGTAAGAAGAGTTACCCAAGCTAGCTTGCGCCGTCAAATTGGCATTGTCTCACAAGAGACTATAATTTTTAGTTGTAGCGTCGCCGAAAATATTGCTTTTGGTAGTCCCCAAGCAACAGCATCACAAATTGAAGCAGCTGCAAAAGTTGCCAATATTCATGACTTTATCTTGACTTTGCCCCACGGCTATGCAACACAATTAGGGGAACGTGGAGTAAATCTCAGCAAAGGACAACAACAGTTAATTAGCATAGCCCGTGCTGTTTTAGTCAACCCGCGCATCTTGATTTTAGATGAAGCAACCAGCAATATTGACAGCCAAACAGAGAATTTAGTTCAACAAGCGATCGCTAATATACTCAAAGGTCGCACCAGCTTTATCATTGCGCACCGCTTGGGTACTGTCACCAACGCAGACAAAGTATTAGTTATCCAGCAAGGACAAATCATCGAACAAGGCACACACGCACAATTGCTTAATCAAAGAGGAGTATATGCAAACCTCTATTCCCTACAATTGGCAAATAATATTAAGACTGATTTAAATGCGTAGCCTCTCATTGGCGCAGCCTCTCCTAGAGAAGAGAAGCGGCTTGTCGTCAGACATCGCCAGTTAATTTTACAGCGTTTTTCAGGTAAATAACCTCTCCCCAACTCATCTCCGACGCAGAGAGGGGCAGAAATCTTCCTAGTTTTGAACGAAAAAATCAAGACACAATTAAACCATCCTGCACTCGAATAATTCGTTTTGTCTGAACAGCAATATCTTGTTCGTGAGTTACTATCACAATTGTCATTCCCTGTTGATTCAATTCTGATAGCAAATTCATCACTTCTTGAGATGTTTGACTATCTAATGCGCCTGTAGGTTCATCCGCTAAAACTAAAGCTGGTTTATTGATTAATGCTCGTGCAATCGCAACTCTTTGTTGTTGTCCTCCAGAAAGTTGATTTGGACGGTTAAACATCTGTTCCGCTAATCCAACTCTTGCCAATGCTTTTTCTGCGATTTCGCGGCGCTTTTGTTGGGGAATACTAGCATAAACCATCGGCAACATAATATTTTCTATAGCTGTTGAACGCGGCAATAAATTAAATTGTTGGAATACAAAACCTATCCGTTGATTGCGAATATATGCCAGATCATCATCATCCAAACTACTTAAATTTATATCTTCAAAAATATATTCTCCTTCCGTGGGACGATCTAAGCAGCCAAGAATATTCATTAATGTAGATTTGCCCGAACCTGACGCACCCATAATTGCCACATATTCCCCTTTTTGAATAGATAAATTAATACCTTTAAGTATGGGAATATTAACTTCTCCTAAATGATAGCTTTTTGTAATAGACTTGAGGTCAATCATGTTAGTTGATGGTTAATCACAATAAATGTACAATTCAGATTTTTAATTGAAAAAAATAATGCGACAAATACCTGATGAGCAGTTGCTCACAAGGAACATTAACAATTCAAAATTCAAAATTCAAAATTCAAAATTCAAAATTTAAGACATTTTCAGACTCTTATTTAAACCCCTACTGTATGTAGCAAGATCCCACTGGTTAAATGATGCTACGTGTAATGATTGGGGGTCTTAAACCCTTTATTTTAAGATAAAAGTAGCTTTTCAAGGAAGTGTAATAATTATTCGCTGCGTAAAGCTGCTATTGGATCTAATCGAGCTGCATTGCGTGCAGGAACTACCCCAGCTAATAAACCGACACCGAAGGAAAGTCCCGAAGCAATAATGATTGATGAGACTGAAATTACAAACGGTAATTTAAAAACTGTTGCTGCACCAAAAGCAATTAAAATTCCACCACCAATGCCAATTCCTCCTCCCAAAGTAGAAATAATAATTGCTTCAGCCAAAAACTGAGTTAAAATCGCAGAATTTTTGGCACCCACAGCTTTCCGAATGCCAATTTCTCGCGTTCTTTCCACAACCGAAACGAGCATAATATTAGCAATTCCAATCCCACCAACCACCAGAGAAATTCCGGCTATTGCCACTACCATAACTGTCAACAAAGCAACTATACTACTAAATGTTTTAATAATATCAGCTTGGTTAGTAATTCGGAAATCATCAGCTTGAGGTGGATAAATATTATGACGGATACGTAACAAATTGGTAATTTGAAACTGAGCAGCCAGAAGTTGCTCTTGATTACTAGATTTTACTAAAATATTATTAACTGAAATCCCGGATAAAGCATTATTACCCACAACCCGTGCTGACATACTTGTGAGGGGAATATACACTCCATCATCTCTATCTATCGGACCTTGAGAACCTTTAGCCTCCATGATTCCAATCACTTCATAAGCTTCACCCTGAATCCTAATTATTTGACCAATAACGTTGCTATTATCACCGAATAGATTGCGTTTAGCAGTAGGGCCTAACACTACTACTTGCTTAATACCATTCAATTCTTCTTGATTAAAAAATCTCCCTGCTTGTGGATAAGTATTTCTAGCTTCGGGATAGCTTAAATCAGTACCATAAATCGTTGTAGAGATATTTTTTTCTTCATAAACTACTTGTCCTTGACGCTGTAAATAAGCAGAAACAACTTCCGCAGATGATGCTTGCAAAGCCATTTCCTTAGCGTCTTCCCAAGTCAAAGTACTTGTCGAACCTAGTCCTTGACTAACATTTCCTCGAACTGCTGCACCAGCGAATACTTGCAATACATTTGTTCCTAACGATTGAATCTCTTTTTCCGTAGCTTTTTGAACACCTTGACCAATAGAAGTAATTCCAATTACCGAAGAAATCCCAATAATCATTCCTAACATAGTTAGCCCTGTGCGTAGTTTATTACTCCACAGCGCTTCTGTTGCCATTGTAAAGATTTCTATATAATAAATCGAAACATTAGTTTTGCGTGCATTAAAAAGCATCAGTTATCCCTCAATATCGAATTTTTTGTATTGTATTGATAATTATTTAGAACCACCTTCTGGAGAGGGTGGAAACATATCTTTTGGTTGAGAATTGGGTTTCATCTCTGGTGGAAAACTAATCAAAACCCTTTTATCACCAGTTATTCCAGAAACTATCTGAGTTTTATTATTTACACTAACACCAGTTTCAACAGCTACAAATTTTGGTTTTTTATCTACCCCAACAATAAACAATCCAGTTTTATTTTGCTGGCGAAAAACAGCAACAGTTGGCACGACTAAGGCATTTTCTACTTTACCAACATTGAATTCTGCTGCTAGATTCATACCAGCACGTAACAATTTTTCAGACTCAGAGATAATTGCTACTTTCACCTCAAAACTAGTGACATTCTGTTGCACAGTTGCTTGACTTGCAATTTGCGACACCCTTCCTTCAAAAACTATTTTTGAATAGGCATCTACAGCAATTTTGACTTTTTGACCAACCCGAATTTTTGAAATGTTAGATTCAGCTAAATTAACTACTACTTGATTTTTTGATGTTAATGACAAAATCGAAGCAGACAATGCTGATGCCATACCACCCCCAGCAGTTGTCGGTGTAACAAATGAACCAGGTTCTGCATATTTTTTTGTTACCAAACCATCAAATGGAGCGCGAATTACTGTATCATTAATTTGAGCTTGAGTAGTCTTTAGCGAACCCTGTGCAGAGTTGACTTGAGCGCGTGCTTGTTCAATATCTTCTTTTCTAGCTCCGACTTGAGTCAATTTTAAAGCTTGTTGTAACTGCTTTACTCTTGCCTGTGCTTGTTCAATATCTTCTGGGCGCGTACCAGATTTTTGTAATGCTAAAGCTTGTTCAGCTTCTTGTACTTGTAAAATGCTTGTATCGCGGTTTGTTTTATAAGTACTGAAATTTTGTCGTGATATTGCACCGGCTTTTAATAGTTCTTCATAGCGGTGAAATTCATCTTCTGCTTGTTTAAAACTCAGTTGTGCTTTTTTCCAGAGGGCTTCGGCTTGAGCAATATCTTCAGAACGATTTCCCGATAATAATTTTTTCATATTTGCCTCACTTTCCTCTAACTGTGCTTCCGCTTGGATAATATCTTGAGGACGATTTCCGGCAATCAATTTTTGCAAATTTGCCTCAGATGAAGCTAATTGCGCTTTTGATTGAATCAGTTGTCCTTGTAGATTTGAGTCATCCATATAAGCAATAATTTGTCCTTTTTTTACTAAATCACCTTCATTTATTAATAAACTTTTTAAAATTCCAGCATTTTTTGGACTTACATTAACTGTGCGTTCTGGTTGAATAGTACCATTAGCGGAAACTGTAATTATTAGGTTCTGCTTCTCTACTGAAGCAGTCAAAAACTGGTTTTGTGTTCGCACGGTATTTGTACTTGCTAAATGCTGTGCTATATAAACTGCTCCTCCTAAAAAACTACATCCAAGCAACCATAATAAAATCCGAATTTTATCTTTTTTAGCAAAAAAAATAATCAAGGTAGGCGATAAATTTGTTTTTGTTTGTAGTTCAATTTTCATGGGTTATATTGTTTGGTTGCTTTATTACAACATTTTTATTATGCTGACTTTTTTATTGCTAAGTCTAGCTAGTTAATGCAAACTTATTTGCATATTTCTGCTTGACAAATCGGTGTGGGTTGATTTCAAAAATTAAGGGGCGTGAGTATCAATTTCCAGACATCGTGCTTCCTTTGTCGTTAATGTTAAGGAATATTTCGCCAACAGCATCAGGAATTGTTTGTCCTGGGAATCCTTTAGTCATTCCCTTGATACGGGGTGTGAGTATCAATGGAACAGAAAACCGGGATAAGAAAATTGAGTTCAAAGACTAAAAACAGCCACTGCCATGTATATACATAGATAAAAGCATTGAAGATAGGTCATTCTTCATTTCTAGCCATGTATATACATGGCTAGAAATGTTACATAACTTAAGAACAGAAAATCGGGATAAGTCCTAAACTCTACAACAAATCATCAAAATCAACAGGAGCATAAGGGTCACGCAAAGAGCGGAGTTCTCCCTTTAAAATTGGTTCTGCCAACAAGAAATAATAACGCCCCAACATATTAATATGTTTGCGTCCCAACGGAGAAAGTCGGGCAATGTCTTCTCTATGTGTCGCCTGACCAAGAGAACTCAACTTATTGACTGCTGCATCCATGTAGGAATGGCACTAAGAAAAGCTCTAAGCTTTGCAGAATAAGGGCTACAGCTTTAATGCTCACTCC
>NZ_JBGTFY010000099.1:0-20296 GCF_041747015.1 Nostoc sp.
AAAAGTTGGCTGGCTCGTTACGTTGCTAAACAGAAAAAAGAGGCAGGTTATCGAGTAATCGTTTTAGATCCAGATTCCAATCGTAGTGAGTGGCGTGGGGTTGAAAGTTATCATTCGTGGTCAGATATTGAACAACAGATACGTATTTACGTTGGTGAAATAGAGACGCGATTACAAACCTTTAATAATTCATCTTTAAGTGAGGAGAAGTGGCGAGAGAAACTATGGTCGGAGGGCAAAGCATTATCTCTCATCTGTGAGGAAGCCACCACCTATAGCGACTTCATTAAAGATGCCGAACTGTTAGAGAAATTTGGCAAGCTGGCACTGACTAAATCTCGTAAGCAAGAGATGCCATTAACTGTAGTTGCTCATAACAATACTCAGACGTGTTTATTCGGGATTAAGGGATTGCATAATCTGGTTTCTAAAATGCTGCAAGTTGAATGTTTGGCAGAAGTAGATTTAGTCACACTGCAACCAAAATCAACGGGAAAAGCAAAGGTAAAACTTGATAGTTCTAGCCAATGGCTTGATGTCAATCTGCCTAAGATGATCGCCAAAATATCTGACTTTGCGGACACTGTATCAGCAACAGAATTAAAGCTAAATCCCCCTATGGATAAAGCAACTTTAGAGCGCATTTATGAACTGGAATTTAATCTTGCTAACAAGGTAGACAATACCCCAGAGGACAAAACGAAGCTTTCACCAATGGCGCAAAAGCTGTATGAATATCTCACTAGAACGGAACGAATAGAAGCTGATGTAAGAGAGTTTAAGGGCAACTTTAAAGTCAATGGAGAGAGATTCACTGTCGAGCAAATCAAGGGCTGGATGTATGAAATTGTTGGGGCAGGATTGGCAGACTGGATAGCCGAGGGTGTTATCAAACTAAATCAGATTTAGCTGCATTGAGTGTCTGGTGTCTCCCCTGAAAAGCCCCCGATTTTGGCAGACACCAGACACCAGCCACCACGGACACCAAACGCTAAAATCCTTGTACAGCGCAGACACGACGAGACACCACCGCAGACACCATCAGACACCAAGGGTCTTCTGTGGTGTCCATAGAATTAATCCTGCTTGGAATTTAAATAGCCCCTTCAAAGCTGATTCCAGATATTCAAAAAACCATGATTCGCATAATCAAAATAATGTTCAGAACACCGACTGAATCCGTGACTTATACGGTTCACATAGCATTGCAATATCCACAATCTATAAAGCTTCTTAATTTATCAGACACGCCAGCACAGCACTCTGGTATTGAAGATGTAATTGAATGCCTGTTGGGTGACGCTTCATGAGTAATCCTAAACCTTTAACGCCGCAACAATTAAAACTAATAAGAGCATTTATTTATGCTGTACCAATTTTAGATCATCAAGAATTTGTGGCCAAGTGGGATGTAAGCCGTCAGTTAATTGCCGAAGTCAGCCATGTAGATATTCGGACTGTAAATAGCTGGTTCAGCTTAGGACGTACTCACCAAGAACCTCAGCTTTACCATTTGTGGTATTTAACGATGGCGGATATTATTTTAGATCAGTATCAAGATTTACCAGAGTTCGTAAGGACTCTGCTATATCCTGATGATTTTTAAAGACAGTAAACATAATTTAGCTTGTTGCAAAAGTCAATGATAATTCATCATATCTTTTGCCATCCTACTTAGTTAGACTGGTTTTTGATTTTTTGAGAATAATTATGTCTCTTACTTCTTTTTTAGAAATACCAGACGTTCGAGCTAAATTTCAGATGGAATTTAAAAAGCCTAAGTTCGATATCAAACGAGAATTATTAGCACCTCCACTTTTAGGCGCACAACCAAGATTAGTTGGGACAGCTTTTGACTACCTTTTGCGTTTTTATGTTAAATACCTCAACCCTCAAGCTGAGGAGGATGAAGGTGGGTGGGCAGCAGAACGAGCTTTAAGGGTGTTGAAAAGGCGAGGAGAAAATAATCTTTATGAGATTGGAAATGTAATCGTTGCAGAGGCGAGACACAATTATCTAAACTTTTTGGAGACTGGAAAATTTTCAGATGAACTGCTCAAATCTGCTTTATCGTTGGGCAAGCTAGATCCATTTACCCGCCGCAGTGATTATATTGTTGGAAATCTGGAATCTATCGATAATGAAGATATTGCAGACTTAAGGAATATAACTAACATAATTGACCCTAATATTTTTAGGGTACAAGAGAGGGTTTTGTTAAATCCTGATTTCGGGCCAGGCTCCCTCCTCGTCAAGGGAGCAGATGCGGATCTAATTCTGGATGATCTACTGATTGATGTCAAGACGACAATAAAACTTACTTTTGAGCGCAAAGCCTTTGACCAATTGCTGGGATACTATACTTTGTCGGTAATTGAAAGACGGTTTGACCCAGATATTGAAGAGATAACCCGCTTAGGCATATACTTTAGCCGTCATGCATACCTCTATGAGTTCCCTGTAGATCAGGTTATTAATCCTCAAACTTTTCCGCAGTTCTTAATTTGGTTTGAAAAACGAGCGCAAGAAATATAGAAGCGGATGGTAGATAACAAAGCCGATTACGCGATGAACAATTCTAAAACTAACGACTAGCCAAGAAACCCCACACAGCACCAAAATTCACGTATCCATTCTCTAAAAATTCCCTGTGCTTATGTATGGGGAATTGTGTTTCAAAGCTGGTTATCCGTTCATGTTTTAACGGCAATGCCCAACTCCCATCCGCCTCTGGTATCCAGGCTAATGTACTGTAACGAAAGTCCGATGCCTATTTAACCAAAAATCCCTCTTCCAGATTAGTTGAGGGATTGCTTGTAGATGCTTGAGTGTGTAAGTCCTACTTAAATGAATCTTTCTTAGACCCTAATTTGACCATAAAAGAGATGGTTGATATTAAGTCTGGTATTACAGGCAATTGTAAACATTAACTAGGGAAAAAGACCTTAGCAGGACGCTGGATGATTGAATGTTACACAACGGCCTCTAATTCCAATTGTTGAATGGTATTTCTGAAGAGTAGTTATGAGAAAGCACTATTTGATTTTTATACATGGTATGGGTGAGCGTCAGCCCGATGAAAATCCCAATTCCAGCTACAATGACCTGTGGGAGCGGTTGATCAAAAAATCGGGAAAAAGCATTGAGGAGTTTGAAGGCCAGTTTGGTCGAATCTGTACAAACTGGCACGTAGATCCGCTTCAGAAGGCAGCCCATACTATCTTTAATGCATCATTTCCTCAGCTACAAAACCAACCCCTTAACCCTATGCGCGGCATCCGTGGCTTCATCAGCTTCTTGATGGGAGATGTAGTTGCCTACGTGTCTGAAGACGTAAATTTTATCCGTCGCACCGTTTGGACACAAATCTGGAAAGACCTCCATGATCCATTGGAGCAGGGCGCAACCTACAGTATCATTGCCCATTCTCTCGGCTCGGTGATTGCTTTCGATTATCTATTCCACTTGTTTTATCCGAAAAATGAGGATGATTTTTCATTTATTCCAAAGCCTGACCCCGTTGCTAGACCTGAAGACAGGAACTTAGAGGCGATAACGATAAAGCCTGAAGAAATCAAGCTTTTGAGAAAACAATTCCGCCACTTCTTCACAATGGGGTCTCCTATCGGCTTGTTTATGATGCGTAAAGGATCGCTATGGATGGAAGGAGAGCCATTTACTAAACTCTACAATCCAGTCCGAGATCAAGGTCGGTCTTGGTATAACTTCTGGGATAGTGAAGATGCAATTGCTTATCCTTTAGCAGAACTGTTTAAACGAAATCCAGAAAACAAAAATCAAATATTAGTGGACATCCCGGTTGAGACAGGATTTCTGATTTTCGATTCCCATACTGGTTATTGGGACAATTCTGATGTTGCTCAAAAAATTGCTAATGTCATTGCTTGAAGCATTGGAGTAACTCTACGACTCGGAATCCTTCAACATTCCCGTCAACCTGAGACTAAGTTGAGAGAGTTGGGTATTGGCTCATTCCTTGTCGAAACGAGGGCGATCGCCAACGGCTCATGGCGGTTACGCCATCGCCCTCCTTGTGCCAACTCTGATATCAATGCCCTACCAGAGTAAGCGATCGCTTCGGGAGCAGCTATCCCTTTGTAGTGCTAAAAATCAGCACTACTTGGAGTAACCCCCAAGCCTTGTATAGAAAGGATAGATATTTGCCAAACTTATCAATGGGGGTGAACTTGGGATTTTGAGGGGTGTCAATGATAAGCGTGGCTTAACTGAGGTCAGTTGTGTGGTGGCTATTCACGAAAGCATCAGGGTTTGGGAGAATGGTTAGTGTCCATAAAATGACAGGCATCTGGATTAATGCTTTTGGGAGGCAAACAAAATGGCTTCTGGACAACTTCAACACGCTATTGGTATATTTCGCGATCGCCAAATTGCACTACAGGCGCTCGATGAACTGAGAAGTAGTGGCTTTCCGATGAATAAAATTTCTGTAATCACTAAAAAACCCAATCTTAATGAGCAACTTGGCAGTTCCGACACGAGTGAAAGTACTATCGCTCCTGCTGAAGGTGCTAAGGCGGGTGGATTAGCAGGCGCTAGGGCGGGAAGTTTACTTACTTTGGTTACGGGTTTGGGTATTTTGCTTATTCCTGGTTTTGGCCCAGCGCTAGCAGCAGAGTCTGTTTTAGCTACCCTTTTAGGAAGTGGAGCTAGTGCAGCGGCTGGTGGTCTTATTGGCGCACTACGGGGTTGGTTTCTTCCTGAAGAAGCCGCCCAACTCTATAATGATCGAGTATTCCAAGGCGATTATTTAGCGACAATAGAAGGCACGGAAGACGATATCCGTCAAGCCGAACCTATTCTTAGGCATTGGGGTATTCAGGAATGGCACGTTTTTGATATTCCCAAAAGTTGAAAGTATTTCTCGTCAAGCTACAACTTTGCTAACCTGTAAAGTGGAATAGGAACTGGAAAAGAGCATCAAGAACATTCATGTACGTATTAATTGGTGGAGCCGGCTTAGTAGGCTTAAGTTTGGCGCAAAAACTGGTAGAACTGGGGCATACTGTTGCCGTCATTGATATTGACCCTATTGCTTGCCGCTATGCCCGTGAACAAGTAGGAGCGATGGCTTTTGAAGGCAGTGCTGTAAGTACAGAAGTATTGCTAGAAGCTGGGATTCGCAAAGCAGGTTCCTTAGCAGCTGTCCTCAGAAGTGATGCTTTAAACTTAGCAATGGTGACTCTTGCAAAGCACTACGGTGTCACCCATATTTTGAGTCGGATGCGCCACCCCGATTTTGCCGAACCGTTGCGTATCGCTGGAGTTAACCATATTATCAGTACTGTTGAATTATCAGTTTCAACAATGGTGAATGCCATTGAGTATCCACAAGTGGAATCAATGATGCATTTTGAGCAGGGACAGATTGAGGTTCTGAAACTTTCCATCCCCAACAATTGCTATGTTGCTGGTCGTAGCGTTGCCGAAATCGCTCAGGATTCCCAATTTCCTAGTGGTTCGCTAATTATTGGCTATCAACCCCATCCCCACGAAGATTTGATGATTCCTAACGGTAGTACAATACTGGAACCTCATTCAACTGTGCTGATTGTGACTAAACCAGGATGTTTACATCAAGTCATTGATTTTATTGAACAAAAATGTTGAGCGTAGTTCTTAGCTAAACTCTTTATTAGGTGGGGTTAGCTACATATAGAATAAAGAATTGGTGTAAATAGTTTTGATGAAGCTGTATCGATATATTTATTTAGCGATCGCTGTTATTTTTCTTGCATCTTGTCAATCACCCGAAATTCCACCAAAGTCACAACCCGATGCCATTCCAGCAACCCCATCCCAAAAAATCGTGACGCTGGATAAGAATTTTAAGATAGCAAGCGGTCAAACTGTTTATGTTCCTGTCTACTCTCATATCTATCATCACAATCGGCAGGAGATTTTCGAGTTAGCAGTTACGCTAAGTATTCGGAATACAGATTTGACCAATGCGATCGTCATTACTTCTGTGCGCTACTATAACTCAGAAGGGAAACTAGTTAAAGAATATTTGGAGCGCCCTATTCAAGTTGATGCCCTAGCTTCTACAGATTTTTTTATCAATAGAAATGACACCACTGGAGGTTTAGGCGCAAACTTCATTGTCGAGTGGGTAGCCCAAACAGAAATATCTGAACCGATAGTGGAAGCAGTCATGATTGGTACTGACTTTCAACAAGGAATTTCTTTTATCAGTCCTAGTAGGGTAATTAAAAGTCAAAATAACTATAAGCGATCGCCTTTAAAATAGGAATCTCAAAAAGCCGATTTGTCATTTGTAGTTTCTCACCAATGATTTAGGGTGGCTGTATCTGTGTTTACTTACTGAGAACAGTAGGTAAACATAATTAACAAGTATCAAAGCTTCACTCACGAAGCCCAGAGGTTCACTCACGAACCTCAGAAGTTCACTCACGAACCTCAGAAGTTCACTCACGAACCTCAGAGGTTCATCGACAAAGCTCAGACTATCCCCAATCCCCAATCCCTAATCATCTTCAAGCTTCAACAATTGTTCATCAAGATTTTGTATCCGCCCGCGCACAATTTCTTCCGAGAGAATTCGCTTCCGCATTGCCTCATTGAGCGCTCCTTTTTCTGCCAAGAGTAAACGTCGGCGAATGGCTTCAAGCTTACTGCTCTTGCCACTTCCACCTTCCACCTCATCAGGGCGACGATTATAAAGTTCCCGCAGTGTCTTTTCTGCACCGGCAATTCGCACCTGATAAACTGAACGCATCTCTTCATAAACAGCTTTTGGTAAGACCCCTGATTTCAACAGACTATCTAATTCATCTTGTGCTGCTTTACCCGTCATCAACTGGGCTTGCAATTCTTCAACCTGTTGTTGAGCTTCTGAAAATTTAGATAATTTTAAGCGTTTTACCACCCAAGGCAAACTTAAACCCTGTCCTACTAACGACACCAGCACACAGCCGAAGACTATAGCTATCAGAACTTCTCGCCCTGGCAGTGTGGTAGGTAAGCTCAACGCCAGAGCCATTGAGAGTGAACCTTTAATGTTGCCTAAAAACAGTAAATGTTGCCAGCGTAGGGGAATTGGGCGGTCAATCCACCGAACGCCTGCTAGTAGAGGATAGACTGTAAGAACTCGCCCGACTTGATAAGCCAAAACTGCAAGTAGAATTGCAGGTAAAGTTTTCCACAACGTTACCAAGTTTATTTCTACACCAATCAGCAGAAAAATAAAGGTGTTGACGGTAAAACTGGCATATTCCCAAAAACTTAACAAGGTGATGCGACTAGAAGCAGAAGTATTGCGAGAAAGCCCTAAATTCCCGAAAATTAATCCCGCGACGACTACAGCCACCGCACCTGATACACCGAGAAATTGCCCAACCTGAAAAGTTCCTAATGCAACTGCGACTGTCAATAAAAGACTGCTAAGGGCATCATCTAAACGGGCGAATACAGGTATACTCAAGTAGCCCAAGACTAACCCCACCAGGCAGCCTCCTACAGAGATAAATAGCAGTTGTTGGATTCCCTCTATAAATGTGATTGAGCCTGTTGAATATACTTGCAAAATTAGATTGAAGGAAACTAGGGCAGCCGCATCGTTGAATAAAGTTTCTCCTTCAACGATGGTGGAAAGCCGCGATGGTACTGGTATATCCTTAAAGACGGCAATCATGGAAACAGTATCAGTGTTTGCCAGAATTACTCCGACAAATAAGGCAGGTATCCAACTTAGTCCCAGCCCAAATTTCAACAGAACGGCAATAATACCACTGGAAAGCACAGCTCCAGGCCCAGCTAATAGGGCAATTGGTTTAAAGGTGCTGCGTAGGCGGCTGACATCTGTATTAATACCAGCTTCAAAGATGAGAATTGGCAAAAAAAGATTCAAAACAAGGGTTGGATTTAAACCAATCGGGCGAGATAATAGCTCAGTGATTGGTAAACCTGCCAATACTAAACCCGTAACATAAGGGATTCTCAACCGCCTCGACAGCAGAGCTACACCTGTAGCAAGGAGCAAGAGAATAATTGAAACTTTGACTAATTCTGTAACATCCACTATTACGTTTTGAAAAGCTAGTTTGACTTGACTGATAGATTCTCTCCTCATTCATGTCACATTAGCAACTTTAGCATTTAGGTTCAGAACTGAATGTCACTAAGAAAAGCCCAAAGACTTATTGTATCCTCTTTCCCAGCCTGGAGGCTGGGAACCAGTTGGAGTAAGGGCTGTATCTTAACTTAGTTGGAGGCATCACCGTGCCAAAAAAGGTTTTTTGTACGCTAAGAAAATTTCAAGTGCCTGAAACGACGATTTTTCGTTCCAACTTGATCAAAACTAGCAGCATAACCATAGTTCTTTCACCAAAAAGCACTTCTTGAAAGGCTTACCCCATCTTAGTTTCAGCCAAAGCGTACAATTTACCCAGTTTGGCATGGTGACGCCTAATTCATCAACCATCCTGGGCAGTGCTGGGGATGGTTTTAATTTCATCGAAAGTCAATAACCTTAGTCGGGTTTGGGTACATTTACATCAGGGTAAAGAGTGCGATATTGTGACCACTGCTGTCGAGAAAACTCTATTCCAGTTATTGAATAAGAGTAATCTACTATAATTAGTCAATTGATTACCTTTTCTCACTCCATATCCTTCAACATTCCCGTCAACAACTCCGACATTTCCCACAAGTCTTTATTCCGGTTATCATCATAAATCATCAACGTTCGCGGATCAGCGTGACGACTTAACTTCTGCACCTTTCTGATATTCCCATCCGTCGCATCCAGTGCCGCAGTAATTGCCGAATGCCTGACCCTGTGCGGTGACATGGTTTTTTTGACTCCCACTGCCTTAAAACTAGCAGATACAATTTTATAGATGGCATCCGTAGTTAAGCGATGTCCAGTATTGTGGAAATCCAACGCCGTAAATATTGGTAAATTGGGATTTAAATCCCCTCGTGCAATTAACCAATCAGCAAGAGCAGCCGCCACATCTTTGGACATATCCAAATACTCTTCATTGGTTCCCTTACCCTTCCCCAAAACCCTCAACTTACGTCCATAAAAATCAAAGTCCCCTACATCTAACTGACATATCTCTTGGCGACGCAACGCCAAACCCCACAACACCAAAAAAATTGCATAGTTGCGTTTACCAATCAAAGTCTCCCGATCAAACTGCTGAATCACACCAGCGATCGCCTTACTGTCAACACCCCGCGTATCCCGATACGCCTTAACCTTCTCCCCTGAAACATCTTCCAGGGAATAGTTGCACACCCCTAACTTCCGCCCCATCTTGGCTAACGACTTAATCGCCGCCAACCGCCGATTGATCGTCGCCTCCCGCAACCCAGATTTAATCAACATCGCCTTGTACTTCAACACCACCATCACCGCTTGCTCTCGCTGCAAGTGTAAAAACTCCAGCACACTATCACCAGTCGGCGGTAATAAAGTCATCTTCTGAAAAAAATCCTTCAAATCCTTTTCATAAGCCCGTCGAGTGTTGGGGTTGCGCTTATCTGCCAACAGCTGCGCCAACACATCTGGGTCTTTGTCAAGCTGCGCGTCAAAATACCGAGCGATCGGTGCATCTAAACACGCCTCTAACTCAACTTTAACTAGCTCACCAAATATTGGCTCGTTAGGCATAAATGCTCACTGCCTCGTTCTTGATAATGCGCGTTTCCAATAACGAATATCATACAGCCGTAGGGAGGTGCATGAATGTTTACACTCCATGATCACCAAAATACTTCTTGCGGAAGTAGGCAGGTGTCAATTGGTTATGCTAAGTCTGTAATTTCCGGCTTTGATATCAAAATTGATAGCAGAGGATGTAGTCAATGTGTCCAATCCTCCAGCACCAAATCGGGAATTTGAGCAAAATCCTTTTGGTTACGAGTAACCATCACTGCATTCGCCCTTAGAGCGATCGCAGCTATTCGCAAATCTTTCTGTAGTCTTTTTTTGTTTAGTTGCTGGTTTTCTCTAAGTAAACCTTGGTGACAAGTGTAGGCAGCAGTATCAAAGTTGAGTATTCTCACTCCTTTGAAATACTCTTGAGTAGTCCACAGTTTAGTGTAAAGGTTTACTAAGTTGGCAGATTCAGTCCGGTCATTAATTTTGACTACCCATCCGTTAAAAATTTCTTGAACTGTAACAATGGTGATAGCCAGATTGGGATAAACTTGAGCAACTTTAGATATAACGGCTTGGTTTCCTTGAAGTAAAAGCGAAACATGGTCTGTGTCGAGTATATAAAAACTCATCCTGCATTTCTCAATCTGAATCTAATCCTCAACCTTTTAATCTTCATCTACTGCGTTACGTTCTGCTCTGAGATTATTAGCAATTTCAGCAAAATCTGCATCGTCTTTAAATACACCCGCAAATTTCATCCAAGGATTTTCTGCTTCGCTTTGAGACAATTGAATTTCTACACTCATAATTTCTATCTTCTCAAGACGAGTTGACAAAAGTTTTTTCAATTCAAGTAATGCAAGTTCTTGAGTAGGTGCTTCAACCTGAGTGTTGGGAAATTCCAGGACAGAAGCTATTACATTTCCTTCATGATTACGTGACAGTAGGATATGTAACTTCAAGTTTTCAGACTGAGGTAACGTTACGGAGGAGAAATTGATAACCATATATTTAATTATTAACAAGCCTTGAACAATAATGTACTCTTCTACATCTAGCATACAGGGCAGGAGTATAACTTTCTAACTTGCCAACAAGTTAGCTGGTTGACAACCCAACTTTTTAGCTTTTTAGCTGGTTGTAAACCTAACTTGCTATATTAATGACTTGCCAGTAAGCTCATAGGCAAAATGTTTAGCCTAAAATTCAATGATTATTGCACTAGCAAATCAAAAAGGAGGGGTAGCTAAAACTACCTCCACTATATCTTTGGGGGGGCTACTGGCTCTTAAGGATACTGTCCTCGCTGTTGACCTTGACCCTCAAGGTAATCTCACCACAGGGCTGGGAATAGAAGTGGCTGATGACCAGATTAGCTGCTACGACGTAATTACAGAAAAAGCAGAAGTCATCGATGGAGTAGTTTCTACTAAATTTGGACTCAGCTTACTGCCTGCTGACATCAACTTAGCTAAGGGAGAAACGGAGATACTCATGAAAGTAGGTAACTTTTACATCCTTAAAGAGCGACTAGCTCCCGTACTCAAGCAATTCCATCACATCTTAATTGACTGTCCACCTTCTTTGGGACTGTTAACGGTTAATGCCTTGGCAGCTGCGGATGCAGTTCTTATCCCAGTGCAGTGTCAATTTTTCGCTTTAAAAGGGCTGGCTGCACTGTTGGAAACAGTTGCAAGTGTTCAAAAACGTCTTAATCCCCAATTACAAATACTGGGAGTATTGCCAACAATGGCTGAAAATACGGTCATGACTCAAGATGTCTTAGCCTCCTTAAATAAAAGACTACAAAACATTCAGATATTTGAAGCCGTTCCGAAGTCAATCAAGTTCTCTGAGTCAAATCTGGCAGGTGAACCCATTCACATCTATGCTAAAGACCCCAAATTAGTGCAGCCTTACCAGTTAATCGCTAATTTAATTGCTGCAATCTAATTAAGGTGAAAAGACAGATGACAAAACGACGCGCCAGATTAAATGATGATAATGATCCGTTGTCCTCGACCGATAAAGTTTTAGCTGGGTTTGAGCAAATTAGCAAGTCAACAAGTCAGCAAGATGAAGTGTCAACCAGTCAAGAAGCTGATAAGTTAACCAATCAACCAGATAAACTATTAACAAGTCAAGAAGCTGACAAGCCAACAAGTCAGCAAGATGAAGTGTCAACCAGCAAGGAAGCTGACAAGTCAACCAGTCAACCAGATAAATTACTAACCAGTCGAAAATCTGACAAGTCAGCAAGTCAGCAAGATGAAGTGTCAACCAGTAAGGAAGCTGACAAGTTAACCAGTCAGCAATCCAAAAGTGAACATACATTTGAAGCTTCAACAAGTCAGCAAAATAACACGCCAATCATTCAACTAAACAGCAATTCAACAAGCCAGAAAGCTAACTTGCTAACAAGTCAACAAGTCAACCTAGAAAAAGTTTCATTGCGTAAATCTACATTTCAAATCAGTGAAGAGGTACTGCATCAGCTAGACAAACTGCACCTTACACTCCAGTTAGAGCTAGGAAAAGCCAATGCTCCTTATAAAGAAGTGATTGTAGAAGAAGCTTTAGTACAACTTTTAGAGTCGTTTAACTCTGATCGTGCGACTTTGATAGAGATATTGATGTCAAGGCAGAAAAGCAGGGACAAACTTTGAAAGAGGAGTGTGCGATGGCGTAACCGCCCTTTCCGGTGGCGATCGCACCCTTTTAAATCAATATACTCACAACATATAAAAATAAAATAATACAAATGACTATTGCTACTAAAAATAAAAAATTATTATTGAAAACTTTACCTAAAACAGTAGGTTTCCTTTTCTTAATTTTCTTCTTCTTGTTTTTCTCCCCAACTATGCCCTGTCTCAACCGATTGTGGGGTTCATATCGTCTGGATATTAAATATTTTGGGATTTCCTCTCTCTCTTGACTTGCACGTTCAATATCTCTAGGAATTATAGGCAAAGAAAGATTTATTTTATTCTGATATTGACCGTAACCCTGAGAATTATTATTTGGTCTTTGCGCTACATTGCTACGCTCCATTAACTGAATAACTTGTTGCAAATATGCGTTCTTTGCAAATTCAAACCACTCCCTATAAACATTAAATGACTTACAAGCTTGATGAATTTCTTTCTCTACTTTGTAAACGTCAGCAACAAAGACATAATGAATGAGTTTCAATGGGTAGGGACTTTGACGGCTATTCAGTTCTTTTAATCTTTCCTCTGGTGTCCGTGGTGCTACAGTTAGCCCTATTTTGTATCTATATGTGCCTACACTATGAATTAAATAAATGTACCCTGGTTTCATTATTGTATCTCTGTTCGTAGTTCTTCTAAAGCTGCAATCGCGTCTGCAACTGTAAAATCTGGTGAATATTTTACCTTTTTGTAGTCTGGATGCTGTTTGATTTGCTTTAAAATTAATTATGATTGATTAAGTAAATCACTTAGATTAATTAAATCTTTACCCATAATTAATCCTTAAAAATAATAGGTTGACCATTGAAGTCTTTGTAAATATCTCTGGTCTTAGCTAACTTGATAAACTTACCTTGTATTCCTCTAGTTCGTTACCATCTGCATCTACTAGACTAAGAAATATGCTTATGCTGAAAATTTTTTTAATATAAATATAAATATATGGTTCAACGTCTTGAAGAAATTTTAGGGAACTCAATTACTGAATATACTCCCAACGCGGTCAAATTTCAGAGTTTATCTTTAGAATCATTAGAGCAAGTTATTCAATCAGGCTATACTACACTAGATACTCATTTTAATGCTGCTCCATCAGTCGGTTCATTTATTGAATTTGGACAACGTTGCAAAATATTAGAAGTGACAGCGATTTTTGATGGTGTAGTCATCAATGATACAGAAAACCCAAATTTAGTAATTGATGCAATTACAGTTAAAGGAGTGAAAGATTTAGACTTTGCAGGTGAATTTGTAAAATTTGTCTGGGGTTGCGATGAATTAGAGATTAGTTCTCAACAGTTATATGCTTGGTGGGATTAACTAGTTGAAAGTTTCGTGCCTACTGTTTTCTGGAATTTGCGCTCTAGCTTTTGTAGTCATGGAAAGAAAAGCAACTTATACAGAACTTATATAACAACCCTTGGGAATATAATCCCAACAAAAGCCCAGTCATAAAGGCTGGGTTTTTGAGTGCGAGAGCGATCGCTGCTTGATTACATCAGGGTTAACCATTTATTAACCTTTAACTGGATGCTCCTAATTGGCTTCTATGCAAAGGAGTCTGTCAATCTCCTTGACGTTGGGATTATTTTCCAGGTAATTACGTAGCCAATGACAACCGCGCAGCATCAAATTGTCCAGATCCAAATTCCACAAACGAATTATGTGATGAGTGGTGCAACTGACAGTATCAGCCAGCAAATTGCCATTGGGGCTGAAAGCTAGACTTGTGAACTTGAGAGTTCTGCTGCCATTATTATTGTGAGAATTTGGAGCTAATGTACCATCCCAGTTGATCGGATAAATACTAAATTCAGGACAGCAAAACCCTTTAAGAGTATCAAGTTCTTTACCGTCTAGCTGCCAAAGTTTAATTATGCCCCCACCACTAGTTGATGCCAACATATCTCTGTTGGGATGGAAAACCACACTTGTGACATCATTAGTGTGCCCATTCAAAGTAGTTAAGCTAGTTTGAAGTCTGTCTAGCTCCCAGAGTTTAATAGTTTTATCCCTACTTCCTGAAACCAATTTTTGACCATCGGTACTGAAAGCTAAACTAATAATTTCATCTGTATGTTCTTGGAAAACAGTATTTAAAGTAGCTAATTGAGTTCCATGTAGCTGCCAAAGTTTGATGATATTGTCTCTACCTGCCGAAGCAAGTATTTGCTCCTTTGGGCTAAACACGATGCTGGTAACTCCATCCCTATGTGCTGCTAATTGGGTATGCAACAAGATGCCATTGTTTTGCCAAAGTTTGATAGTTCCATCATCACTTGCTGAGGCAAGCATCTGACCGTTATGACTGAAAACAACTTTATTCACACGACTTGTATGTCCTGAAAGAGTAGTTAATGCAGTCCCATCTAATCCCCAAAGTTTAACAGTGCAATCAGAACTGGCAGAGGCAAGTATCTGATCGCTAGGGCTAAAACTAACGTGCCAAACCTCACCTTGATGTTCTCTAAGAATAGCTAATTCAGTGCCATCAATTGTCCAAAGTCTAATAGTTCTATCCCTACTAGCCGAAGCCAGTATTTGACTATCGGGACTAAAAGCAACGCTTGTAGGTTCAGCACTATGTCCCTTTAGTTCTTGCATTTCGCTAGCAGAGAATCTGTTCCATAGTTCGATATTATTTCCTTTATGACAAGCAAGCATCAGCTTGTGTTGATTCTGTTCACAATCTCTAAAGCTAATATGCCAATTTTCCTCACCATGTACCAAATTCTTAGCTTTAGGAATTGTCTCTGTTGAACTATTCTCTGGGTATAATTCCCAGAGTTTGACAGTGTGATCTTCACTTCCTGAGACTAATGTCCGACCATCTGGGCTGAAAACTAGACTAGTGACCACATCACTGTGGCCTATGAGAGTAGCTTGTAAAGTGCCATCCCGCCTCCAGATTTTAATTGTATTGTCCGTACTAGCTGAAGCTAATATTTGATGATCTGGACTGAAAACTAAATTGTTAATACTATCACTGTGGCCTATAAGAGTAGCTTGTAAAGTGCCATCCCTACTCCAGAGTTTAATTGTATTGTCCGTACTAGCTGAAGCCAATATCTGATTATCAGGGCTGAAAACTAGACTGGTAATAAAAACCCTGTGCCATGAGAGGGTATCACTGTGTGCTGAAAGGGTAGCATATAAAGTACCATCCTGCCTCCAGAGTTTAATTGTTTGATCGTAATTGGCTGAAGCAAGTATCTCACCGTCCGGACTAAAATTAACTTTTTCAATTACAGTGTTGTTTGTAATGGTACATACTTCTGTACCATCTAGATGCCAAAGTTTGATCGTCTTTTCGTTCCAAAATGAAGCAGCCAGTGTCTGTTGATCAGGATTAAACAAGAGATGTTTGATACTTAAATTGCATCCTGTAATAGTAAGTAGTTCTGTACCATCTAGTTGCCAAAGTTTGATTGTGCCATTGGAACTAGCTGAGGCAAGTATTTGACTGTCAGGGCTAAAAACTAAATTGGTAATCGAATGGTCGTGTCCTGTTAATGTTGCCTGTAATTTATCCTCTCTATTCCAGAGAAGAATGGTGTTATCTTCAGTAGCAGCAGCTAGTGTTTGACCATCGGGGCTGAAAACTATGTGTGTAAAATCTTGGCTATGTCCTAAGCGATCGCGCTCTCTAATCTTGTAGACTATATCTTGCAGTGTTTTAACCACCCCTAGCCAAATATCAACTTCTACTGTCTGTGATTGTTGTTTGATTTCTTTAGCTACTCGAATAATTTCAATCAGTGCATCTAACTCTTTACCTCCATTAAAGAGTTGTTTCGAGTATGCAACAAGCGATGTAATAGTACGACGCCACTGACGTAATTTTTCTTCCACTTCTTGATCCCGCAATCTTTGACTTTGCTGGATATACTCTCTTTCGTGTGGCGGAATTGATTCCTGGTAACTATTCAACCATTTCTCCGCCTCTTTTAAAAACAAACCCTTCAATAAAGCTTCTTCATTATTATTCCAATGAGCCATCATCACTCGCAATCGCTCTTGCCAAACTCGGAAGTTGCGATCTTCTGACATCCAGTACTTCAGCTTCTCCCAATGACGAATCAATGCTTCATGGACAATCTCTACTGTTTCTTGCCCAGCAGCATTGCGACTCGTGATTACTAATCGAGCATCAGCAAGTTGTCTTATTAATTCCCATTGGGTTTCATCGAATTCAGATCTTGTTGCTAGTCGTCGTGTATCCTCCGTTCCTTCACCAGGGCGCACCAATTGGATAAAAACTTGCCCGATCTGTTTTTCCCTGATCTTTGTTTGCTCAATTTTCAGTGAATCGTTTATAGATTTCATTTGCATAGCTTTCTAATGCACCTTTTACTTGACCAATATCTTGATACGCTTGATGAGTTAATTGTTGACCTATCCGTCGTTTCCACAACTCTGTCAAGGCAAACTCCAACAGAGGTAAATTTCCTGGTTCATCCTCTACATCATTTAAAATGCGTTCTACTAATCCAGATTCAAAGGTCACATTTTGCTTTTCGGCAGGATTTTTAATCACTTGTGAGAGTTCCTCACGCTTCATTGCTCCCAGCATGATATTGGCATTTTGTAAGACATCTGCGAATGGGGGATACGACAGTGCATTGCTTAAAAAATCTACCCGCAATGTTGACACAAGCACCAGAGGAGGCTGTCGGAAATGGTTAGATTTAGATTGAAAACCAGCTAATAAAGTATCTAAGAAAATGTGGCGGATTGATTCATCGCTACATGAGGTGTAAAGTTCTTCAAATTGGTCAGCAATCAAAAGAACTCGATGAGCAGAATTCTTTCGTTGGATCTTGCTGAAAACCTGGGAAATAGCGAATTCTTTTTTTCTAAGAGATTCAGCTAATTTGTTAGTCTGAGTTATCTCATCGGTAGAATCATAATCAGACCTATAAAGTGGAACCAGCGCCTCAGCTAAAGAGTAGAAGGGATCATCATGATCTCCAGGGCGAAAATGAGTAAATATCCAATTACCTTCTTTTTGCAGCCTTGGTACTAGCCCAGCTAATACTACAGAAGATTTACCGCTTCCTGATGCACCTAGCACAGTGATAAAATTACGGGTTTTAGTTGCGTTAAACAATACTGTTACAAAATCTTCTCTGCCAAAAAAGTATTCGGCATCATCTGGACTAAAATGCGACAAGCCACGATAGGGAGATGATAGGTTTTCACTAACAGACGTTTCAGTATGTTTACTAGAAATAGATGCTTTGTTTATACTACTGTAGTAGTAATTGTAAACTATTTGGGTATTTTTATGACCTTGAATAGATAAAATACTTCCAACTTCAGAGTTATTAATGTCGAATTCAATGCTTTGATTATTCCTGTTCATTAGCAATGACGTACTTGTAATTTTTCTACTTTCTTATTTGAGAGACTCATGCCGATTAATTCATTGGATTAATTCATTGAAAGAGGTGCTAAACTTCATCTCCTTATAGGTGAGGAGAAAAGCCGACCCATCGCTTGGTACATAAGACAAACAGGGTATGAGGAACTTTTTCCCATGCCCAAAAACCATGTCACTTGTGGACATGGTTTTTTGTCATACTGTCTGGTTACAATCCAAAGAAGCTTTTAGCAATATCAAACCATATAGGTAATTCCCGCAAGACTGGTTTAACATTCTCCCAAAGAGTCTTGCCTGAGGCCACAGTTTTACTTGCAGTTTCTAAAGTGTTAGCCATACCTATAAGATTAACCTTTGCTAACTCTTTATTGGGAGGTTCTTTTTTTGTTGCTTCGATAGCCGCGTCTAAATATGCAGTTGCTTTTTCCTTGCTGTCTAATGGTAATTGTGCATTGCTGATAAACTCTTCAATTTGCAGTAACTTTTGCATTACATCTTCTTTAGTTAGCTGTTTTTCACCAGAGGACGCTGAATTAATCTCCGTTGTTTGTTGGATGTTTTTACCTTGTGCTGTCACAATGTCACCGACATTACTACCACCATCAACATTCACGGAAAACTTACTGCCCATAAAAACTACCTACTAATTAAATAAAAACTATGACACTCCAGCACTATTGCTATTAATCTGTTAGACATTTAACTTACAGATTACCTAACATAAAACTATTGTGAGGTGGAAATTTTATCCCACCCCTCTGATTGCAAATTAAAAGCTATTGAGCATATTTACCACAATTAAACTATGGCAACAAGAAGCAAAACGTTACTCATCTATATCCTTAAAACATCAAGAATCTAAATATATTTTAGAAATTGCTTTGAATAAAACTGTATTCCTTATATCAATAATAAAAAATTTGCCAAAATCTTGTATTAAGGTATAAACACCAAAAAAACTTGTGGTCAGCCATCTATAGTTTTGAGACCACAAGCTTTTCTTAATTTTTGATTGATGCTGACAGAGATTCTACTTTTTTAGTCAAACGTGTAATCGATGCCTCAAAGTCTTCTAGATTCATTGATGTCTACAGCGTTCGCCTAACACTACCTCAGATGGTAGTGAGCCACGCTCATTTGATTGTTACCTCGCTTTCGCCACTACCGCCATAAAAATACCCCCATATTCTGGGGGCAATTTATGTGGTTGATGTGACTAAAAGGACACAATCGAATAATGAGAGTTCGCTATAAGGATTTCTGTATATATGCCGATCTTACAATGAGCTATTGGTGGATGTCTTCGGTGATCACCTTTTCTTCAAAATCGCTTCACAACAACTTTTCAATAACTGTGCTTTTACACCGTTAACCATTGCAAAAATTTTCATCAAGCTTTTTCAAATATTCAATCCGGCAGCAACCGCGCCGCCATTGGTCTTTAGTCAAAGGATAATAACTAGACCAAATACTTCCATCTGGCGCTGAATAAAAAAATGTAATTACAGCCGATTGAGAGCCAAAGTTAGAGGTACTCACTTGTATCTCCTCCCCAAGAGCAAAGGTCTGTCCTTGACTATTAGTAACGGTCTCTAATTTTTTATATGGTGGTATTCGTTTCTCTAGTTGGGGTTGTTTATTTTCTAGTTCTGGTTGTGCTAAATCAATAGCTTTACTTGACGAGTTTTGAGCTAATTCTTCTAGATTAACTGTTGGTGTTGATGCGGTTAATGAGAAGTCAGACGAGTCTATAGCTGCATTGATTTTTTCAAGTCCAGCATCAGGAGTAGCTTGAGGGCTACTGTTTGATGGCTCCATCTCAATGCTTTGACTCTGGTTATTCAAAACGTCCAACTCCGGTACACTGTTTTGATTTTCTTTTGGTGCAATGGTTGATGATTCAGATGGTACTGGGCTATCAGTAGCCTGCTTGACGATACGCACAATAGCTGGTTGAGTTGGCGAAGATATTTCTGTTGATGGTGAAATATTCGTTTTTTTTGATTTCGGTTTGGGCATAACTTATTATTTGCGGCAATGCACTCAAGGGGCGTGAGGTAAGTAACTTGAGTTCTAGTGATGATGATGGAAGCTTTTTCTGTTAGATTAGCTTTGACTTACTCGTGGGTATCTTTTGGTGGCTTGGTTGATAACTTTTTAGTTTTTGATTGCTCATGAGCCATATATTTAATGCACTCCCCTGATTGAATTACTAAGTCAGTCCCCACACGCCGCACCTGAAAATTCCAGAAACACTTCACCGATTTGGGCGGTAAAAATCCCAATAGTCTCAGTTTAAAATCCTTGGGTGGCTCCAAATTCATCCGAGGTTCACGTTGAATTTTGACTTCTACTATCCCAAATTCATAATTTTGGTATACAACTACTCCTTGTACAGAAAAGTTATCAGCTAGTGACTGAAATTCTGCCTTAACTGATTCGGTATATTCCGATGGTGTCTTCACACTTATTAAACTCACATCTAATCCTATGCCATTTGGTGATAATAGTGTTCTGGGGTAAACAGTC
>NZ_JBGTFY010000100.1:0-24001 GCF_041747015.1 Nostoc sp.
AGCCCTTGATGAAGTAATTACTATGGCTGTTAATGCTATTACTGATGAAAATGCTCTTAATTGGTTTAATCATTGTGGTTTATTTTTTGAGCCTATTTAGATAGCTCTTCTTGTGGCTGGTTTGTTCGCAAACTGCTGTAAAGAGGCGATAGCCGCTTATCTAGAGATGTATCAGTGGCAAATAGAGGAGATTCAAAAGGGGATTGCTGAAGCGGATGCTGGAGACTTTGCCAGTGATGAAGAAGTAAAAGCGGCTTTTGCAAGACTCACCAATGTACATTAATTGGCTGCGTCGTGCGCTTCATACCACACAGCCACAATTATAGTATCAAGTATCGCTTGCTTCCGGTAGCCAGTCTTCATCCAACACTAACTCTAAAGAATATGGGCACTCTTCTGGAAACAGAGATACAACTATCCCCGTTTGCTTGGCTGCTTGGCGACGTGCCCTTAGATAACTTTCATCAAGTTGCTCTATAGGATAGCTTTTAAGACTAAGACTATCTTCTATAGCTAACTCAATTTGGGTGCGAGAATCGGTGATCGAATCCAGCCAACTATCTGAGCGACGCTGGGGTTGATATTGCCATTTGAGCAGATGCAACAGCAAGCGAGTTAGTTGACTGGCAATAGCCCGACGTTCACTTTTACCCAAGCCTTCAATCTCTTCAATCAGATATTCTACATCAACTTCATGCCAGCGATGCGATCGCAATAGTTGAGTTGTCTGTTCAATCCACAAATTAAAATCTGCTGTATAAGTTGCACTCATAGCCGTTCTCGGTCAGCCGCATAACTTAGGCAAGCCAAAATATCCTCTTGTGTCAGATAAGGAAAGTCATCAAGCAGCTCCTCATAGGTCATGCCAGAGGCAAGAGAAGATAAAACATCGTATACAGTAATTCGCATTCCTTGAATACAAGGCTTACCACCTCCTTTTCCTGGTTCGATTGTAATAATCTTTTGATACTGCACAGCTATTCAAACCTTAAAAATCTTCATCGTCAACAAAAAATTCAGCATCGTCTTCCAATCGAGAATTACCCTGTCCAAAACCAGCAAGTCCCCACAGAGGTTGCAGCAGTGCCATGCCAATTAACCCTACACCTGCACTAAAAGCTAGCACTAAACCCATTGGTATCTGAATTGATTGGAATGTTAAGAATTTTAACGATACGGGTGTGGCATTTTGAACTGAAATAATTGCGATCGCGATTACCCAAACCGCCACAACTAGAGATGTCAAAAAAGGAGCAAAAGTTTTCATATCTTAATAAAAGTTAGGAGTTAATAATTCTTAACTTATAACTCCTAACTCTGAATTATTAAACTGCTACTGCCTCTAGTTTAGCAATGGCACTCTCTAACTCTTGGGCGATTTTGGTGAGTTTTTCGGGAGTGTTGGTTTCTAGGTAGACGCGCACCAGTGGTTCTGTACCGGAAGGACGCAGTAAAACCCAGCTACCCTCTTCTAAATAGAGCTTAATACCGTCTTTACGCCCTACCTCCTTGACTTTAATTCCTGCTACCTCTGTAGGTGGATTTTTGGTAAAGGAGTCGATGACGGCGGTTTTATGCGCCTCTGTGAGGTGCAAGTCAAGGCGGTTGTTGTAAAGTGGGCCATCGGCTTCAGCGATCGCTTCTTTGACAAGTTGACTTAAGGGTTTGCCTTCATAAGCGATCGCTTCTGCCACCAGCATATCGGCTAAAATCCCGTCTTTTTCGGGAATATGCCCGATAATACTCAAACCGCCTGATTCTTCTCCACCAATTAATACAGCAGTTTGGCGCATTTTTTCGCCGATGTATTTAAAACCAACTGCTGTCTCATAAATTTGCAGCCCATTTTTAGCAGCAAAATTATCTAGCAGGTGCGTTGTCGCCACAGTGCGGACTATGGCACCAGTTTTACCTTTGTTTTTGATTAAATGACGTGCTAAAACTAGCAGCACAGTATTAGGAGTGAGGAAGGTTCCTTGTTCATCAACGATGCCAAAGCGATCACCATCTCCATCGGTTGCTAAACCTAAATCAGCGCGATCGCGAACTACTGCTTCTACTAATTCAACTAATTGTTCTCCTTTGGGTTCTGGCATCCCACCCCCAAATAAAACATCCCTCCAATCGTGGAAACTTTCTAACTCAACGCCACTATGTTGCAAAACTTCATCTAAATAGCCGCGAGAGGTAGAATAAAGGGCATCGTACTTTACCTTTAAATTAGCGCTTTTGATTTTTTCTACATCAAGTAAGGTGTAGATAAATTTCAGGTAATCAGGTTTGGGATCAAACATCGAAATTGAACCTGATGGGCTGCTTCCAGGCAACTCATCCGATGCACTTTCGATATTTGCCACAATGGTATCAGTAATTTCTGGAGTGGCGGGTCCTGCATAATCGGGTATATATTTAATTCCACAGTAGGGTGCTGGATTATGGCTAGCAGTAAACATCAACGCTCCTGCGGAATTTAGGTGACGCGCGTTGTAGGCAATTACTGGTGTAGGACAATCTCGATCAGTAACTTTGACATTCCAACCCAAGTCTGCTAGTACTTGGGCTGCTGTTTGGGCAAACTGGTCAGCTAAAAAGCGAGTATCGTAGGCAATAAGTACTGGTCGATCTTTTGTGTAGGCTGTTTCTAAATAAGTGGCGATCGCCCTTGTTACTTTCCGCACATTTGGGAAAGTAAAGTCATCGGCAATAATCCCTCGCCATCCATCGGTGCCAAATTTTATCTTGCTGGACATTTTTGCCACTTGCTCCCGGACATTATCAGTACTATAAAAGCTTCCCGCAAAGCGTGTGTACCAGCAAGTATCTCCCGAAGTTCTTTTCTAAGCAAGTTTTAGATTAAACTTCTCCCCACTGTATTTTCTCTCACTGTTTCTGAGCAATGTCAACCCCCGATCGACCTTTTGCCAGTTATCACCTTTGGTCTCTAATTGCCCCAGCGATCGGGCAAGAACGCTGGCATTGCCAGATGAGACGGGGGTTTATCAAAGCGCGGCAACACGAACCACAAGTCAAAGCGCTTTTAGCGCAAGCCACCGCACCCCAGCGGATTGGGATACTCGCCCAAAAAGGCATTTATGAGTTTCATCATCACAGCTATCTGTTGAAGCGATCAGATGGTGTAGAAAGAGTTGCACAGCTACTTAAATTAGCTAACTCCAGCGAGCAAGTCCAGCAACGTGTGCTGCAAATTTTGAAAAAATATCACGATGCTCCGTTGCTTTTGGATAAAGATATTATCCAATTAACTCCTGGTGATGAAGGCTTTCCCAAACCGATTGTAGTTGAACAAGAAGATTATTGTTTTCGCTTATATGCGGCTATGGACTGCGTTTTTATTGAGAGCGATCGCACTTTACATATTTTGGATTTTAAAACTGGTAAGTCGGCTTTTGACCGACGACAGGCATTAGTTTATTTGGTAGCTGCTCGTTATCTTTACCCAGGACGGGAAGCTGTTGCATCATTTTATAATTTAGAAATATCTAAAAAATCTGAGTTAATTAGCATCAATAATAGTGAATTAGAATCCTTAAAATTTGAATTAGCTAATGTTGCCCATAAGCACCAGCACGATTTGCAAAAATATCAGGAAGAAAGTAGCAATTTCAGTAAAATTTTCCCCCCAAATCCTGGTTCTCACTGTCGGTTTTGCCCATTTAACTCCATCTGTGACTTTGCCGATTTTAAGCAGCAGCAATCATCTCTAGTACCCAGTTTAAGAACTGATATCAGGCGTTAGAAATTTGACGTTGTTGAATGAGGGGAATGCGAATGATAAACTCAGTACCAGTTCCTGGTTGCGAAACGAATTCTAAAGAACCGCCATGTCTTTCTGTGATAATTTGGTGACTAATAGCTAGCCCCATCCCCGTACCTTGTCCAACGGGCTTGGTCGTAAAAAAGGGATTAAATAGTTGTTTTTTAGCATCTTCTGGTATTCCAGTTCCGTTGTCAGCAATGCGAATTGTGACATGATTTGGCATTACTAATTGGGTGCGAATATAAATTTGGGGATTATCCGTTTTTAATTGTTTTTTTATTTTCCAACGACCTGTAAGCACTGAATCTTCTAAAGCATCGATCGCATTCACTAAAATATTCATAAATACTTGGTTTAACTGCCCAGCATAACATTCAACCAAGGGGAGGGTGCCGTATTCTTTGATCACCTCAATTTCCGGGCGCTTGTCAGTAGCCTTGAGGCGACTTTGGATGATCATCATCGTACTATCAATTCCCTCATGGATATCAACCGCCTTCATTTCCGCTTCATCTAACCGTGAGAAAGTCCGCAGGGAAAGCACAATCTCTCGAATCCGCTCTGCACCTATGATCATCGATTTGAATAATTTGGGTAAGTCTGACCTTAAGAAGTCTAGTTCAATTAGATTTGTAAACTCGTGAATTGCCTTGACTGGTTGCGGATAATGTTTTTGGTAGAGTTCTAACAGTGAAAATAAATTTTTGGTGTATTCATCAGCCGGGTAAAGGTTGCCGTAAATAAAGCTAACTGGGTTGTTGATTTCGTGTGCCACACCTGCAACTAATTGACCCAAACTGGACATTTTTTCGCTTTGAATTAACTGAGTTTGGGTATTTTGTAGTTTGTATAATGTTGTTTCTAGTTCTTGTGTTTGCTGTCGTAAGTCTTCTTCCGCTTCTTTAAGCACAGCATTATTACGGCGCAGGGCAGCTTCTACCTGCTTTTGCTCTGTTAAATAGCGAATAATCCCAACTAAGAAATGATTACCTAGCTCATCCTCAAACAAATATTTTTTGGTCAGGATAAAGTGTGTTGTGCCACAGGAATCTGTAAATAATTCCTCATTTTCATCAGTTATGCCTGTAGTGAAAACCAGTTGATCTTTTTCCCAAAACACATCAGCTTCCGCTTTGGGAAAGAGATCATAGTCAGACTTACCAATTAATTCTTCTCGGCTATGCCCGATGAAATTACAAAAGGCATCGTTAAGTAGTATCCACTGATGTTGGTGGTTTTTGAGAAAAATTGGGTCAGATATACCGTTGATCATTCGCAGCAGAAAAGCTAGGGAGAAGTTTTGCTGCTGAGTATATTGTTTGTCAGAGGCATCATTGAGAGATTTGCAATCATCCATACGCTTGGTCTGAATTTAAAATGTTGTTTTCAAAGTTGATGAATAGGATAAACCACTAAATCAACATAGTCTAAAAAGCAGATAAAAGCCTCAGCAATACTATCGCTGAGGCTTTAGAAGACTGGCTCAATAAGCCTGAAAACTAGGAGCTAATTAAAAATCATAATTTGGGTAAATAAATCCAAGAAATTCAAAAGGGTGGTAATTCTTTAAGAATTGTGAACCGAATATGATTTATCGCTAAATCACCGATGGGGATATCTTCTTTGGTTAGCCGTGTACCTTGGCTTGTCACGGTTTCAAAGGTAATACCTTTGCCAATTTCAATGTGATACCAGCATAAGCCCATAAAAAAGCGCGTCGGATAAGGACCACCTTCAGCTACATCGTCAGGATTTGATTCCATTGGCAACCAGCCAAAATTCGGTACGTAGAACTCCAGCCAAACATGATTAAAGTCGGGTTGTAGCGGCACTCCTAGTAAGTCACTATGGGGAGGACATTTATACCTACCGACGGTGCGGCAGGGGATGCCATTTAAACGGGATAGGGCAAGTAAAACGCCGACATATTCGCCACAGGAGCCAACGCCCCGTTCTAAAACTATATCTGGCGTGTCAATGTAAGGTTTTATGCCGTAGGATAGCTGATCGTAGACGTAATTACGGATGCTGTGCATTTTCCGCAGCACATTGGTTTCAGAACCAATCGCTTCTCTAGCTGCACGGCGAACAATGGGAGTATCCATTGCTAAATCGTCGTCATCCACTAAGTAGCGTGTTTGTAATTCTGGGGAAAGTTCAGGCATATTTTCCACATCTCTGGGTGTGATGCGATACTTAATCCCTCGAACTTCCAAAAGTGCTTTCCAGCCAAATATGTGTCGTTCTCCTGGGGCAAGAGAATCAAATTTAAAGACTGCTACACGTTGCCCACCGATCACTTCTTCGGTAAAGGGTATACCAATGGGTTCAACGTGTTTCACCTTTTGACGCTCAGTTTCCGATGGGAGGGCAATGCGCCATTCTACGTCAGGTAAATCAACCTCGTCTAAGGGAGCAATTTCTTCAGCATAAGACATTTCGATCAGATAGCCATTAGACAGGGCGTAGCGGTTCTCTGGCTGATAATCATAATACAGAGGATGAATAAAAGTCCGATCGCGGAAGGTTAGCTCATGACTTGGATCAGCATTTGGGTTATCCCGAATGTAAGGCTCTTCTGAGGCGTAGGCAACATAAATACTTTCTTTACCTGTTTCGCCATTTTTATGAATTGCTATGCCTGTAGGACATTCAAAGGGTGTCAGAACACTGAATTGAATTTCTCCCGTTGCCCTATCCATCGCGTAAACTGATTGTTCGGTGCGATCGCAAATCCACAGCATTTCTTGACTAACTGCCAAATTCTCTATTCCCACGCCTGGGGCATAAAATCTGGTAATCTCTTTTCGCGTTTCGCGGTCAAAAATCAGGATGTAGCCCAGCTTTTGGCAACTGACATAAACTGCTGTTTCCCAAACCGCAACGCCGTCAGCCGGATAAGGCAATGTCACAAACTCTTCCAAAACCAAAGCATTGAGATTGCAAAAGTAAACACTATTTTCTCGGCTCACCCACAGAGTATCTGACCACGCTGCTAGACCGGTGACATCGGTAAATTCTTTAACTTGATGGGGATTGAGAATTTTGCTGTTGTCGGAGGTGGGATCAATCTCCAGTAGATGCCCTTTAATACTGTCAATAGCAATTAGTCTATCTTTAATAAAAGTGATGCCAGACAAAGTAGCAGCAGTAAGCGGTCGAATTGTTTTTTGCCCAAACATCTGGCTAACGGTCAAAGTAGGGAGTGTAAAACTCATAAAACCTTGTGGGAAGTGTAAAAGCCTCTCATCTGGGGCTTGATCGCCACGTTTAGAGCGGGGTACTGATAATTATCGGTAAAATTTGTTCCAAAAAACTCTTTCGTGAGAAATAATACTATGTCAAAATCGGAAGAATTTACAAATATTAAGAATTACAGATACACTCATACAACTGGGCGATCGCCTTAATGTAACTTTAGGAGATGGAATTCCTGCCATCACTAAATTATGATCGAATTCTGTAACCATTTCCTGTGACTTACACGATGTCTGCTAATTCTCTGCCCGAAGGTGCCGCCGTTTGGCATAGTCTAGAAGTTGATAAAGCGTTAGACCTGCTCGATAGTAACGCAGACAGTGGCTTAACATCCCAAGATATTCAACAGAGGTTGCAAAAATACGGCCTCAACGAATTACAAGAAGTTGCTGGCCGTAGTACTTGGGAAATTCTGCTAGATCAGTTCAAGAACATTATGTTATTGATGCTGATTGGCGTAGCTCTGATTTCTGGGTTTATAGACATCTGGGGTTTGCGAAATGGCACTTTAAAGCCTGGTGAAGTGCCATTTAAAGATACGATCGCTATTTTAGCAATTGTCATCCTCAACGGCATACTTGGCTACGTCCAAGAAAGCCGTGCCGAAAAAGCATTGGCAGCCCTGAAAAAACTGACTTCTCCCTTAGTGCGAGTGATGCGCGACACCAGACTGGCGGAGATAGCAGCCAAAGACTTAGTTCCAGGGGATGTAATGCTGCTGGAAGCTGGGATGCAGATCGCTGCAGATGGACGCTTGATAGAACAGTCTAATTTACAAATACGAGAGTCGGCGCTAACGGGTGAAGCCCAAGCTGTCAACAAACAGGCAACACTAAAATTACCAGAAGAAACAGATTTAGGCGATCGGATCAATTCAGTCTTTCAAGGAACCGAAGTCGTCCAAGGACGAGGCAAAGTTCTGGTGACTAACACCGGCATGACAACAGAATTGGGCAAAATTGCCACGATGTTGCAGTCGGTGGAAACTGAGCCGACACCGTTACAGCGACGGATGACTCAACTGGGCAACGTCTTAGTTACGGGTTCTTTGATTCTCGTGGCGATCGTTGTTGTCGGCGGTATCATCAAGGATCAAGGTTTTAAAAACATCCAAGAACTCTTGGAAATTTCCTTGAGTATGGCGGTTGCTGTGGTGCCAGAAGGTTTACCAGCTGTAATTACCGTCACCCTGGCACTGGGAACCCAGCGAATGGTACGCCAAAATGCCTTGATTCGCAAACTGCCAGCAGTAGAAACATTGGGTTCTGTAACTACCATCTGTTCTGATAAAACCGGCACCCTAACTCAAAATAAAATGGTGGTGCAATCGGTTTTTACGAATAACAAAACTTTTCGCGTCACCGGCGAAGGTTATGCTCCCACTGGGGATTTCCAGTTAGATGGTCAAAAAATTTCCCTAGAGGAGTTTCCAGAAATTTCAGCGATGTCAGTCGGTTGTGCCGTTTGTAATGATTCGGTGTTGCAAAAAGAAAATGGGGAATGGGCAATTTTGGGAGATCCCACAGAGGGGGCATTAGTCACCTTGGCGGGAAAAGCCGGAATCGAAAAAGACCAGTGGAACAGTAAGTTACCTCGCGTTGCCGAGTTTCCCTTTTCTTCGGAACGCAAGCGAATGAGCGTGATTTCTCAGGTAAAGGAAGTCGCCACAGGTGAAGCATCTCCCAGAGGCGTTGACCCAGCGATCGCTAGTTTTATCCAATCTGAACCTTACTTAATGTTTACCAAAGGTTCTCCAGAGTTAACCTTGGCACGTTGTACTCAGATTCATTTGGGCAATCACTCAGCCCCATTGACTGAAGCACAACGCCAGAAAATTTTGGCAGAAAATGACCAAATGGCGAGTAAAGGTTTGCGGGTGCTAGGTTTTGCCTACAAACCCCTCACAGAAATCCTACCAGAAGGTTCAGAGGAGACATCCGAGCAAGGTTTGGTGTGGCTGGGATTGGTGGGAATGCTCGATGCGCCACGCCCAGAGGTGAAGGCAGCAGTCCAACAATGTCGAGATGCAGGCATTCGCCCAATAATGATTACTGGCGACCACCAATTAACAGCACGAGCGATCGCTACCGAGTTAGGAATTGCCCAAGAAGGCGATCGTGTCCTCATAGGTCAAGAGTTGCAGCGGATGAGTGACCAGGAATTAGAACAAAATGTTGACCTGGTAAACATCTATGCCAGGGTTTCCCCAGAACACAAACTGCGAATTGTTAAAGCACTGCAACGTCGGGGCAGATTTGTAGCGATGACAGGTGATGGTGTCAACGATGCACCAGCCCTCAAACAAGCTGATATCGGGATTGCAATGGGCATTACTGGCACCGATGTCAGTAAAGAAGCCAGCGATATGGTGTTACTTGATGACAACTTCGCCACCATTGTCACCGCCACCAAGGAAGGTAGAGTTGTTTACACCAATATTCGCCGCTTTATTAAATACATCCTCGGCAGTAACATTGGCGAAGTTCTGACAATTGCAGCTGCACCCTTAATTGGTTTGGGAGGCGTACCCCTTACCCCCTTACAAATTCTCTGGATGAACTTGGTAACAGATGGTTTACCAGCCTTGGCATTAGCTGTAGAACCTCCAGAACCAGATGTAATGCAACGTCCGCCTTTTAGTCCCCGCGAAAGTATTTTCGCTAGGGGATTGGGTTCCTATATGATTCGCATTGGGATAATATTTGCCATTATCACCATTGCATTGATGTGGTGGGCTTATCAACATACCCATGCCCCCGACTACGATCGCAACCGCGATACTTGGAAAACAATGGTATTTACCACCTTGTGTATAGCCCAAATGGGTCATGCGATCGCCATTCGCTCTAATAACCGACTGACCATCGAGATGAATCCCTTCTCGAATATCTTTGTATTAGCGGCTGTTGTCGTCACCACGATTTTGCAGTTGATGCTAGTTTACGTCCCACCCCTGCGAGATTTCTTTGGTACTCACTACCTGAGTCTAGAGGAATTGGGGGTTTGTATTGGCTTCAGTGCCTTAATGTTTGTGTGGATTGAATCGGAGAAGATATTTTTGCGGATTATGGGCAAGAAGGCTGTGTAAATTGGGCATTGGGCATTGGGGAGTGGGCATGGGGCATGGGGCACTGGTTATTAATTATTCTCATCTACCCCTCTACCCCTCTACCCCTATACTCCCCTGCTTCTTTAATCTCCCTGCCAATGCCCAATCCGCAATGCCCCATGCCCACTCCCCACCATGTACCTGAAAACTCTAAACCTCCGACAATTTCGCAATTATCAAGACCAAAAGGTTGATTTTACTGCTGCAAAAACAATCTTGGTAGGTAATAACGCACAGGGAAAGTCGAATTTGTTGGAGGCGGTGGAGTTACTAGCGACATTGCGATCGCATAGAATGACCCGCGATCGCGATTTAGTTCAAGAAGGGGAAGCCATAGCCCAAATTAATGCCACCCTTGAGCGACAAACAGGCATTAGTGACCTGACTTTAACCCTCCGCCGCAATGGTCGCCGTAGCGTTGCTCTCAATGGTGAATCTATCCGCCGCCAAATGGATTTTCTCGGCGTTCTCAATGCAGTCCAATTTTCCAGCTTGGATTTAGAACTGGTACGCGGCGGCCCCGAAGGTCGTCGCAACTGGTTAGATACACTCTTAATTCAACTGGAACCAGTTTATGCTCACATTTTGCAGCAGTATAACCATGTGTTACGCCAGCGCAATGCTTTTTTAAAAAAGACTCAGAACGGGCTAAACCCTAGCTATTCGCTAACAGAACTCAGCACTCAGCACTCAGAACTGGCTGTGTGGGATGCACAGTTAGCTACCACAGGAACCAGGGTAATTAGACGACGCGATCGCGCCATCCAACGACTAGCTCCCATTGCTACCGCTTGGCACGGCAGTATCAGTGGCAGTACGGAAATTCTCCAAATTAAGTACGTGCCTAATATTCCTTTAGAAGATAATCATCCAGAAGAAGTACAGCAAGCTTTTTTAACAAAAATTCAGCAGCGAGCCGTTGCTGAAATGCACCAAGGCACTACCCTTGTCGGACCCCATCGGGACGAAATAGAATTAACTATTAATCAGACACCCGCTCGTCAATACGGTTCTCAAGGTCAACAACGAACGCTGGTTCTAGCCTTAAAATTAGCAGAATTACAATTAATTGAAGAAGTCGTCAAAGAGCCACCATTATTGTTGCTTGATGATGTTCTTGCCGAACTCGATCTATCCCGCCAAAATCAATTGCTTGATGCTATTCAAGACCGCTTTCAAACCTTGATTACTACCACTCACTTGGGTTCTTTTGATTCTCAGTGGTTAAAGTCTTCCCAAATTCTTTTTGTGAAAGCAGGAGAAATAATCCGACATTTATAATAATTCTGGTTAATGTTTAGAAACAGTAACCACTATATATTTTGCTGGCCAATTGCTTGTAAAAAAATTTGATCCGTACTATTACAGCCAGCAGCAATTCCCAATGCAGCCAACCCCAAATAGCTGCTGCTAAGGTTGCTGTGATTCTTGGGAAGATTGGCGCACAATTTCTTCAGCACCGAGAAAGATGTAATGTAACAGCATACATCATACTTTTATCGATTAGGGCTTTTTGAGATGCGAATCAATATCTGAAGATTATTAGCAAGAGGTAATGGCTGTGATTACAAAAGATAATTGCCAACTAACAAATTGAGTGGATAAACTCTACTGGCTAGACCAAATTAAACTACAAGACCGCGCCAAAGTAGGTGAGAAAGCGTTTTACTTGAGCAAAATTATCCAGCGTGGCTATCCGGTGGTGCCTGGTTTTGTGGTTTCGGCAGAAATTTTGCGACAATTTCTCGAAAATCTCAATAGTTCAGAGTCATTAGTGGCTGACTTACCCCATTCTTCGTTACACCTGGATGTCACTAATTGGCGTCAAGTTCAACAGGTCGCTGGTCGCTTACGCCAAGAAATTTTGACTGCGACAGTGCCACAGCAGTGGGTGAGTACAATTTTCCAAGCAGCTAGAGAATGGCAAACTGGCTGTTTGATTCTTCGACCTACCTTAGCAGTATCAAGTGCGACCCCAGGTACGGTAAATATATCGGGGTTGCTAGAGTCAGTGTTTTGTGATTGTGAACCCGAAGCGATCGCCAGAGCATTAAAACGTACCTGGAGCCAAATATTTCGAGCCAGAAGTCTATTATATTGGCAACGTACAGGAATTAACCTGCAACAAATTAGCCTAGCAGTTTTGGTGCAACCTGTTGAGAATGCGATCGCCAGTGGTTTGCTCAGAGTCAATTCTTCTGGGTGGGAAATTGAAGCTACTTGGGGGTTAGGAATTGCGATCTCTCTTGGCGAGGTACAGCCAGATGTCTACTACATTCAACAGGAAACTGGGGTTGTGCTTGAGCAACATCTGGGCAAGAAAACGCTGGCTTATGGTGTTGATGATGCAGCACCTGGAGCTTTTTCGCAACCTGTGCCGAAGTCAATACTAACCTCAGATAACACTTGTTTGATTCCCTACCTACTTCAGGAAGCCCAACAAAAACAGTACGCTTTACAAGAAGAATACTTACAACAAATAATTGCTCTAGGAACTCAACTGGTGAGTGAACTAGGTAAAAGGTTTACTATTAAATGGACGATCGCGGGGCAAACTACATCTGGCAAGCTCTACATCACACAAGTTAGTACTCCTCAATCTGTAATTCCCCATGCACACTTTCTCAGGGGACTAGGGGCGGCAGGGGGACGTGTTGTAGCGACTGCTCTGGTAATTATTAATCCCCAAGAAAAACCCGAACAATTACCCAAGGGAGTGATTTTAGTAGCACCTACAATCACACCTGATTGGTCGCCATTATTGCAACAAGTTGCTGGTATTATCACAGAAGAGGGGGGATTAACCAGCCACGCCGCAATTCTTGCTAGAGAATTAGGTATTGCAGCAGTAGTGAACGCGACATCTGCTACAACTTTAATCCAAAATGGCGAACGACTGCTGCTTGATGGCGATAGAGGAGAAGTTTATCGGATCAAAGGAGACTTAAAGGAGGAGATGGAGAGAGGGAGAGAAGAAAATCTTCTTCCCTCCCATCACCCCAACCCGAAAGCACCCTATCCTTCTGTTACGTCTCATCTACCTATGATTGCTACCCAACTGCTGGTTAACTTGAGTCAGTCTAGTTTAATAGAGCAAGTACAAAGCTTGCCTGTGGATGGCGTGGGATTGTTGCGTTCAGAATTGATGGTATTAAATATATTGCAGGGACAACATCCTCATAATTGGATTTTGGCCGGGCGTCAAGCAGAATTGTTAGAGCTATGGTCAAACCAGATTATGCAGTTTGCCCGTACCTTTGCACCAAGACCAGTTTTTTACCGTTCTTTAGATTGGCGATCGCCAGATTTACCATCATTAAGTCATAGTTTACAGTCTTCACCGCAGTCGATGTTAGGTGAACGCGGCACTTTTAGCTATTTACAAAATCCCGCAGTGTTTGAGTTGGAACTAAAAGCTTTGGCAACTGTACAGAAAGCTGGCTACAGCAATGTCCAGCTATTGTTGCCTTTTGTGCGGACTGTCGAAGAATTTGTTTTTTGCCGTCGCAAAGTTGAGCAAGCAGGGTTAACTGAGGTGGCGCAATTTCAATTGTGGATGATGGCAGAAGTTCCAAGCGTAGTATTTTTACTACCAGAATATGTCAAAGCAGGTGCAGCTGGAATTTCTATTGGTACAAATGACCTAACCCAATTATTGCTCGGAGTAGATCGAGAACAAGGACAGCTAGCAAAAGTATTTAATGAACGTCATCCGGCAGTTATGAGTGCGATCGCTCAACTGATCCAAATGGCCAAAACTGCTGGTATACCTTGTTCAATCTGCGGTCAAGCACCAGCCCTCTATCCCGAAATTATTGATAAATTAGTCGAATGGGGTATAACTTCCATTTCCGTTGAACCAGAAGCAGTAGAGCGAACATATCAGGTGATCGCCCGTGCTGAACAACGCCTAATTTTAGCAGCAGCACGACGAAAACTGCATTAGTTAGAAAGTAAATATGACAAACAATCCTGAGTGTTATGAAAGTATTGATTACTGGCAATGAAGGAATGATTGGTTCAGTTGTTGAAAAAGTTTTGCGTGCTGAGGGATGTGAAGTGATTGGCTTTGATATTGCAAGTGATCATAATATTCTGAATCCCAATGAAATTCGTTCGGCACTTGTTGGCTGCGATGCAGTTGTTCATCTGGCGGCGCTACTTGGAAATTCTGAGGATGTGCCGGATGAAATAATGGCGGTTAATCTTCTCGGAACTTGGCATATTCTTTCAGCAGCAGCAGAGGCAAAACTCAAACGTGTTGTTTTCTTCAGCAGTGTTGATGTATTGGGAATCTTTAAAGGCGAGAGAAAACCGGATTATCTTCCTTTAGATGACAATCATCCTTGTTATCCAACCACCCCTTATGCCGTTTCCAAACGCCTTGGTGAAAAAATGTGTCAATACTTTACTGATAGCACAGGTATTTCAACTATTTGTCTGCGACCACCAGGTGTTTTTGATGAAGAAACTTACAATTTTATTATTTCCAATCGGCAAGCAAACCCCGATTTTGAGTGGAATCCATTTTGGGAATACGGCGCTTTTCTAGATGTGAGAGACGCCGCAGAAGCAGCGCGATCCGCTTTACACTGTCCTAATCCCGGTCATGTTACCTTGCTGCTATGTGCGGATGATATTTCTTCGGCGCATCGAACTAGTACAGAAATGGCTCAATCTCTACTTCCTGAAGTGGATTGGCGCGGAGGCGATGAATATGAACATGAACCTTACAAAGCCTTGATTAACACCCAACTCGCTAAAGAAGTCCTTCAGTGGGTTCCGCTTAATAAATGGCGACCATGAGGTTGGGGATTTTCTGCTAAAGTTTTGAGTTCATCAAAGTGCAAGAGGGATTGAGCATTTCGATTCGCAACCGTTCTAGATTCGGTCATCCAGCGTTTGGGGTATTAGAATCAGCTGATTGTGTCTTAATAGGATATGCATTTTTTGGTTGCCTGACTAAACCCAAAGTCACTCGTTTCATAATCGAGTACAGTCCAACAAGAATCACAAAACCGATAGCAATAATTACCAACGGCTGTTTACCAAGAATTTCTTCAACACCTTTAGTCAATACGGCATCAGGTTGAGTAATAAAATCCCAACTGTTGAAACGCAAAAATCGCCCCCAATAGACACCAACAGCACAGAGAGCGTGGGTAATCAATTCCAAGCGCCAAATCCATTCGCTTTTGCCGATGCGATGTAAATAGTGACCCCAATTAATTAACGATATTACGTAAGCTTCAAATCCACCAATAATTACTAGCAAATATACAGGAATTAGTACCAAAGTAATTATCCACACTGATTGAATCGTGCGGATATCATCTATCAGGTGAATTACATCAGTCAGCAAATATGGGGCATTTGGTAAGAAAGCATAGAAAACTAAGAATCCTAGCCACCAAAGCCAATTACCACCACGCTTGATGCGAAATAGCCACACACTCAAAGCCAAAGGTATAAAAGCCAGAAATAAATTCCAAGTCATCCAACGCATATTAATTTGCAAGACTTGTACAACTCTGGCTATCAATTCTTCTTTCATAGGTGCTAACTCAAAAGACGTTTGATTGATCTAGATTTAGTTTGTAGTTTTAGGGTTAACCTCAGTGATTGACTGAATAGATGTCCGAAACCTGGAGTTTTTGTGTATTTCAAACTGGAGGATGGAATTTATCAATCAATCGCCTTAAGCCACTAGTATAGCTAGAAAATCATCCGGGTAAAATTTACCACAGAAAGAAAGTATGAACAACAAAAAAGCTACAGAATAACCCCTGGTAGACTTTTTTAATTGGAATATTGCCCAGTCCTAGCTATTATATTGATTTCATTCTGCCTTGCTAAAGTTCCAGAAACACCCCAAAGTTTTTGTTAAAAGGTCTATTCAACAAACCCAAAATTGCTGGGTGAGGGTAAAGACGCAATTAATCGCGTCTAAGTAGAGGGTAAAGGTTTTTTGTTGTTAAATAACTAACGCAGTAGCACTCGACTTCGAGGACCGATCGCTTGTTTGGGTGAAGCAGGTATCGTACAGCTATTGACAAAATCCTGTGAACAAGCGGATGTATACGTTGTAGGTGTCGAGGAAGCGATCGCACTATCAACAGTAATAACGGGTGCAGGAGTAGGTATATTAACAACACTAACGACAGGTGTGGGAGTTACAAGAGTTGCAGTTGCAGGTACTTTGATTGAAATTGGGATTAATGCTGGGAAGTTGGATAGTGCCTGATAATGTGCCAGTACTTTGAATTGTGATTTGAGCGAAAGCACTTGTTCCAGCTAAACCGATGATGACTGCGGCTAAACTGCTACTGCTAAGAACAACACAACCCAACTTAGCTGATGAATGTAATTTCATGAAAAATTTGCTCCTTTAATTACCTATGAAAAAGTACGCACAGATTTACGCATGATTTTTCCTTGCTCTCACTGGATAATGAAAGTATTTTGCACTGAATCAATCAGTATAAAAATATCGTATTTTATTACATTTACATCAGTACAAAATTAAAACCGGAAAGTTGCTCTTAATGCCCCAACTACTAATGCATCGTTAGCAGCATTATGATCGCTAAAATCGGGTTACGCTGGAAACTGCGCCGTCGCTAGAACCTTCTAAAGGGCTGATACCGCGAAAGGTGTTGATGGGGTTGACTCCTGAATTCTGACTTCTGAATTCTTCTTCAACCGAACTATATTGTTTTATGCTGAGGATCATCTAGAATATCTCAGCCTTAAATTCTCAGATTGAAGCGATCGCTCCAGAATTAATGCAGCATTTTGAAGTATCTTAATCCTGAGACGTTAGTCAAAAATTGAGAGTTGCAAGATCCATGTGTCAATTGCTCGGAATGAACTGCAATGTTCCAACGGATATTTGCTTTTCTTTTGAAGGGTTCTCTGCACGGGGAGGAAAAACGGATGATCATAGCGATGGTTGGGGCATTGCTTTCTTTGAAGGAAAGGGATGTCGGATGTTTTTAGATGCCCAACCTTCTGTTGTTTCTCCGGTTGCGGAGTTCGTGCGGAGTTATCCCATTCACTCAACCCATGTCATAGCCCATATCCGTAAAGCTACACAGGGCGAAGTTGCCCTACATAACTGCCATCCTTTCCGTAGAGAATTGTGGGGTCAGTATTGGGTGTTTGCCCACAATGGTAATTTGCCAGATTTTGATCCAGAAAATTTCGGCTTTTATCAAGCTGTGGGTGATACCGATAGTGAAAAAGCATTCTGCATGATCCTAGAAACATTGCGATCGCGTTTTCCTGAGGGTAAACCTACTATACATAAATTGTACCCTGTGCTGCTAGAAATTACTGATGTAATTGCAAAATCAGGTATATTTAATTATTTATTATCAGATGGAGAACACTTTTTTGCTTATTGCTCAACCAAACTCAGCTACATTATCCGCCAAGCGCCTTTTGCGGCTGCTCATTTGATTGACCAAGATATGACTGTAGATTTTCGGGAGGTGACTACTGAACGCGATCGCGTCGCCGTCATTGCTACCACCCCCCTTACTGACAACGAAGTTTGGACACCAATCCAACCGGGAGAATTGCTAGTATTTCAGGACGGTTTACCTCTGAAATAAAAATGAAACCTCTAATGATTGCTACCCAATTACTCTTCCTTTTACCTAAAAATATCACTCAGAAGTTTTAAGACCAAGCCCGACATTATTATTAATACTAGAGAGAATAACGATGCGTTGGCTTTGCCCGCCGCAGGCATCGTTCACCTTTCAATACGGTTCGGTTAAAGTGCAAGGTTTGTCTGTCCTGATAAATCATTGATTTCTATCCTCGTGAGTCTTCAATATTTTTACCGATGGACTAAAAGAAAAGTTACTCTAAAGCAACTAGCAAGACAACAGCATAAGCACATATACCTTCTTCACGACCAACGGGGCCTAATTTTTCGTTAGTGGTAGCTTTGATGCCAATTTGATTTGGTTGTAATTCTAAAACAGCCGCTAGTTTGTCGCGCATATTGTGAATATGCGGTTTTAATTTTGGACGTTCTGCTACTACCACCGAGTCAATATTTCCCACCTCCCAGCCTTGATCGCTAATCAGCTGATGTACTTGAGTTAATAGTACTAAACTATCTGCTCCCGCCCATTGAGGATCGCTAGGCGGAAAATAATGACCAATATCCCCCAAAGATAATGCCCCAAGCATGGCATCCATAATCGCGTGGGTCAGCACATCAGCGTCACTGTGACCTAATAAACCCAGTTCATGAGGAATTTGAATTCCACCTAAAATTAAAGCGCGATCGCTCACCAGTCGATGAATATCGTAGCCGTTACCAATCCGAATTTTAGTCATTTGTCAGGAATTATTATGCTCACCCTGTTTGCTCTGTTCCCAGTTTCTCAGCAAATCGATCCGGCGATCGCGGGTTTTTTGAATCTGTTGTTCGTAACGCCACCGAGCGATCGCTGCGTGATTCCCAGAGAGCAAGACATCAGGCACTTTCAAACCGCGAAAATTGGCAGGACGAGTATATTGTGGATAGTCCAATAACCCGTCCTCAAAACTTTCTGCTGTCAGGGACTCCGTTTTCGCCACGGTTCCGGGTAATAGCCTAACTACGCCATTAATCAAAGCCATCGCTGGAATTTCTCCGCCAGTCAAAATAAAATCACCTAAAGATACTTCACGAGTCACCAAATGTAGCACCCTCTCATCCACCCCTTCGTAATGTCCACAAATAACAACTAACTGGTCATAATTTGCCGTTAATTCTTTCAAAAGAGGTTGATTGATTGTTTGACCCTGTGGACTCATCAAAATCACTTCTCTTCTGGGCAGAATTGGCAGCGACTCCACAGCGTTAAAGATGGGTTCTGGCTTCATTAGCATCCCCACACCGCCACCGTAGGGTTCATCATCTACCTTTCGGTGCTTATCGGTGGTAAAGTCCCGTGGGTTAACCAGATGAACTTCGGCAATCTGTTTGGCTAAGGCTTTACCCAGCAACCCAGAATTGAGAACAGAGTTAAAACAGTCAGGAAAAAGCGTAACTATATCAAAGCGCACAGTTATTCGTATTCGAGGACACTAATCTTAAATTTGAATATCTAGCAAACACCATCAAGCCAAGGTTGGGTCAAACTCCAGTTAAACTTTATCAATAGTATCTAAAACTACCAGACCTCTTGGATTTTAGATGGGCTGAAAAGTTTTTCTAATTACTTAATTTATGTTTAAATGTTGTCACAACTACATTTAAATTAATAATCATATCAAGTTAACAACTTCCAGAATGCATCGAGCTAGCCTTAGAAAAAAGCGTAGTCTTAACTGCTCGTCCCCAAGCCTAGAGGGGAAATATAGCCCCCGAAAGACTATTTTGCCCTGCTGCAAGTGGACAGGTGAACAACAAGGCGCTGGCTTTGAGGAATGGGAACGAAGACGTTTAGACTGAAAGGCAACGCGAGCATTAAACGAAAATTTGGAGAGTGGCTGACCCAGTTCCAAACCTCAAAACAGTGTCCTCTCAAAAGTTGCAAAGCGCAAAAATCATGGCTGCTACTGATCCTTGTTAAATTCACCTGAAGTTGTTGACAGGAGAAACACAATGCCGCAATTACAAGTTAAATCGCTAGAAATGAGGACACCCCAAGCAACTAAAACCGCCGTTCTGGTTATCGGAGGTGCAGAAGATAAAGTTCATGGGCGCGAAATCCTAAGAACTTTTTTTGGACGTGCCGGTGCTAGCAAGGCTTATATTACAATTATTCCATCGGCCTCTCGCGAACCCGCCATCATCGGTGGTCGGTATATTCGCATTTTTGAAGAAATGGGTGCCCAGAAGGTAGAAATTTTAGACATCCGCGAACGAGAACAGTGTGAAACCTCCCAGATCAAAGCATCCTTAGAAGCCTGTAGTGGGGTATTTATGACAGGAGGAGACCAGCTGCGTCTTTGTGGCGTATTGGCAGATACGCCAGCAATGGAAATTATTCGGCAACGGGTGAGGGCGGGGCAACTTACGTTGGCAGGCACCAGTGCAGGAGCGGCAGTGATGGGGCATCACATGATTGCTGGCGGCGGTAGTGGGGAGTCGCCAAATCGTTCCCTAGTTGATATGGCAACGGGCTTGGGATTTATTCCAGAAGTCATCGTTGACCAACACTTTCACAACCGGAATCGGATGGGACGACTGATTAGTGCGATCGCAGCTCATCCCGATCGCTTAGGTATTGGCATTGACGAAGATACTTGTGCAGTGTTTGAACGCGATGGTTGGCTACAAGTTATGGGTAAAGGCAGTGTTACCATTGTTGATCCCACTGAAGCCACTCACACCAACGAACCCCATGTCGGTGCTGACGAACCCCTAACCGTGCATAATTTACGTCTCCATATCCTCAGCTACGGCGATCGCTTCCACCTGTACCAGCGCACTGTATTGCCTGCTGTACACCGAATCTCCAGCTGACGGCATAGAGTATCTGAGGTTACACTGAGTTGACCGTTTATTTATTTCTGATCGTAGAAAGATGAGAACACTATGTAAAAAGAAAAAACTGTTCATGATGAACAGTTTAGCGGTCAATTCCAGTAAGAAACTAGAATTTTGGTTCCGAATCTCCATCTACCTATTCCCATGAGAATCCTCAAGATCCAGACCTTACGCGGCCCAAACTATTGGAGCATTCGACGCCACAAGCTGATCGTCATGCGCCTCGATTTAGAAACCCTTGGCGAGACACCCTCGAATCAAATCCCTGGCTTTTATGAAGGATTAGTTGAGGCGCTGCCGAGTCTGGAGGGTCACTTTTGTTCGCCTGGCTGTCGTGGTGGTTTTCTGATGCGAGTTAGAGAAGGCACAATGATCGGCCACATCGTAGAACACGTAGCCTTAGAACTTCAGGAATTAGCTGGTATGCATGTCGGCTTTGGTCGCACCCGCGAAACTGCCACACCCGGAATTTACCAAGTAGTGATCGAGTATCTGAATGAGGAAGCGGGACGTTACGCTGGACGAGCAGCAGTGCGGTTGTGCCAGAGTATTGTTGATCGAAGCCGTTATCCCAAGGCAGAACTAGAGCAAGATATCCAAGACCTGAAAGACTTCAGTCGTGATGCTTCCTTAGGCCCTTCAACCGAAGCGATCGTCAAAGAAGCAGAAAAAAGAGGTATTCCCTGGATGTCTCTGGAAGCCCGCTTTTTGATTCAGATGGGTTACGGCGTGAACCAGAAGCGAATGCAGGCAACAATGACGGACAACACCAGTATTCTAGGCGTAGAACTGGCTTGCGATAAAGAAGCCACTAAACGCATCCTAGCTGCCGCTGGTGCGCCAGTACCCAGAGGTACAGTAATCAACTTCTTAGACGATTTGGAACAAGCCATTGAATACGTTGGCGGCTATCCCATCGTCATCAAACCGCTAGATGGCAATCATGGACGTGGGATCACTATTGATATCAGAACTTGGGAAGAAGCTGAAGCAGGCTACGAAGCTGCTAGACAAGTTTCCCGGTCAATTATTATCGAAAGATATTACGTTGGGCGCGACCACAGGGTACTAGTAGTAAATGGCAAATTAGTAGCAGTTGCCGAACGTGTACCAGCTCATGTCATTGGCAACGGTAGATCCACGATCGCCGAACTGATTGAAGAAACAAACCTTGACCCAAATCGCGGTGAAGGACACGATAACGTTCTGACCAAAATTGAATTAGACCGTACTAGCTATCAACTCTTAGAAAGACAAGGCCACACCCTAAATAGCGTGCCACCCAAAGGCACTATTTGTTATCTCAGGGCAACAGCAAACTTAAGTACAGGTGGTAGTGCCGTAGACCGTACCGATGAAATTCACCCAGAAAACCTTTGGTTGGCACAACGGGTAGTAAAAATTATCGGTTTGGATATCGCCGGACTGGATATCGTCACCACAGATATTAGCCGTCCTCTGCGGGAAGTGGATGGCGTAATTGTCGAAGTTAACGCCGCTCCCGGCTTCAGAATGCACGTCGCCCCAAGCGTTGGCATTCCGCGCAACGTCGCTGGCGCAGTCATGGATATGCTGTTCCCCAACGAACAATCTAGCCAAATTCCCATCCTTAGCATCACGGGTACGAATGGCAAAACCACTACTACCCGACTACTAGCACATATTTATAAACAGACTGGTAAAGTAGTAGGTTATACGACTACTGATGGAACTTACATCGGTGATTACTTAGTCGAAGCTGGCGATAACACAGGTCCTCAAAGTGCCCACGTCATCCTCCAAGATCCTACAGTAGAAGTAGCGGTACTGGAAACAGCTCGTGGTGGCATTCTCCGCTCTGGATTGGGCTTTGAAGCCGCAAATGTAGGGGTGGTATTGAATGTAGCCTCCGACCACTTAGGAATAGGCGATATAGATACCATTGAGCAGTTAGCTAACCTCAAAAGTGTAGTAGCAGAAGCCGTATTCCCTGATGGCTACGCGGTACTTAACGCCGACGATCGCCGCGTCGCCGCCATGTCAGAAAAAACTAAGGCGAATATTGCTTACTTCACCATGAATCCCGACTCGGAATTAGTGCGGAGGCACATCCAAAAGGGCGGAGTCGCGGCAGTATATGAAAATGGCTATTTGTCAATTGTTAAAGGCGATTGGACACACCGCATAGAAAGAGCAGAAAATATACCTTTAACAATGGGCGGACGTGCACCGTTTATGATTGCCAACGCTTTAGCCGCAAGTTTGGCAGCATTTGTGCAGAACGTCACAATTGAGCAGATTCGGGCTGGTTTGAGGACATTCCGGGCTTCAGTTAGTCAAACGCCGGGACGGATGAATTTGTTTAATTTGGGCAACTACCACGCTTTGGTGGATTATGCCCACAACGCAGCCAGTTACGAAGCTGTAGGTTCCTTTGTGCGAAACTGGACTACAGGACAACGGATTGGCGTAATTGGTGGGCCAGGCGATCGCCGCGACGAAGATTTTGTTACCTTGGGTAAATTAGCAGCACAAATTTTTGACTACATCATCATCAAAGAAGACGATGACTCGCGGGGACGCCTATCCGGTTCAGCCACCCAGTTGATTATTCAAGGCATCACCCAAGTTAAACCTGATAGCCGCTATGAATCAATTCTGGATGAAACCCAAGCGATAAATAAAGGCTTAGATATGGCTCCTGATAACAGTCTGGTGGTAATTTTGCCAGAAAGTGTTACTCGCGCTATCAACTTAATTAAGCTGCGTGGGTTAGCGAAGGAAGAGACACACCTACAAAATCCTGCCACGACTATTGTAGATTCCCAAAATGGGATCACGCCTTCTTCTGTTGTTAATACCTTGCTCTAGTCAGAAATCAGCAGGAGCCAAGGCACTGACTCCTGTATTCTGACTCCTTTGATCATTGTTTTTCTTCTTCCTGATTGGTTTCCTCGCTGGGAGTTTTCATCTCCTCCTTAAAACCTCGTAGGGTTTTGCCCAGTGCAGTTCCCAGTTCGGGAATTTTTTTAGGGCCAAAAATTAGAACAGCGACTATGGTAATTACAGCTATTTCTGGCCATCCTAGTCCAAACATATAAATTTCCTTTAAGGCATCTGTAATTAAATATAGGACTCATATTTGATTTTTGAACAAACTCAGTACAACTCAAAGAGACTTCTTCCCTACTCCCCACTCCCAGCCTACGCAAATAATTTCAGAAATCAAATCGGATTGCTATATAGGGCTTGCTGAATAAGTCTCCAGAGCGAATCTAGAAGCCACACAGCTTACAAAATAGTAGTTTCGTCGCTTAGTTTCCCAATTTGCCCGGCGCTCGCCGACGAAAGTGCAAGGTTTTTGAACCTCTGGATGCTA
>NZ_JBGTFY010000101.1:0-18969 GCF_041747015.1 Nostoc sp.
AGCCGCCTGAGAAGTTTGCGGCACTGCCGTTGAGGGTAAATCCGTTGCTGCCGTCTAACGAGGAGAGGTCAAGGTTGGTACTAAAGCCGTTGCTGCTACCAAATACTACGTAGCTCTGCCCTGCACTTGCTGCGCCAATAACTAAGTCGTCGATGCTGTCGCCGTTGATGTCTCCGGCATTGCTGACTGAGTTGCCTAAAGAGTCAGTGGCATTAATTCCGTTGATGGTAAAGCCGTTGCTGCCGTCTAGGGATGAGAGGTTGAATAATGCATCAGCCATAATTTTCTCGTATGTTTGTTGTTAGCAATGGAAATGTAGATGTAAAATTATTAAACAAATAACATTAATATTAATTAAACTTTTGGTTAAGCCAATTAATTTAAGATATTTTGTGTTTTTTATGATATTTGTGCTGTAGATTTAGTATATTTTTTGTGATTATTCAAATAAGTTACTTTTTTGGCAGTTTTTCAGACAACTATTTTCAGGAAGCAGATATTACTGTCAATAAGTAGTCAGGTGGAGTTAAACATAAAATAAGGTGTCATTACAAGGCAAGCAATTTCCAAACCTGACGATCGCTTCATTTTTGACAAAGAACCCTAAACCTTGTATGGAAGTTATATGTAACGTCTCTATCCCTGGTTCATAAAACTGCAAATCTTCGTCTAAACAAAACATCAGGATTATAATACATAGTCCTCATGCAGAATTTTTATATCCTTGTTAACGTCTTTGAGCGAACTGTGAAGTAAGGCGTTGCTGATTAAGAGTATGAATTTGGTTTCCTGCAAACAGTTAAAAACAAAGGTTTCAAGCATTTAACTTTGAAATTTCATACTTAAATTCAGCAACGCCGCTGATAGCTGTTAAAGTCTGCCAACAGAATTAACAGCTATTTTCTGACAGTCTGCTATGTCGATTTATAAACCTAAGGGGTGCAAGGGGAAGTATCAGTAGCAGTATCTACGCAATTACCCACAACGGTTCTAGAGACAGCTTTAATGGTATTGGGAAGAGGAGCATATCCCCGAAGTACAGCTATGGTATCCGCGTTGATTGATGCAGGACTACCATTAGTTGCTGCTGTTAAAGCCCAGTTGATGAAGTTTCTAAGACGGGGTGCTACGCCACTGGTGTTAGAACCTGCGTATGTGTCATAAAACAGCATATAAGTTGCTGTGGAAATAGGATAAGCTGCTGAAACGGTTGGATCGGCCAAACCATCAATTCTAATCAGCCTGTTAACGGGAGCAGTACCATATCTTACGATGCTTCCACCACTCAAAGCGCTTTGAATTCCAGCTGTTGTAGGACCAACGTAAGCACCTGATCTGTTACGTAAGAGTGCGGCAGGTAGATTTCTAGCCAAACGGGTAGCACTATCTACATAACCAATTGCACCAGGATTAGCTGCGATCGCACCGGCTACACCTGATCCACCTGAAGCAGATAGGAAACCTGATGGCCAAACAACTGTATTGGCTGGTGGTGTTGGAGGTACGGTGCCTGCAACACTTATTGTTCCAGCTCCTCTATTCCATACAGAAGCTGCTGGAAGCCCTGGAGTCGCAGCAGTTTTACACGCAGTATTAAGATGAGTGCTTAAAACAAAAGTACTACCACTATTGTCACTACGACGTACAACTGTTAGAGATCTATTGGTTGCAATTATTACGCCGCCGTTATCATTTCTGATTCTGGCATCGTTCCAATTTGTGATGCTGCCGTTCAAAATAGCACAGTAAGTAGGGCGCGAAAGTCTAAGTCCGGCTGCTGGTATATTAAGACCAGTACGATTGAAGGCTAATGCGATTCCAACACCTATAACAGGCACTTGAACGACCCTTCCGCTATTGGGAGTGCCACTAACTAATTGTTCTACTTGTGTTCCTGTTAGAGGGTCATCACTAACTGCAAAAGAGACTGGGGGTAAGATAGTAAGATTATTAAGAGCTGGTGTACCTGCTGGTACTGGTGGTGGGGTTTGAGTGAAAAGAGCTGTCAACCCTGCGCCACTACCGACCGGAGCATATCTGAATGTGGTTGACGCACTGACTGGGCCATAACTTCCGTTTGGGTAATTGAGGAAGGCTGGAGGTACATCATTATTGAGGGATGTAGGATTTGCAACACCGTAAGCGTTAAACCATGAACCTTTGGAACCAAAAGGATATGGATTATTCTCTCCTGAACCTACAAATAAAGTAGTTACAGTGCTTGCACCTGCTCCATTTACGGAGGTTACTCCAGATGGAGCAGGACTTGTAGCGAACTGAGCTAAAGATTTCTCAGTAGCAGATTGACCTGCTACTAAACCAATTGTGATGGCAAGTACAGAAATTGAACTTGTCAAATTCTTCGATTGGCGATTAGCCATGTTAAGCTCCTTCAAATTAATTTCCGGTTAAACACCTTATCCAATCCAAATCAAGTGTCAAACTAGCGATTATAAATAACCTTCTCTAAGCACAACTTGGCATTAAAAAGTTTATTAATAAATCAAAAGTTCGCACAAAACGCTGAAGAATATAGAGCAAATTAAAGGCAAAGTTTTCAAAGATATGGAGTGCATTTAGCTATTGCTAATCCACTCTATTACATGATTGCTTGCTAGTTTAAAACTCTACATTCTCAAAGTAAGTTTGTATAAATAAACATTTAGTAAGTTTATTAAAAGGGAGTGGTTAATAGGTACTATGAATCGTAACTCAATTCCCATTATCGCTTTCTTATTCCCTTTTAATAAGCCATGTTTAACTTTACCCACTTAACTTATTTGGTATGACAATTTTATCTGAAAATTATGAAAATCACTTTCTTTAATATAGACACGCAGCGGCTTGCCACAGCTTACCGCTAAAGTGCGAAGTAAAGAAAATCAGGATTTTACGAATCTTTTTGAACTGCTATAGCTAAGATAGCTGTTAAAACTTGCCAACTAAATCAACAGTATAAGGTTAAGGTAAAGGTCAAGTCATGATTGCATTATGGAATGGTTAAAAAACTTAAATATATTTCTAGAATTTAGAGGTGGTTGAAAAGGGGTTTTTATAGCGCTTTTTTATAAATTTAGCCAGAGTAAAATCTGAAACTTTCGCTCGTACAATATATGTGGTTTTTTCTATTAAACTTTTTTAGAGGTTTTAATTAAGTATTTAAGAGAGTTGACGCAGTTTACAAATTAACCAGTGTGTGTATTAACGAAAATACTTTGTTTCGGCATTCTATTCATTTGGTAGGCGTAACGCAACCCAGGCGATCGCAAAAATCTAGCCATAATACCAGAAACCTATACTGCGTATTTGGTATTTTCTGTCAATACGTAAGTCATAGTATTTTTTCTTGATCCCCCAAAGATGTAATAATTAATGTAGTAATTTGTAGTGGATTATATAAGGATAACATCTGACAAAACGGTTGCTTGAAGGAATAAAATGTTTTTTATAGAACTTGTAACTATGCTCCTAACCCGGATTTCTCACGTTTCTACCGGATTCCTCAACCTCTAATTGAGGCCAAAGCGCCGGGATGGAAAAAGTTTAGGAGGACTGTAGCAGTTGTAGTTTAAAGTTTGAAACCTGGGTTCTAAAACCACGCATACTTATCTTTTAAACCAAAATTAATATGTTATTAACTTACAATTAATAATAGTTTGTATATAATTTGAGACTTTACTGGGAATTTTATAATTTAATTAAAAATAAATGTTCAATTATGTTAAATTGTAAATAACTGTAAAATTTTAGACAACCAACACTCATAGTACATCATAGGAAAATTAGCAAATGTCTAGACAAAGTTCTCACGAGAGAAACTTTTTCAAAGCTTTAACTGGTAGTGCGGCCAAAGGATCTCATAGGTTAAGACTGGGACTTGAATCCGGCTGGATTATTCTGGTTGAATCTGTACCTTTTTTGATTGCTTGTGCTGTATTCGTAAGCGTTATCAGCCTAAAAAGTCCTATCCTGCTCTTTTGTTTACTAGTTGGTAGTTTAATTGCAGTCATCATACAGCAGATTGGGCAGCAAGTACATTTACCAAGGCGATCGCTAATATTATTACAAGTTTTAGCAGCAGCCATCATCCTGAGTTTATTTTGGTTAGACTATTTTGTATCCCCCGCACAAGCACAGTTTTTTGGGGAAGCTGAAAAGTTTTTCAGGAAAAACTTAGGTGGTGAAGGTGAAAATGCTGGTGGTGCCAACACAGCAGTAAGTTTGATATTTAATGTGTTGAGGGCGATTTACTTACTGTATATTGCAATTTCCCTGGTTGGTGTGATTAACGCAGTGCGTAAAGATGAAGATTGGCAAAGTATAGCCAGAACTCCCCTATTGGTTGTTGTTGCTGTTACCGTTGCTGATGTACTCACACGCTTTGTAATTGGCGATAATACATAATTTTAGATATTTCAAATGTCTCAAGAGCGGGAACAAGAATTTCGTCCAGTTAATCAAGTTCTGGGAAGCCAGCCTTCATTAGGACCAATTCCAGCCGATCAAATTCTTCCTTGGACGGTAATTGCTTTAGCCTCTTACTTTATCATCAATGGAATTTTTGGTGGTATTTTCCAAGAAGAGTTTCAAAAATGGTTGTGGACAGTATTAATTACTGGTTGGGGAATCGGAACTTGGTGGATCTTAACTGGTGGTAGAAGTTGGAGCTTTTTAAGTAAATTTATTGGCGTTCCCGCTTGGACAAGAGGCTTTGCTCGTTATCAAAGCTTACTCGAAGTTAACCATGAAGCAAAAAATCGGAAAACAAAGCGTCAGCGTCGCCGGAAGTGAAAGTAGATTAACACCATTTGAAGATGCTTTACACTTGGCGACAATGCTACGTGTCGCAATGAATGGGCGTGATATTGGTGCTTACCTTTTGACAAAAGGTACTCAAAAAGATCGGTTCTGCTTTGTTTTTGGTTTTGACTGTAAGGGAATTCATACCACTTTAAGACCCGAACAAATCGATACACTTTTTAATAACATTGAAGCCGGATTGAAAGACATCCCTAGCGGTGAAAGAATGACACTGCATTTGGGATCTTTTAGTTCGGATAAAGAGCGTCAGAAAGAATTAGCATCGTTAATCAGAAGTGCCCCATCACGAGATATAAAATATTTGTTGATGGCGGAAAGAGCAAGAGTCAAAGAGTTGACTATTTCTGGGATTCGTAAGCCAAAATTTTTGCGGATTTATGTCACTTATACGATTGAATCCAACTCGCAACACGCAGATGATTGGATAGAGAAGCTTTTAGTCAGAGCTGAATCATGGTGGTTGAAATTCAAAGGTGAACTCTCAGAAGTAGAAAACCAGCGCATTGAAACCCTGATTACAAATGCTTACAAACAGGGTTTTCTCCGATGGGAACAAATTCTATCTAACCAAATGGGATTGGATGTTAAACCTTTGAAAGCTGAGGAACTTTGGGAGGATGTCTGGAAAAGATTTAATGATACAGAGGCAGTAGATATTCCTCAGTTAATGACTTTAGATGAACAAGGATTGCACGAGCAAGTTAATTCAGATTTAGCAAGTACTAGATTGCTTGTAGACAATATCCACAGCACAACCTCGCTGATGGAGTCTGGCATACCTTGTGCCGATCGCCGCTGGGTTAATGTTAACAATAGTTATATTGGCGCACTGTCATTTCTAGAAAAACCCGGAGGTTGGCCAAATAAATCTACCCAACTGCGCTATTTATGGGAACTGTTAGCCAGAGAAAGAGTAGTTGATACAGAGATTTTTTGTGAGTTGACGGCGGCGAATCCAGCAGTGGTGAAAACTACTTTGCAACGAGTCTTGAAGCAGTCGAACATGACGACAATCTTGGCTCAAGAAAAAAGTAAAACTATTGATGTCAACGCTCAATTAAAGTTAAAAAAATCGGTAGCAGCCCAAGAACAATTATATGAAGGTGCTGTCCCGATTTATACGAGCGTCGTCATTTTGGTACATCGTCCAACTGTAGAGAAATTAGATGAGGCAACAAGGTATATTGAAAACTGTTTTCAACGTCCAGCAAGAGTTATTAGAGAAACTGAGTATGCCTGGAAAATTTGGCTGCAAACTCTTCCAATAGTTTGGGAAGGTTTGATGGCAACACCCTTCAACCGTCGCCAGCTATATTTAACAAGTGAAGTTCCGGGATTAATGCCTTTAGTGCTAACTAAAAAAGGCGACAGACAAGGCTTTGAGTTAATTGCTGAAGAAGGCGGAACACCGATACATTTAGATTTATTTAATCAGCACAAAAATTTAGCTTTGTTTGCTACAACTCGTGCAGGTAAATCGGTGTTGGTATCAGGAATTTTAACTCAAGCTTTGGCGCATGGTATTCCGGTTGTGGCGTTAGATTTCCCGAAACCAGATGGGACATCAACTTTCACTGACTACACAGAGTTTATGGAGGGGAATGGAGCTTATTTCGATATCTCCAAACAATCGAATAACTTATTTGAACAGCCAGATTTACGATCGCTAGATCCAGAACAACAGCGCGATCGCTTTAACGATTATACTGGTTTCCTAGAGTCAGCGTTAATGACAATGGTCTTAGGATCATCTACTGAAAGTCAAATTTTATCGCAAACCGTGCGATCGCTGCTCAACTTAGCATTAGAAGCCTTCTTTAGAGATGAGGGGATAAAAGAGCGATATCGAGAAGCGATGGCGGGAGGATTTGGCACCCATGCTTGGCAGAAAACCCCTACCTTAAAAGATTTTCTCTTTTTCTGTTCACCAGAACATTTGCAGCTAGATTCTTTAAGTGGCAGAGTAGAAGACGGACTCAGTCAGATTCAGCTGCGCTTGCGGTTTTGGCTTTCTAGCCGCGTGGGACAAGCCATTTCTGCACCATCCAGCTTTCCCACCGATGCCCAACTTTTAGTTTTTGCTCTCAGAAACCTATCAGATAGTGAAGATGCAGCCGTACTATCCTTGAGCGCCTATTCAGCAGCATTACGACGCGCACTTGGCAGCCCAGCGTCTATATTCTTTATCGATGAAGCGCCAATTTTATTTGAATTCGAGCAAATATCTGACTTAGTTGGCAGAATTTGTGCCAACGGCGCTAAAGCTGGGATTAGAGTTATCTTATCAGGACAAGATCCTGACACAATTGCTAGATCCAAAGCTGCATCTAAAATTTTGCAAAACTTGACAACCCGATTGATTGGACGCATTCAGCCAGTTGCAGTAGATAGTTTCGCAGAGATATTAAAATATCCCCGCCAAATTATTTCTCGTAATGCTTCAGAAAGCTTTTTTCCCCGCAAAGAAGGCATCTATAGCCAATGGCTACTAGATGATAACGGTATTTATACATTCTGCCGTTACTATCCAGGTTATGAACAATTGGCAGCAGTTGCGAATAACCCTGCTGAACAAACTGCACGTAGTAAAATGATGCAACTTCACAGTGATAAATATGAAGCAATTTCTGCATTTGCACGTCAGTTAATAGCCACACTACGTAGTAGTTAATTAAGGAGGATATTTGCAAAAAGTTAACAGTGATAGGACTTAAGCAAAACTACACGCAGTAGGGGCAATGCATGTAGACGCATTCGCGGAGCGTCTCGTAGAGAAGCGGCTTCCCGCAGGGTATTGCCCCTACCCAAAAATAAAGGCATCGGCTATTGTTTTCCTAAGTCCTGAGTGATTCAAAAAGTTAATAAATAATGATTGAGCAAACTAAATTCTTGATTCACTAGATAATTTCTTCTACCTTTTCAGGTTATAGATATATGAAAAAAACTGCAATTTTGACTTTTACTTTTCTATCTCTGGCAATCATACCAGCAGTGGCACAAGTTAAGACGGGCGGATTAGGCCAGGTTTGGACTGATTTTCAATCATATTCCACAGATTTGCAAGATTACCTTCAAAATAATCTGAGCGACAACTTAAAACGTGATGAAGTACAGAGTCGACTTAATAGTGCCAAGGGAGAATTGAATATACCTAACCCTGTGGTTGCGGGAAAAGAGGTTCGTGATGATTTGATTAACAACTCTTATCGTTCAGACTCTAAATCAAACCGCTTTGAGAATAATTCAGCAGTGCGGGGAAATTTAGTTAGTAATGAACTCAATCGTGTGATTAGCCGTGGAGCAGCAGAAAGTGTTCTCGGTAGAAATGGGCAAATTCGGACAAAAGCAAAGTTAGAAAATACTGAGGAAAATCTGGAAAACCTTGTGAACAAGACTGAGGAACTAGATCGAAAGAGCGATAATCTTCTGAGTACAATCGTGACTCAAGTCAGCAATGCAACTAATCCCGCAGATAAAGCTATTTCGACTTTAGCAGAATTGCTAGGTACTAGTCAATTGCAAACTCTAAAAATTCAACAGGAGCAATTAAAGCTCGTAGGTGAAACATTTGCTCAAACATTACAAAATAATCAGTCTTTGCAATATTCCAACTTAAATTTGGCGAACATTTCTCAACAAGCAGAGGAGGCAAATCGCGCTCGCAGAGTAGATACGTCTACAGAGGCGGCGCGACTTTTGCGAGCTACTTCTCAAATAGATTTGTTTGGTAGAAAAGTTGATAATTAGAATTTCATGATTAAAGATTCTAATTTTCCATACAATTTTAAAAATCCTTAGAGAATGTTTGAAAAGTCCTCTTATCGTTAGCAAAACGTTCTAGATCCCCCTAAATACCCCGATAAATTGGGGGACTTTGATTCCGGTTCCCCCCTTTTTAAGGGGGGTTATGGGGGATAAATAAGTGCTTAAAATCACAGCCAACCACTTTTCCAACAACCTCTAACGTACCCTACGAAATCTAAAAAAAAAACATCTTAATAAACTTAAAATGCAACTTCCTATTAAACTAATTTTTGCCCAATTAGACGCCCAAGTAGGCATTAATGATATTCTCGATAATGGTGCCGCAACTTCCCAAAGTATTGCCGAAGGTTGGGACAAACAATGGCTAGATTTACTACAAAATAACACTAGTGATAACTTGTATGGATCGTTGACAAATCTCGGTATCTTTTTTGCAGTAGGAACCCTGTTGTTTTTTATGGTACAATTCCTCAGAGACTTATTATCCTACGAATTTACCCGTCCCATATCATCTTTAATTTGGCCTTTTCTGGTGGTAATACTTTTAAGTAATTCAGGCGACGGAAGTATACTTTCTACTCTGACATTGGGAGTGCGGAATTTTTTAAACGGTGTGAATCAGCAAGTATTGGTAACAGCAGATGCCGATAATACATACCAGCAAGCACTGAATATGAGTGTTGCCGAAGAAGTCGCTGGTTCTTTGTTACGTCCTTGTCAGTCGCTTACTGGCGAACAACAAAGTCAATGCTTTACCCAAGCTGCCGAAAAATTAAATATTCTCTGGCGGCAGTATAGAGATTCTTATGGAAATAAAAACTGGATCATTAGACTACAAACTAAGGTAGATAATATTAGATATGGCACTGGTATTGTATCAGAAACCTCATTTAATTCTTTGTTAGGTTCGACAGTTCAAACGAGCATCAAAAACTTTTTGGTTTCCTTACAATATGCCTTCCAAAATTTAATAGAAGCCACAATGTTGCTGATAGCAGCTTTGGGGCCAATAGCTGTAGGTGGGTCTTTACTGCCTGGAGCTGGTAAACCAATTTTTGCATGGCTGACCGGATTTTTATCTATTGGAATCGCCAAGATTTCATTTAATATTATTGCTGTGCTGACTGCCGCAGTTATTGTAAATGGGCCAGGGCAAGATGTTAATGTTGATCCAGACTTAATGTGGTTTATAATTTTTCTGGGGATTTTAGCACCAATTGTATCGCTACTTGTGGCTGCTGCGGGTGGTTTTGCAGTCTTCAGTGCTATCAGTAATACGGCTTCTTTAGTAAAGGAGAGGATATAGGAAATTCAAAATTAATCAACTAAATTTTGGGAAGTTTGCTGACTAGATGTAAATGATCATATATAATAACTGAAATTTTCGCAGGAGGTGAGTAAATGGTGCGTTTACTAGAAAAAAGACAAAGAACAGGAAGTGTGTTAGGAATTTTTGCGATCGCATCCTTCGGTTTGCATATATTAGTTTTACTTTTATTTATATTTCAAGGGCTAAATATTCGTCAACTCAGTCTGAGAAAATCTCCCAACTTTGTCCAATTAATAGACGGTAAACCAGTAGCTAGTATTGATGATTTAGCAAGAGAACCAGAAGCAATTCGCCAATTCATCAGCAAAACGATGATATCAATGTTTAGCTGGTCTGGAACCTTACCACCACAAACTATTGAAGAAGTTGCAAACCCCAAATCAGATTTAGGAATACTTATTAGAACACCTCAAGGCAGTAGCCAAAAAATTAGTACCAGCAGTTGGATAGCTAGTTTTGCCTTATCAGAAGACTTTCGCAAAGGTTTCTTAAGCACAGTTGCAGAAATGACACCACCAGAAGTTTTCTCTGAAAATCCTATGCAAGTTATGACATCACAATTAGTTATTAAGCGAGTTTATCCGCCAAAAGAAATTGCACCAGGTAAGTGGCAAGTGGGTATGGTAGCTGACTTAATTCAAAAAAACCGAGTTGGTGATGCAAAACTTATAACTCCTTTTAACAAAGATTTCCTTGTCCGTGCAACAGATTATTTTGCTAATCCCCAAACTGATGGCACTGTCCTACAAAAAGCAATTTATAGTACCCGTGCTGATAAACTAGAAATTTATGAAATTCGTAACTTATGTTTGCTAGATAATTACAACAACCCTAACGAAGATAATAGAAAACAATGCGGAACTGGACAAACATCTGATAGTTTTATCAGATAATCGTTTTCTAATTTACTTAATGATAGTTCAATCTATATAATAAATTGATTAATGCAATTACTCAAACCAGAGAATAAAAGAAATAGCCCCTTACCATTGTTGGCAGTCGGAACGTTTGGATTACACATATTTACCTTGCTGTTATTAGTATTTCACGGGTCGATGTTACAACAGTTAGGCCGGCAACTCACACCTCAAACTTTAGTGCAACTGGTTGATGGTCGCACTATAACCGTAGACCCCCAACCAAATTTAGAGCGACAGCCAGAGGCTATTCGGCGCTTTGTGGGTGAAACTATGAGCTTAATGCTCACCTGGTCACAGCAACAGCCGCCAACGCAAGTTTGGGAAATTACCTCCCAACTAGTAGCTGATGATTTTAAACAAAAACTTAAGTCAGAAATTACTAACTTAAATCCAGATAGCCAGTTTGAAAATGTTAATAGAGGATCAGAGAACGTATTAGTAATCCAAAAAATTTCACAACCTACAAAAATAGGCGATGGAAAGTGGAAAGTGGAGATGCTTGCCAATCAATTAGTATTTAGCGGTTATGATAAGTTAGGAAAATCAATTTCGTTTAATAAACAAATATTGGTTAGAGCAATAGATGAAGCAGCAACTTCACTACCAAATGCAGCACTACCGTCGCACTTCGCAACTTACCGCCTTGGTGAAGCTAGACTAGAAATTTATAATGTCTGTGAAATCCAAGATAAAAATTGTTCTGGAAATCTAAACAAAGCTCTACCATGACACGATATTCAACTCCAGCGGAAACTCCGCCAAAAAATCTACATACTTTTACCACCGACGATCGCCAAGTACAATCTGTAGAATCTTTTAATTGGGAATCACGGATGGCCAGGTTGGTTGGTTTTGAAGAAGAATCCTCTTCTAGCGATGATACCCAACCATCAGAAGACTCGGCTTCTCGTAAAGAGCAATCGTCATCTCAACTACAAGAAGCTAAAACAGCGGAACCCCTCTCATCTAACCCCTTTGCAAAGTTAGGCTTGGTAGGAGCTGCTACCTTAGCGGTAGTTTTGGTAGCTGGTGTATTTTTGACCCAATTGATGAGCGGTAGCAATAAAAAGCCAAATATTGTTGCTCCACAAGTGCGTGAGCAGCCAACTAATGAATCTACCTCTCAACGGTTAGAAGCTGAAGTAGATACTCTGAAAACGAAATTAGCCCTGAGTGAACAAGCAGAATCGGTGAAAGCCGCCCAGCAAACGCTCAGAATTGCCAAATCAACGCCGACAGTAGCCGTAACACCATCAGTTTCTCCTACAGGTAGCCAGAGAGTGATACCAACACCCCCACCAACAGTTTACGTGCCTCGAACAGTAACAGTTGAGCGCATCGTGAGAGTGCCTGCTCCTCAACCCTTGCCAACACCCCAAGCCCCAGTGGTGAATCCGCCAGAGCCTCAACCCGTAGTCAACATAACTCCACCACCCCCACCAACCCCACTCGAAGAGTGGACAAGGTTAGCAAAGTTAGGTAGCTACGGTCAAGTAAATGTCACTGATAAACCTAATAACACGGCAGTTGCTTCTGAACCTGCAAACGATACGCAGCCGCAGGAACAGCCACCAAATAACCCACCACCAACTCCTGTAGTAAGCCAAGCTCAACCGCAGGGACAGAAATCTGTAGCAGTAGGGACTAGCGCTAAAGCTGTGTTAGCAACAGCTATATTTGGTGAAACTACTAGACAAAAGGGTAACGACACAGAGGAAGAGAAAAACGTATTTGTGATCAAGTTGGACGGAGCATCGGTAAAATCTACAGATGGTACTCCCGCTCTACCTCCAAACACCGAATTTCTAGCTGAAATTAGTTCTATTAATGAACAAGGTCTTTTGCAGATGAACGTAATCAAAGTTATCTCGCAAAATGATGGCAACCTTACAGAACGAAGCTTACCTAAGAATGCAATTATTGTTCGCGCTCCCAAAGGCAAACCTTTCATCGCAAATAAATTCCCCAGTCAAAGTTCGTCAATAGCATCGATGGATGCAGGACTATTCGTTTTGGGAGGTATTAGTAAAGCAGCAGAGTTAGTAAATCGTTCTGATACCAGACTAGTGCCATATACGGTAACATCTTCCAACCCCAGCGAAGGCGACCAAAACAACACCAGTTCCACCACTGGACTTACTACTGTTACTGAGAACAGACGCAACCTTGCAGCTGGGGTTGTGGAAGGTGGTTTGAACTCTGTAGTCCCCCAAATTGCCCAACGTAATCAACAAGCGATCGCTCAGATGTCGCAACAAACTAATATTTGGTTTTTGCCAGCAGGCACAAAGGTTGAAATATATTTTAACCAAGTAACGCAATTTTAGGAGGTATGATTTATACCAATTTTGGATTGGGTAATAGTAATTGGTAATTAGTTTTCTTCCTATCTTGCCCATCTCCACTTGTTCTATCTACCAATTTCTCCATTTGCAACCATGAAAAATAAAACTAAATTGTCAGGAAATACCTTAAATAATTCTTATTTCCTACCTATAGCTTCCTTAATTTTCTCGGTTGCTATGTTCTTGTTGGTAGGCCGTGCTGTAGCTAATAATGCCGTTTTGCGCTCCATATTTTCCTGTCAAGCACAGGGTTTAGGGGGACTAATACCTACCCTCAACGTTTCGTATCAACAAGGAACAAACTTAAGCTTTATTCCGGCTGGAGAAGTAATTAAAAAAGTTTGGTTAAACGATCCTTCACAGGTAACTATGGATTTTGATGGGACGGTATGTATGCAGTTTGGCCCAAAACCTAATACTAATGCAGGAGATTGTAAAAACTCAGCAGCGAATGTAATTCAACTCAGACGAATTCAAAAACTCAACATTCCTGGACTTCCTACCACTAGCAATACACTTTTAACAGTTGTCACCGAAGGGCAAGGTAAAACCAAGTTGTATACTTTTCGAGTCCTATATGGAACAGGTAGCCCTGAATATCACACTTTAGCAATTTATCCCGATCCTTCTGCTCAAGAAGCCTCTTGTGTAAGAGTTTCACAATAGACTTCTAGCAAAAGCAGCCGACGACGACTTAAGTGTTACAAAAAAATGTTGATCATGACAAGCCTTCTTAAGGAGGGTTAGGGAAAATCATTCAAAAACGCCATAACTTAGTGTTATTAACTTACTCAGGCGTTTTCAGCCTACATCTTTACAAATATTGAGATAAAAACTAACCACAAATTCTAAATTCGTGCAAATATAAAGAAAAGCTTAAGAGGTTACAGACTCATGGTCAGTGCCAAAATGATGCAACAGCTTTGGGCTGTAATCGAGTCTACACAGGTCAGCACCCTGCTCCACTTTGACGATACTGCTTTAGTACAACTGCTCCTCCAGCAGTTAGAAGTTAAGCAGGGGTTTGACGCGCAGGCAGATAGCACCCTCAATACTTATATAAAATCTAAACTGCCCCTAATTCGTGATACAGCTGAAGGTAGAGTATCCTTCGGGCAGGGCGGCAATCATTAACACGAGAAACCAAATGATTGCTCACTGCCAAGCATCCGCTCAGAGTTCAAACAGTGCAATATGATGAATCACTGGCTAGTAATTGCCCTAGCAGCTTATCTAATTGGAGCGGCGATTGAAGGGGTGAGTACAGCCAGTCAGCTATCTCATTCATTGCCAGAACTAGTTAAAAGCACACAAGTTCAGTCCTCAGAATCTGCCACCCCGCCTAGTTCGAGTTGGCGAATTGTGGCTGCTATTGCCTCAGTAAGTATCTGTGGAGCTTTCTTGTGGCCTTGCCGTCTTTTGCACCGTTTAATTAAAGGCGACGTTCATTCATCACAAGTTAAATAGGAAAAATTTAGTGGCCTATTATATTACATAAGTCGCAACAATGCCACCTTTAAGTTTTTCACTCAGCAATACTGAGGTTAATTTAATCCATATCAATACAACTTAGTTAAATCGTCTTGTTAGCGGGAGTACGTCCACCTTCATCGTTACTGCCGCCGTGCGGATGGGGATTACTAGGGTAACACATTAAACAGTACAAACGACTTGATATTCTTATTAATCCCTTGGCGTGGATGAAACTAACATCTAATCAGTGGCGAGTTATGAGGTCAGAGAAGATTACTATAATCGAAGAAACACTTTATTAATCTTAATAATGACCGGAACTATACAGCAGCTACCCTCAATCACTTTTGAAAAATTCTTTTGGACTTGGCAGGGCTACAAAATCCAGTACACTGTCATGGGTACAGGACGCCCTCTGGTACTGGTTCACGGCTTCGGTGCTTCCATTGGACACTGGCGCAAAAATATCCCAGTTTTAGCTGATGCTGGCTACCAGGTATTTGCCATAGACCTTTTAGGTTTTGGCGGTTCAGATAAAGCGCCTATTGACTACAGGGTAGAAGTTTGGGTGGAACTGCTGAAAGATTTCTGCACAGCACATATACACGAACCTGCTGTATTTATTGGCAACTCCATCGGCGCACTTTTGAGCTTAATAGTACTGGTAGAACATCCAGAAATTGGTGCTGGTGGTATTTTAATTAACTCTGCGGGTGGCTTGAGTCATCGTGCCCACGAATTGAACCCACCACTACGGATTGTGATGGCAGCTTTTAATAGGTTTGTGCGATCGCCAATTACAGGTAAATTTGTCTATAATCGCATCCGCCAAAAAGCCCAAATTCGCCGCACCCTCTACCAAGTTTACCGCGATCGCCAAGCCGTCACCGATGAATTAGTCGATTTACTTTATACTCCCTCTTGTGACCCAGGAGCGCAACAAGTATTCGCCTCCATTCTCACAGCCCCTCCTGGCCCAAGTCCAGAGGAACTTTTGCCCAAAGTCGAACGTCCTCTATTAGTAATTTGGGGTGCTGATGATCCCTGGACACCCATTACCGGGGCCAAGATTTACGAAAAGGCACGTGAGAATGGCAAAAAAATCAAAATTGTTCCCATTCCCAATGCCGGTCATTGTCCCCACGATGAGGTTCCAGATGTTGTTAATGCCCAGATTGTCGATTGGCTAGCGCAAAGTTAACAATTTCGTGCCAAGACGCGAATGCAAAGAAACTATCTGCCGATACGCCTTAGTCCAAGCAGCGTCAAAATGGGGCTAACAATCTGGGTTGCTCAATTTTAGATTTTAGATTGACCATTAGCACACCACTTGCTTGAAATCGGGAAGCCACCCCCTTGGGCGGGTTTCCCGATTTCAAGCAGTGGCTCATGAATGCAGGGCTGCTAAATCAAGAATTTTAAATTTTGAATCCAAAATCCAAAATTTAAAATCTAAAATTTGGTGAGTGGATCTTAATCTTTCTAATTGCACCTTGACAGAATCAAATTCATGTGAATTGTAATGGAGCTTGATGTGCATAATGGACATAAACGGGTAATTCCCTTAAATCACCATCCAGATTTTTCCAAACAAGGCTATCAAGTTATCAGCGAACTAGGACGCAACCGAGAAGGGGGACGCATTACTTATTTAGCAAGTGTCCTCAACTCTAATCAACAAGTGGTAATTAAAGAGTTTTGTTTTGCTCATGCAGGTGCTGATTTGTCAGGTATCAAAACATATCAGCGCGAGATTGAAATTTTGCAACAATTGAATCATTCTCGCATCCCTCACTATATAGATTCTTTTGAAATGCCAGGGGTTTTTTATCTGGTACAGGAATATAAAAATGCCCCATCATTGGGATTAAAACGCAGCTTTGAACCTGAAGAAATTAAGCAAATTGCTTTGTCAATCTTAGAAATTGTAGTTTACTTACAAAAGCAAGTTTCCCCAATTATCCATCGGGATATTAAGCCAGAGAATATTTTGGTTGATGAAGAACTAAATGCTTACCTGGTTGATTTTGGTTTGGCTAGAATACAGGGTGCAAAAATGGCTTTTAGCACCTTTGTAGCAGGAACCCCAGGTTTTATGCCACCAGAGGAACAGTTTGGTCATTCTCTCACCGAAGCATCAGATTTATATAGTTTAGGGGCAACATTAATTTGCTTACTTACTAATACCCGTTCTAGTGAGATTGGGAAATTAATTGATGATAACTATCGCTTTAATTTCCAAAAATTAGTTACTCCAATCAGTCCGCGTTTTCGGTCGTGGTTAATGAAAATGGTGGAACCCAATCGGAAACGTCGTTATGGCAATGCATCTTTTGCTTTAAAAGCACTTCAGTCAATCGAGATTGTTGGTACCGCCACTAAAATAGATACTTTAGTCAGTAGAATCAAACTTAGAAAACAAGCTACAGTGCTGGGACTAGTCACTGTTATTGCGCTGGCTACGCTTGCCGGAACTCTGATGAGTTGTCAGCCTGGTGGTGCAGTTAGGCAATTGCTGGAAGCTACAGAATGTCAAAGCTTTGATTTAAACTCAGGTTGCCAAGACAAAACCGGAAGTTAAGAGACTTCCAAATAAAAAAACATCCCAAATTTTCTTGTGGGATGGGTGTCCCCACCCGTCCCAGATTTAAGGCGGTCATGTTGCCCACCCCACATAATGGATAATTTATTTCTTGGAAGTCCCTAAGATTAATTAGGTTGCATCTTATAAAAAAGCCCCCGGTATTTCTACCAGGGGTGAAAGATCTAATACCATTTCACTTTATGTTTGTCGGAGATGCCCCCCCCCTGCTTGTGCCTCTACTTAGATGAGAGGCTAGAGTATTTCTCAAATATTACAACAAAAAGTGATCGGGTATAAAATTAACCAACATTTGCCAAGAGCAATTCTCGTTTTTCTAATTTTTGTACTCTCACCTGAGAGTCATCATCAACATCGACAAGCGCTGTGTCTCCATCTGTAATTTCACCAGACAGCATTGCTTCAGCTAGAGAATCTTCTAGGAGGCGCATAATTGCCCGACGTAATGGCCTAGCACCATAACTAGGGTTGTAGCCTTCTTGTACTACAAGCTCTTTGAAGCGATCGCTAACTTCTAAGATAATTCCCTTTTCTGTCAAGCGCTTAGAAACTTCTTTAAGCATAATCTCAGCGATTTGCTTCACTTCATCCCTAGAAAGCTGGGTGAAGACGATAATCTCATCAAGACGGTTAAGGAACTCTGGACGGAAGTAAGCTTTCAATTCTTCATTTACCAAGGTGCGGATGCGGTTATAACTAGCGTCGGCTTGAGTATCAAAGTCAAAGCCTAAACCACTACCACCTTTTTCAATCACCTTAGAACCGATGTTGGAAGTCAAAATGATCAGCGTGTTCTTGAAGTCAACTTTCCGACCTTTGGCATCGGTAAGATGACCGTCATCCAAGAGTTGCAGCAGCATATTGAATACATCGGGGTGTGCTTTTTCGATTTCGTCGAATAGCAGCACTGAGTATGGTTTCCGCCGCACGGCTTCTGTAAGTTGTCCGCCTTCGTCGTATCCGACATAACCAGGAGGCGAACCAATTAACTTGGCGACGGTGTGGCTTTCCATATATTCGGACATATCTAACCGAATCATCGAGTCTTCCGCACCGAAGAAGTAGGAAGCTAGTGCCTTCGCCAATTCTGTTTTACCGACTCCAGTAGGCCCAGAGAAGATAAAGCTAGCAATGGGACGATTGGGATTTTTCAAGCCGACACGGGCGCGACGGATACCACGAGATACAGCCGAGACTGCTTGCTCTTGTCCGATGAGCCGTTGATGCAGAGTGTCTTCTAGGTGCAGGAGCAACTCTGACTCAGATTCAGTTAACTTGTTGACTGGTACACCAGTCCAAGAGGCAACGATTTGGGCGATGTCTTCTTCGTCAACTACAGTCGAGTTGACAGGTTGCTCGCTTGGTGTGAAGGTTGCTTGCAGTTGTTCTGCGAGTTTTAATTCTTGGTCGCGCAGTTGTATAGCTTTGTCAAAATCTTGGACTCTGACTGCTGCTTCTTTTTCTTTGGTAACGCCGGCGAGTTCACGCTTGAGTTCTTTATTAGGAGAACTTTGGGAGTTCCGCAGACGAACGCGAGAGCCAGCTTCATCAATCAAGTCTATTGCCTTGTCGGGCAAGAAGCGATCGCTAATATAGCGGTCTGATAATTCTGCTGCTGCTACAAGTGCCGCATCCAAAATTTTGACTTTGTGGTGTTGTTCATAAGCACCGCGCAAGCCGTAGAGAATTTGTACGGTTTCCTCTACTGAGGGT
>NZ_JBGTFY010000102.1:0-4707 GCF_041747015.1 Nostoc sp.
CGGTAGCAAAACGTTCTAGATCCCTCTAAATCCCCCGATAAATTGGGGGACTTTGATTCCGGTTCCCCACTTTTTAAGGGGGTTAGGGGGGATCAATAAGTGCTTAAAATCACAGCCAACCACTTTTCAAACAACCTCTTAGCAGTTGCTTTAGCCGCAACGATTTTTCCTGTTGGCGTACAAGCATAAATAACAAACTCTTTACCCCAATCCATTAGGTCTTTAATACGATAGGGTTTACCATCCACTAGAGGAATTAAGGTATCTCCTATAAAACAGCCAATATCCACACCTACAGCAGCTGGTATAATCGCCTCTTTAGTTGCAATTACAGAACCGACTAAAGCACCTTTTCCTAAGTGAACATCTGGCATTAATGCTACGTGCTTAAACACAAATGGTAGCGATGCCACATTTTTTGCCATCTTGGTTTCTTCTGACCCTAAAGGGTGATTCGCCCAAGAAAAGACGGGTATTGGTGTGGTAATTTCTAACTTTTCGTAGGGCATAATTTTTTCTATTTTGGATTAGGTATATTATCGCTATGGTCTATAACCCATTACCTAGTTAGTTGTAGCAATTTAAATGTTGTATTATCTTTCATTTAGCTACCTAAATTTTGGGAATTTATCTATATATTACAAACATACTACTCTAGATTACAGATGTCAAGCGATGCCTACGGCGGTAAACTACGCTCTCAAAGAAAGCAGATATTTTCAATATGTATTAAAATTTGTAAAGAAAATCACTCAAATACAATACTCATGGCAGTGCGTCAAGATACAATCTGGGAACGTTTTTTATCCCCTGTAGTGCGTCTTTTGATTGATGAAGACGGGTTGCGGCGTTACGCTGATAGTATTGACTGGGAGAAAGAGTGCGATCGCTTTCGACGAGATGATGTCATTACTCCCCCGTACTACAATGGCCAAAACTTTCACGGCATTACAGGCGGATATCTCAACTACGGTGCAGCAGTTACCTACGATCCGATTACCCAATATGTTCTGCCACCGAATGAAACTATTGTCCGTCAGGCTTTAGTTGATGCCATCAAGGTAAAACCACGACGCATACTTGACTTAGGTTGCGGCACAGGTTCCACTACCTTATTGGTAAAGCAGGCTTTTCCTCAAGCAGAAGTCATTGGTTTGGACTTATCACCCTATATGCTAGTAAGGGCAGAAGATAAAGCTAGAAATGCTGGTTTAGAGATACTCTGGCGACACGGAAATGCTGAGAAAACAGGTTTTAGTGATGCATCCTTTGACTTAGTGACAGCTTCCTTGCTATTTCACGAAACACCAGATGCCGTATCCCTAGCAATTCTCCGGGAAAGCTTTCGGTTGCTAGTAACTGGAGGACAAGTATTAATTCTAGATGGTAATCAAAAGACGCTGCGTCAGTTAGAATGGCTTAATGACGTTTTTGAGGAGCCATATATTCGTGAGTATGCTGCTGGTAGCGTAGAGGCGAATATGGGCGCAGCCGGATTTGAAGCAGTACGCTCGCAAGATGTATGGTGGATAAATCAGGTAACTAGCGGCGTTAAACCAATTGCAACCGAAAATGTCCGCCAGTACACACCGATATCAATAGATAATCATAATTTGGAGGGGCTTGGATCTCCAGCATTTGGCATAATGGCATGAGTTTAAAGGTAGTTCTCTTTGATTTTAATGGTGTGATCATTAACGATGAGCCAATCCACCTGCAATTGATAGATGAGATTCTCATTGAAGAAAATCTCCAACCCCAGCGCGTCGATGAGCGTCAAGCTTCTTTAGGACGAAGCGATCGCGTTTGTTTTCAGCAATTACTCGCTAATCGTGGTAGAGTAGCTAACGAAAACTATTTAACTCAATTGTTGTATCGCAAAGCCCAAGCTTATGCCTTAGAACTAGCAAAAATAGAGAAACTGCCTTTATATCCAGGTGTAGAAGACTTAATATTTCAGGTGCGATCACGCCAGATAAAAATTGGATTAGTTAGTGGCGCTATTCGCCAAGAAATAGAACTAGTACTCCATCGAGCCAAACTAGCCAAACATTTTAAAATTATTGTCGCGGGTGATGACATCACCACCAGTAAACCAGAACCCGATGGTTATCTACTGGCAGTAAAACACCTAAATAAAGAATATCCAGAATTGAATCTTCAACCATACGAGTGTTTGGCAATTGAAGATACCCCAGCAGGTATCGAAGCGGCGAAGCGATCGCAAATGCAAGTTGTTGGTGTAGCTAATACTTACCCATTCCACATGCTCCAACGCTGCTGTAACTGGACTGTGGATTATCTCAGTGATTTGGAACTCGAACGGGTGCTGAAGGTTTATTCCCAAAAAGAGCCTCAGCAATCGCTAACTGAATGTTAGAATATTATATGGTGATCATGTATTGAGTTAATGAGTAATATTACTCTTGACTTAGCACTAATTAAGGGGAATTAGCTCAGTTGGTAGAGTGCTGCGATCGCACCGCAGAGGCCATCGGTTCAAATCCGTTATTCTCCATATGACGATTATATTCTTTTACGTATAATTTTTGACCATTTACATCACCTGGAATTTTAGTCTCAGCTTTGGCTTGAATTGCACTGGTGCGAATTTCCCTTATATCTTTTAATCTAGGTAATACGATACAAGCTGCCTGATAGTCATGAGCGGTTTCTACTATTCTCTTGGCTAGTAATTTATCAACGTATTCCCCTAGTTGAGATTCACCCATATTGCACAGCGAATCTTTTTTCTGAGCTTTTTCTCTCTCTTTACTTAAATGCACTTGTTGTCGTCGTCTGCGGCTTAAGAGGTGAAAAGCATCACCTAGTAACTGTTTTACTGTTTTACAGGTGAGTACTTTTTTAGTATTTATATTAACTATAGTAACCGTTGCTAACTCAACCGGATGAAAACTGACACCAACAATGATGTTAGGTTGACATCGATAAGCTATTTTACTAGGACGATTGAATGAATTATTAAGTCGAGATAATGAAGATTTATCTTTATTCAGTTGTATTTGTTGATTTTTCTCTAACTTTTTATTTTCTTCTGCTTTACTTACTGGTTTTTGCGCCTTGTCAGTCTTTTCTTTTCTCACTTCTTCAGTACCCTCTGCTGTCCATAAACGAGCATCATAGGTACAATGCAGAGCTAATTTATGAACTTTCCACGGTTCACCCTTGCCTTCACCTTGTTGCCATAGCAACTGAGCAGAACGTAGTGTAATTAAACTTCCTGAAAGTTTTTCTTCGCTTTTCTCGCTTCCTTTAAAAGCTTTGTGATCTTCTAGAAAGCGTTCAAAGAAATGACGTTGGCGTTTATTACAACAAACTTTAAAGTGATACTCACTCCAACCATTGAAGTAAACAAAAATATTGCCTCCGTCATTTTTATACCAAGTCAAGTCTCCATATAAATAATCTATAGGGTATGGTAAATGTGATATTTTCCTCGATAAATTAGCTATCCAATCTTCCCACTCTTTATTATCTTTAGGTACTTGATTCATTAAGTTGTCCAATGCTTCACTATATATTTCTCCTGTTATATCTCTACCACTAGGTAATCGATTATCTTGAATTTGTTTTTCTAGACGCTTTATCTGGAATTCTTTTTCAGTACGACGCTTTTTTAATTTTTCAATATTTTCCTCTAGGTTACTAATTTTATTATAATTTTTTATCAGGTAAGCTACTGCACACCGCGTTAAAATATCCTGTGTTTCTTTATGAATTTTATATAAAACATTAGTTAAGGTTTCTAAGCTATTTTTATCCACATTGTTTGGAGAAGTAGAATTTTCCCTTTGTTTTGAATCGTTAGTTTTATTATTCCCATCTCTGTTAACTCTTTTTTTAGCTGACTCGGTTCGCTTTACATCCGCATCATTAATAGTAAGTTGTTTTATAAATTCTTCTGGCTGAGTAAGTACTTCTTGTGCTTTAGAACGTATTGTCTGTAAATCATAGTTACTTTCATCTACAAGTTCAACATCGCTTTTGAGTATATTTTTGAGAAAGTATTCTTTACCCTCTTTCTGCCTTTTTCGTTTTTGGTATAAAGTAAGCCATGAAGAATAAACCTCTTTTACAAAAGACTCTGCTGATGAGCGAAGACGGCCTGATTGTTCTTCAAGTTCAAAATTTTTTGTGACAATTTTACGTAATTCTACGATTTCTTTCTTAGTTATTTCTCCCTTCTCTTTATTAGCTTCAAATTCTGGTTGTTCGCTTACACTCTTTAACAATTGAAGAATCAGAGGAGTATTTTTTTCAGTCATTTCTTCCCATATTTGGCGAAGTATATCTTCACTAGCATCTAGATGGCATCGTATGGTTCTATGGACTGGAATCGTGGATTTCTTCTTACGATCGCTACTCATAGTGACAACATCTCCACCAAATCAATAATTTTTTGTTTGTGTAATTAGAACTAATTACTTATTCGTCTTCATGAGATAACGATCGCCACTTGACCCGATCGGCATCCAAAAACCTCGGCATTGTCGCACTTGTTCAATAATGTTTTCAATCTACCATAAAACATTGTCACACATTGTTAAACATTATTGAGCCTTGTTCCAAGGTTACGGGAGTATGATGAACTGGCAACAAATCTTTGTAGTGTTGATGAGTCAGAGCGATCGCGTACAAACTTCCATATATTTCCCCAAAGATATCCACGAGGCTTTGGTGAGATGG
>NZ_JBGTFY010000103.1:0-6678 GCF_041747015.1 Nostoc sp.
TGATTGCAGGTTGGTTGCAAATAATCCTGGCTCAGTTGCATTTAATCCTGGCTGAAGCGCAATTATAGTTGCATTTAATCCTGGTTTGTAAATGTCTTGATTGCAGGTTTTAGCGATTAGTATTGCAGGTCGTTACAGCTAGTGGCGCTTGCTGACAGGCTGAAGAAGTGTTTACGCTCTGGAGATACAGTTGCACGTTTGGGAGGAGATGAATTCACAATCCTGCTTGATGATATCAAAGGCATGGGTGACGTAACGTGCATAGTCGACTGTATTCACCAGGAGATGACGTTACCGTTTAACCTCAGTAGCCATGAAGTATTTACCACCGTCAGCATTGGTATTGCCCTGACTGCAAACAGCTATGAGCTGCCAGAAGAAATTTTACGTGACGCGGATACTGCGATGTATCAAGCTAAAGCTTTGGGCAAGGCTAGATCTGAAGTGTTTGGCAAAGATATGCATACCCGTGCCGTAGCACGCTTGCAATTAGAAATGGATCTGCGACGTGCTATTGAGCGCCAAGAGTTCGACCTTCATTACCAGCCGATTATTTTCCTAGAAACTGGCAAGATTCATGGGTTTGAGGCACTTGTGCGCTGGCAGCATCCAGACCGAGGTCTTATTCACCCAGCAGAGTTTATTCCAGTGGCAGAGGAGACGGGGCTAATTGTTCCCCTTGGTCAGTGGGTGCTACGTGAGGCATGCCGTCACATACATATGTGGCAGGAACAATCGTCTAACAACTTTTCATTGACTATTAGTGTGAATCTTTCCAGGAAACAGTTCACGCAACCGAATTTAGTTGAGCAGATAGAACAAATTTTGCAAGAAACCAAGCTCGATCCCTGTCATTTAAGTTTGGAAATTACAGAAAGCATCGTCATGGAAAATGCTGAAGCTGCAACCTCCATGCTCCTGCATCTGAGAGCTTTGGGTATGCAACTACACATGGATGACTTTGGAACAGGGTACTCCTCTTTAAGTTATCTACATCGTTTTCCCATCAACACATTGAAGATCGATCGCTCCTTCATTAGTAGAATAGGCGACGATGCTGAAAATTTAGAAATTGTGCAGGCGATCGTGACGCTGGCTCATAGTCTTGGTATGGAAGTAACGGCCGAAGGGGTGGAAACAGCAGAGCAGCTAGCACAGCTTAGGGTTCTAAAGTGTGAGTATGTTCAGGGTTACTTCTTCTCCAAGCCGGTCAACAGCGAAATGGCAAAAGCTTTAATTGCTAAGGAACCACAGTTGTAGAAATAAAGCGTTAGACTAAGTTCTTTGAAGTGGAATATCTAGTAGTCTGCCAAGACAACTTTGCATGGAATGGAAGAAGCGTTAGGTGTAACTTATAACAACAAAGATCAGCTCACCAGAAAAGACCAAAATAGTCCATATTAGTGAAGGATTTGATTTTCTTGGGTTTTCAATTAGACAATACAAAGACATCAATACCAAAACTGGTTGGAAACTGCTCATTAAACCGAGCTTTGAATCCATGCAGAAATTACGGGATAAGCTCAGACGTGTATGGTTGGAAAATAAAACCCTGAGTGTCGATGCTTTAATAGCCAAGCTCAACCCAATTATTAGAGGTTCAGCCAACTATTTCCGTATTGGTGTATCTTCAGAAACATTTGATAGTTTGCTTAAAAGGGGCTGACAGTCGGCTCAAAATTCAGGGCAGCAATGGCGTTTTCCTTATGCTGGTCAGTCACGCCTAAATAGCGTTCCAGGGCGGCTAGGCTGCGGTGTCCGCTGATGGATTGAATGTGCCGTAAGGGTATCCCTGCATCACTCATAGCCGTTAAGCAGGTTCGGCGGAAGGAATGGGTACTCATGCCCCGTTCCTCTAACCCTACCCTTTGGAGAGCTTCTCTCATCAGCCGGTCGGCACTGGCTTGGTGGATGTGGTTCAGTCCGTGCCTGCCGGGGAACAGATGGGGATTTTTGCCCCTGGCTTTGATGAGCGGGGCATAGGTTTCAAGGTAGTCTTTCAGGATGGGGTGAATTTGAATCTCCCGCGTGTCGCGTCCGCCTTTGGTGTTATAACTGCGAATAATCAACTTAGTCCTCACGCCTCTAGGCGTGATCACATCGCCCTTGAGCAGGGTACAGACTTCGTTGATTCTGGCTCCGGCATAGAGGCAGACACCGAACAGAGCGCGATCGCGCGGGTTGACAAAACCCTCACGAAACAGCAAGGATATTTCTTCAGGTTTCAGTATTTCCGCTTGGCCGAATCCGTTGATTTTCACACCTTTAAGACTATGCTGGGATATTACACTTTCCTAGCGTACCAGCCTCAACGCCAGGTTTTCCGTCCCGCTCCCCTGAAAATCAGAAAATCTTATCAGTGGATTTTTGCAGAGCGATAAGCTGGGCTTAATAATATCCTGCTTCGCCCTATAGATATGTGTATGATTTAATCATACACTGTGATCAAATGCTTTCAGGAAAGAGAATATCTTATGAGAACCACACAGCCCCTTAGCATCACGTTGCCGCATGACATGATGGAAATGGTTAAAGCCAAGGTCAGTTCGGGCGAGTATGCGACAGAAAGCGAAGTCATCCGCGACGGGCTTCGCACCCTTCAGGCGCGTGATGCAGCTTTAGAGAAGTGGTTGTGCTCAGAAGTCGTCAAGAGCTATGACGAATGTGAAGCTACGGAAAGCCTGGGCATTCCGGCAGAAGATATAGTGGCGCGTGTCCGCTCCAATTACCGCAAGCGCACGACCCAAGCAAACGGCTAGATGAAACAATATAATGTCATCTTCTCGCCACGCGCCGAGCGCCAACTTGATACGCTTTACAGTTATATTGCGGATCATAGCGGGGAAGAGCGGGCAGAGCGTTACATCAGCGACATTGTTGCTTTCTGCCAGCGTCTTTCCCTCTTTCCAGAACGCGGAACGAAGCGTGATGATTTGCGTCCGGGGTTACGGGTCGTCGGTTATGCCAAGCGTGTCACGGTTGCCTTTTCGATAAAAGACGACAGGGTGACGATCCACGGTATTTTTTATGGTGGGCAGGATTATGATTTCATGATTGAGGCGGATGAACCCTGAATCCGGTATGTGTCGCGGATTCAGTTTAGGTATTAATTTTTTTCGCCATTGTCTGAAATTTCCGTTGCTCGCCCGCCTGCTTGCGCTGCTGATACCGTTTTTTGGCTTCCTCTAATATGTCCTGCATCAATTCTTCGTTTTGAGAACAAACGATAAAGGCAGCTTCTATAAAGGTGTCCCTGGTAACTTTTTTGGCGGTGCAAAAAACATCTAGTTCAGTGTCTATGTCCTGTTCCAGCCTGATGGTTCGCCGGACAGTCTGCGGTAAATCGCTTTGCTGCTCTTGAGGGGAAACAGTGGGGTTGTCCTTTAGCCCTTCACTATTAGCAGAATCTTGTTCTTCGGTCTTTTTTAAATGACTAAATTCAGTCATTTGGTCATTAACTATTTCTGTATTTTCTTTTTTGACCAGAGATGTATCTCTAGTTGGCACGGTGGGACGCGCCCCCTTTTTTTTCAAACGGTCAAAAACATCAGACATTTTTTTGTAACCCCTCGATAATCTGCTGGAAGGGGGCTTCGAGTTGGGTAAAGCCGAGGGAGGACAGGGTTACACCCTTATCAATCGCTTTTTTGAATTGTTCTGATTCTAGAATTGACGGTAAGACAGGGATGGTTTCTGCAATTGTTCGCATCGTTTCAATGCTTATCTTGCTTTGGGCTACTTGGTTATTCCCTACCCACTTATCTCTGAAAGGCAAGATGCCCAGTATTTCACCTGAAAAAGCATCAATTTCTCTAAGTTCTTCAATCAAGGCAAGGGTGCGGATGAGAGAATTTACCCCTTTGGATGATGCTTCCGCCGGGATGATAATATGGTCAGCCGCCCCCGCCGCCGTCAGACAAATTTGCGATCGCTGGGGCGGCGGATCAATGATGCAGTATTGGAATAAATCAGCGACTTCTTTTAATCGCTTGCTGAGAACAATCGCCCCCATGCCGCTACTGGATAGAAACTCTTGCGCTTTATCCAGCCCGTCATCTGCCGGAATGAGCCACAGGTTCTCACCCACTTCATAGATACCATCTTCTGTACTCACCTGTTTTTTTAGGACTTCCAGAAGCGTAGGCTGGTTTTCTTCAACTTCATGACCAAGATAAAAAGTCAGGTTGGATTGAGGGTCAGCGTCAACCATCAACACCCGCTGCCCTTCCTGAGCAAGCCTTCTGCCTAAAAGAATAGCAGTAGTGGTTTTACCCTGACCGCCGGAAAGGGATGTACACGTAAGAATCAACATTGACCTGTTTATTGTTTTTTGTAAAAAAATTAGCGTCAATACGCAAGTTAGTCAAGACATTAATACTAAATGACGTTTTTATATAATGCAATAATTGATTAATTTAGTCATTTCACAATTTAGTCATTCAATAATGACTAAATTGTGAAATAAGCTTAACCTCATCAATTCGTGAGGCCCCGACGAACTGGGAGACGCTTCACTTAGAGCGGGTGGTGTGGGGGACGGGCATAAGTTCACTCGTGGAGTGGCCAATACTCAGCAGCCCGCCCCCCACACTCCGCTGTCGCCACCCGCTCTACTCCCAGTTCTTGAACAGTGCTGTAGTAGAAAAAATTGAGAATGGCAATTTGTTATTTTAGCAATAACCAATTCCACACCATCAACCACTTTCCAGTTTTCACAATCCACAATTAAGCAAACCTTATCAATCCCCTACACGGCAGAATCAGCCTTTCCAGGTTTTATCATCAGGCTGGCTTATATGAGGTAATATTATGGTCACTCCTAACAAGTACTAATTAGGCTAAAACCCTTACTGTTGCATGGTTACGGATGATTATGGTTTTGCCCAAAACGCTAATGAGGTTACAATTTGATATCATTTTTGATATCAGCTTGTAGACTGGGTGCGGGTTCTGCCTGATCGCGCGCGAAAATTTTCTCTGGCTAAACGTGATCCTCGGTTCTATGCCTAGAATCCCCCGAAATTTTTCGCTCTCCTTTTAAAATCCTTGTTTACTCCGTCTTGTTTGGTTTTTTTAGGTCTAGTGGTGGTTGTATTTTCTTTTTTAGTTTCTTTAATTTTTCAATTATCTCAGTTTCTTCATCGTTTTCCTTCTTTTGATTTTCAAAATTATCAATTGGTTCTGGGAAAGATGAGTCCATTCAGATTTCTCCTAATTATTTAATAGAATGTGCAAATCTGTATTTACTTTTTTGAATAATATTTATATATAAATGTCCCATAAAAATTATTGCTGTGATGTAAGTATTTTTATTTCATTCCATTCAATTTTTGTGGGGGAAGTAACTCGCAATCGAAGTTTAATAGGCATAGGGTTTTCTTGATGTACTAAAATTAAATATTCTTCTTCAAGTTTTTCATTAGGCTCTATCCAATCATGATTGGTGAAAACATCATATGCTGCTACATCTTCCCATATGACCAACTCAAAAATATTATTTTCTGTACTCGTGTGTGGACTTTTATAAGAACTAATAACTAAAGCAGTTCCTTCCTTCTTAATCTGGGTTTGGGTTAATCCCAGATTAAGAAGAGATATTTTAGCTATTAAATATTTAACTCCATTTTGCTCAATGATACTAGCTAAAATATCTAATTCTAAACGTTGTTTGTATATTCTTCCTTTAAAATAGTTAAAATAAGTCCAGATGCCACCGATAGAAAAGGCGGCAATCGTAAATATCTTTTGTATATCATCTAACAATTTACTCCACTTTTCAGAATATAAACTTTCATCTACCAACTCCAATTTTAATGATTCAACAATTGGTTTTGACTCAAGCAAATCAGGCTTTACTATTTTTGCCTTGCAAGAGATTATGCCAAACAATAAAAAAACAATTAATAAACTGCTAAATAATAATCGTCGTTGCCATTTCATAATGTACACAGAAAAATTTTACTGTCTTGACACATAACAATCCTGTCAAGATTCCACTCCACTAAATTTTTACCAAAGTATTTTGAGCATTATCTTATCATCTTTTGACCTGACTTTTCACGGGATGTGGAAAGTCAGATATTTTGACGAGTCATCTAATCAAAAGTTAACCAGAGCGATTGGAGTTAAATTTGTTTGAGTACGAATTTTTAAACCCAATAGCCGACATAAGCACCCAAAACTACTTTTTATAAATCAAAAAATACATTGGAGGTTTTGGAGCTATGCCGGAACAAAGCCACTCATAAAAAGACAGGATCATCGCCCGGCATACACTCCAAAACCCCCTCGTTCATTAGGACTAGCTCCGACCGAGCAGTATTGAGTGTGCAACATCAGCGCCTAAAACGCTTGTAAACAAGCACTCTTAATTAGAAAGCGTTTACATCTGTAGACATGAGAGATTCGGGTGCGATTCAAAGGTAAGAATTCACTTGTTTCCCCTGAGTTGACCACTTTTTCTTAAATTCTATTGGGTGCATAGTATTCACCTATTTCCATAAATTAATTAACAGTGAAGAGCTAAGTATCAAAAGAAATCGGCTTACCGTTGAAATGGTTGTAAATATCCTCTGGGTTAAACCAGCTTGGCAGTGTGCGCTCTGCCTCCAGATATTCCTCCCCATTGTCATCAAGCAAGCCGCGAATAATCTTGACTCTAGACAGTGGGGTTTTACC
>NZ_JBGTFY010000104.1:0-4310 GCF_041747015.1 Nostoc sp.
AGAAATTCATATTGGGCGCGGGTCAGGTTGCTGGGGTATGCTTTACTCATGTTACTCTCTCGGTGCTGTCTATTATCTATTCACAGCTTATACTGAGAGAGCTTTTTTACACCCTTTCCGACTTTTCAAACATCCTCTAAAGCGTTGGAAAAAATCAACACTAGGGGAATGGTATAAACAACGTGACAATTTAGCTGGTTTAACTGTTCACCCCGTTCCACAAAGAGATATTCTGGCTGGTAATAACCGGAAGGCTTCAAAGAATTATCCACTCGGTCGAGATTATCGATAATTACCACTAGTCCTTTTTTACCTTGCTGCTTGAGTCTTTCTCTCGCAGGCTTGAGCAATTCTTGGTTAATTGATTCTAAAATGCCATTAGTGCGCGGTTCTAAATATTGCCGCAACTGACCGCGAAGTTTGGGACTATCTTTAGTTTTGGCAGTAATCTTGGCAATACCTACAGATAATTCAGCTTCTACCCCAATATCTAGCGGCGTTTGCAAAAACTCGGCAATTTCGGTAAATAGATTTTTAAAGTATCCTGGTTTGAGGTTAATTTTTATTGCTTCTAGGCTTCGGCTCACTTCACGAGCTACTGCGAGTAAAATATCTGTGACGTCAATATCAGCCATATCCAAGCTTTGGCTAGACTCAAAATAAACTACGTGCAATCCCTGCTGCTCTAACTCTGCTTTGAGCCGCAGCAATTCAGTGGATTTGCCACAGCCGATATGTCCGGTAAATAATTGACAAGTAGGTTCTTCCGGTGAAAGGCGGGTGATAGTTCGCCCTAATTCTTCAATAATCTTGGCACCACGCACTTTGGAGAAATCAATATAATATTGTCTATCTTCCGGTTTGCTCACAACTAGAGTTTTGCTGGGGTTGCAAGCTTGAAAGAACCTGACTAAATCTAGTTTCATTGCAAATCACGCGAAGTTAGCCTGATACTCTTGTCCATGTTTGTGATTATACAGAGGACAGAGGTGCGATTTCGGAAAAACTTAAGGGATGATTTTTTTCACGCAGAGGCGCAGAGGCGCAGAGAGGATAAGGAGTTTTGACGTTTTATCTTTTGATTCAGTAACGCCGAAAAGTCTAATTTAGGCAATACAACTCACTCAAATACTTTCTGAAGATGGTTTTGAGCAAGATTTTGTGGGAGCGCCTAATTCGTCTAAGGTATTCATTAATGAGTCATCTTGTGCTATGTCGTGGATGTTTTCAGGATTTACCAAATCGTCAAAAGTTTCTAGAGTTTCAAGAGCTTCAAGAGTCTCTGATGCAGACTGATATCGTTGTTTGAAGTCTTCTAGCACCATTTTACTGAGAATCTGAGCTAGGGAGTGGCTTATGTGGGTGCGTAGTTTACTGCCGTAGGCATCGCTCCATTTTATCTCTCCGTCAGCATCTCTATCTAACTCACGGGGTGTTATTCCAGTCAAGGCTTTAATCCCAACCATGCCGATTGCATAGATATCACTACTGTAGTGAGGACGGCCAAAACATTGTTCGCTTGGTGCATAACCCTGAGTACCAATGCCAATGGTAAAGGGGGTTTGCTCTTGATGATCAAGCTGTTTGGTGCTGACTTCTTTGACGGCTCCAAAGTCAATTAGTACCAGTTTCCCGTCTGAGTGTCGCCGGATGATGTTGCTGGGTTTAATATCCCGGTGAATTACGTTATTTTTATGAACAAATATTAATGTTTGCAATAAGTCCCTGACAATTTTGATCACTGCAATTTCATCAATTGCTTTACCTGCTGGGAGTTCCTCATTTAAAGGATGACCAATTATCTGTTCTTGCACTAAATAAAATTCTTCGTCTTCTTCAAAATATGCCAAAAGTTGAGGGATTTGAGCATGGGTTCCCAATCTTTCTAGGGTTTGCGCCTCGGAGTTAAATAAACGTCTGGCCAGGTGTAAGCTTTCTGGTCTGGTGCTGGCTGGTTTTAGTTGCTTGACAACACATCGCGGATTACCAGGACGTTGGGTATCTTCGGCAATGTAGGTTTCGCTGAATCCACCGGAACCGAGAACTTTGACAATTTTGTAGCGTCGAGCTAGGACTTTTCCTGATAAGGCTAAATCTCGTTGCTGAATTAAGTCTTGCAGGTCATCTTGTTGGCTGATAATCTCTTGGACTACGGGGGAAGTTTTATACTTCTGAAAAATGCCGACTAATTGGCGTTTTCTGATATTTTCTCTCACCACTGAGGTTCCCAGATAGGAAAGTCCGGTCATTGCGATCGCAATCATTGGTACAGTAGTAGGAAAAATTAACTGACCATAGACAAATAACCCATAGCTAATTCCTACCCAAGTACCAGATATGGCCAGGCTATACAAAAATCTATTGAGACTACGCTTGCATCTGCTAATCATCAAGGCTGTACTGCCAACTAAAATCAGCACAAACAAACCGCGCAATGGTAGAATGTTTATTCCTTGGGCGATCGCTTTACCTTGCATCAAAGTGGCGATCGCATTGGCGTGAATTTCTACGCCCGACATCCGTTCAAAGTTTGTGGTAGCAGCTATCGCATGATAATCATTGTGTAATTTATCTGTTGCACCAATCAGCACTATCTTGTCCTTGAACATCTTTCCTTGCTGCAAATAAGTGTTCCAGTTTTCCGGGTCGAGGACGTGCCAAAAGGATATTGGTTCAAATGTACCCGCAGTTCCCCAAAAATAAATGCGATCGCCTTTTGGTCGGGGATAATTTACTTTTGCTGCCCTTAGCACTGCTTCATCAAAGGAGGGTAGCTTATCTATTAACAAATTTTCAGCTAACGACTTGGGAAACTCACTCGCCAATCGATGAATCTTGCCATCAACTTCTAAGGGGAAATTAACTGAGCCAATAGACACTAACCCAGTATTAAACATTTGCTGCGGCGACGACAATTGAATAAACGTCCCTTGATGTGTCTCGAAATTTTCGTACACGGCTGCTAAGGTAACTTTGCTGCCATATTTTTGCAATGCTGCCTGGAGTTGGCGATCGTCCGTAACTCCATAACTGCTTGGCGTGTCAAAAAGGACATCTACCGCTACCGAACGAGCACCTGCTTTGATTAACTTTGTAATTACCTGGGCATAAGCAGCACGTTTATAGGGAAAAGATTTCAGTGTTTCTAGGTAGGCGTACTGTTTTGGATCTGTCTTATAGTACTGTTCGGGAACTGATATAGACTGATCGTCTATTGCTAAAATTACAATGTCTTCTGGAGGTACAATCGACCCACGCAGTTGAAAAAAGGCAGAAAGTGTCTGATTTTCCATCACTTGAACCGAATCCCCACCAGAAGCACTCAGCAATGCTGCCCCCATTACCCAAGCACCAGCAAGTAGATGACCTAAGCGAACCATCCACCTAGACTGCCGAGCCGATGCTGTCGAGGTTACTTTTGTCGGTTTACTTGACAGTTTATTGGCAGCAGAGACATAGTTTTTAGTTAAGGTAGACGTAGGTTCTTCTGCCATATCGTGTTACTAATTGATTTAAGTCGAACACTTTTATTTATTCAGACCATGTTTTAGTACAAGCACATTGAAATAAGACTTAAAATGAAAATCTTATATATTTGTAAAGTATCTTCTATTCATCAAAAAACTTTTATTGGTAGAGCTAGCCCCGAAGAGATTCTTACTTAGGCACTGCCTAAGTTATTCTTTTTATGTTAAGTGAGTTACAACTGGTTATTGTCTCACAGATCAGAGCCGAATATCCTCCGCTTCTGCATTAGGTTACGGCAACATTTTACTCTAACCTAACCAACAGGTACACTCATAACTGGGTACTCTACCAGAAGCTGTTCTAAGTCCGTCTTCTGTCTCTGGCGCAATATTGCTACTCTCTACAAAGGCTGTCCTGATAGTGACAGCAAAACCTATAGATAGGTGTTAACTTATATCCCACCCTTAGCCTATGCCATACCTCTTTAGGAGTAAACTTTAATGTTATGCAGTTATAAATGCTGTTACTCAGTCAATTTTATTGGTAGATTTTGATCACAGCGTGGCTCTTGCAGTGCTGGAGGTGAATGAGGTTTAGCAGCCAGTATCTCAACTCCAATGTTGCAACCGTTTTTATGACTTGAAAGAGGTAGGATAAAACCTATAGATAAAGAGTCACTTTATAGATATTAGCAAACAAGACATTTGAAAATTGCTATAATCTATTGTTCCATCTAAATTCATATATATTATTAGGTGTAAATTTGTATGGGTTCTCCAATGAATCGTCTGTCTATTTTTGTAGACGGAAACAATATGTTCTATGCTCAACAAAAAAATGGC
>NZ_JBGTFY010000105.1:0-3267 GCF_041747015.1 Nostoc sp.
GGTTCCTGTTGATAAGCAAACAAGGCAAGTTGGAGATATTTTTACTGCTACTCGACCCGTACTTCCTTATGCTTATGGTGGTTGCCTGCACTGCCATGAATTGATTCCGGCTGGTAGGTTACAACAAGAAGCATTGAGTGAGGAAGAACGGCGAACTCAGCGGTATGTTGAGGATGAAGATATCGCTCAACCCAGCGTCATTGCACTCAATGTTAAATCTGCCGAGCAAGCTATGAACGATTTTATGATGATGTTCACAGGGCTTTATCAACCAGAAGTCCAACTGTGCCACCAATTAAGGTTTGCGCGAGAACGCAGCATTATCAATGTGGAGCCGCGTGCCAACGATGATTGCTTGGATTGTAGCAGTAGTTCTCGCAGTCGTCGCGCCAGGGGCGATCGCTATCGTCTCCCCTGCCGAATGCCAATAGCGTAGTGATTAATACTAATCACCAAGCAATACTCGAATAGCCTTTAATGCAGCACTCCGCCGCCCATTACTCACTTTAGAAAACCAGTAATGGGACTCCTCATTACTCATCGCTGTAATCCCAGCAGTAATATTAGCAATGCGTTCTGGTTTAGAGAGGGGCTGCAATACTTGAAACAACAGTGCTAAGTTTACTCCCGACTCTTCATCAAGAACGTAAGGTGACTGGCGACTATGACTTAGGGTTTTTGGGTCGTAATTGTTACCTTTCAAGCAATTATATATTGCCTGTTTCGTCTGCACTAAAGCATTGCCCTTTAGTCGCCCAATGCGCTTGGCTGCTGCCCTCTTTTTTTCTCCAGCCTTTTTATAGGCACACTGGTACAACTCAAGGGCAAAGTTATTATTGTCTGTAGGAACCACTCGCAGTTGAAACTCTTGCATCTTTAGTAAGTCACTTTAGCCATCAAGTTCAGCCGCTCAACCGGGTTACGATTAAGGGCACCTTTGATATTACTGATTTCTGCGCCGTTTGGTTGCACTGGAGATGAAAATTCAAATACTAGCTTCAGCGACACGTCAGCTTTTACATCCGGGCTACTTAGCAAAGTGTTGACAGCCCCCTGAAAACTTTGAAATCCTTTGACTGGCCCTTGATACTCTAACCTAATAAACTGTTCATTAACAGTAATAGTTGCCGTTTGGTCGATTTGCAAGGGTAACTTGATCAACATAGGGAAAGCCGTCATCAACTTGCGGTAGTCCATTACTTGCCCAACGGAGATTTCCAACAACTGGATACCCTGAACTTGATTATCTTGGATGCGATCGCTTAATTCATTAAACACCCGATCAAGTGTTCCCTCCAAATCAAATTCTTCCGGTTTAGCTTTAAACAGAGATAAATCATTCCAGTCATCGCCAATTTTTTCGCTACCGTTAGGTGTGCGCGGTGTCCCAGTACCGTAGGTTAAAATGCTTGCTGGGGTTTCTCTCTCAGCAACTTCGCCATTGCCGTAGTCAGCTATAATTTTGAAAGTTGTGGTTTTAGCGATCGCTGTTTCGTACTCATCACTAGGGCGAAACTCCCCTGCAACCAAATTCCCATCTTGATACAGTTTAATCGTCAAAGCCCCCGATGCTTTCCACCGTATCCGCACAGGTTTTACCGATTCTGTACTGGACAAGACTTGAGCATTCAGTTCAATTTCTCGCGGTTTCGGTGGTTCCAGAATTCCCCGGCGATAGAGTTCTATCCGTTCAGAAAATTCTATGGAGTCAGGTAGGGTAAACTTCCCGTCATCGGTTTTAATAAACAGCTTTTCTCCCACTTTCATATCCCAGTTACCAGTCTGCAACCCCTGGCGGATGGTATCTCGCAGCTTTGAGATTTCGGCATCGACAAATATATTTAAACTCAAATCTTTAGCGAAAGCTTCTTTTAATGCTTTAGTTGTCCAATGGTTTAACCCAGACAGCCACACCTTCTGCAAAATATAAGCAGGGGCGTAAAATGGTGCATCATCAGCACGAATTTTCTGACAATCTTTAAGTGCTTTTAAGATGACATCTTGTTGATTATTTTTACCCTTCACATCGCTAGAATCTTGGGCGGGAAGGGTATAGTGCATCAAACCTTTGGGAGCTTTTACTGGGTCATTAGCAGGGTAAAATAAATGGCGGTAGGCATTAGTTAAAGATACTCTTACCCCTAAATCAAGAGAACCTTTTTTATCTTTGAGTTGTTTTTGCTGATTTTCTGATAAATCTTGTAAGCGATTGGGAGAATTTAGAATATTTTGAATAGCCCGAAACTCCCTAGCATTGTCAATTGCTCGTTCTAATTCTTGCCTGTTAGCAACTAAAAATAACAAACGATTTCTAAAAGTACGGAATTTCCCCGACTCACCTGTTTCATTAAAAATTTTCTCCACCATTGGCGGTGGCCCTTCGGTAGTTACAGAAATAGTCGCCTCATTAAAGTCAATTAAACACAGGGCGATGCTATCAGACACGTCATCCACATCTGCTGGTGATTCTGGTGCAATAACTAACGTGAGTAGTCTATTAGCAAAAATGGCATCGCGGCGACTTCGTAAATCATCCTTCGCCTCGGTAATTCCAACTTGAGCTTTTTCTTCAGCAATAATTTTATTGATTGATGGTTCTTCCTTGAAACGAGCCAGAGTTGTCATTGGATCATTTTCCAAGTACCAAGCAACTTCACTCAACCTTTCTAAGGCAGTATCAACAAAGCCAATTTCTAGCCCTGGTGTCAACAAAGATAAATTTAATTCGGCGCGACGAATCCCCGCAGATATACCTTGAGTGATGGAATGCAAAAAAATAGTCCGGGCTACCCAGGTTGAAAAGGGAGGTTTACCAGCAGCAATCCATTCTGCATCTTGTAACTGAGCGTGTGCCTCTCTACCATCTTTATTGTAAATGTCTGCTTGGATCGTAATCCGCATCAAGGGACGTTCTAAACGGGCAGTTAAATCGCTGGTGATTTCTTCTTCAATACCAACAGGAATGTGGTGAGAATGAATTAGCGGTATCCATGCAGTAGTATCGTCCCACAGATAACGTATAACTCTAGCAAATAACCGCAAAGCGCCTCTGGTGCGTTGGAAGTTTGGGATGGAGGCAATCTTTTTAGTCAGCAGATTAAATAATTCCGGGTGGAAGGGATAACTCTGCTCGATACTGTCGGCATAGCGTGCATCTTTGCAACCATCTGGTAAATTAATCCGACTAGCTTTATAAGTTTGTAAATATTCTTTTGAAGCATTATTGGCAGCGTTAGCTTCAATGCTGCTGAACATCCTCTGTTTAAC
>NZ_JBGTFY010000106.1:0-40841 GCF_041747015.1 Nostoc sp.
CGCTCCTGAAGGGGACTTGACGCCACGCTCACGTGAGCTAGATCAAATTCTTCGTTTAGCCGCCTAGACCACCAGTTGCAACTTTTTGATACTTAGCTCAGGAATTTAATTTCTGGGTCAATTTCTGCAAAAGTATAGTACATTTATGAATTAGCATGACAGAAAAATGGCTTTCTATCGTCGGCATTGGGGAAGATGGATTACAGGGATTAAGCCCGATCGCTCGTTATTTAGTCGATCAAGCTAAAGTAATTGTGGGAGGCGATCGCCATTTGTCAATGCTCTCTACAGATGACCAACGTGAAAAACTACTCTGGAAATCTCCCATTAGCGCTTCAGTTGAGGAGATTATCCAACGTCGGGGTCAGTCAATCTGCGTACTCGCCAGTGGTGATCCGATGTGTTATGGCATCGGTGTTACTTTGATGCGGCGAATTCCCGGATCAGAAATGACGATTATCCCCGCACCTTCAACCTTCAGCCTCGCCTGTGCCAGGGTTGGATGGTCTTTAACTGAGGTGGAAACCTTGAGTTTGAATGGTCGTCCATCCTCCCTACTCCAGTCTTACATCTATCCGGGAGCGAGGCTATTAATCTTGAGTGAAGGAAAGGACACACCCGCCATTGTTGCCGAGATTTTGACAAATCGGGGCTATGGGTGTAGCAAAATTACCGTATTGGAGCGCATGGGTGGCAATCATGAAAGAATTGTCGAAGGCACAGCTGCATTGTGGAATCAAATCGAAGTGGCTGCTTTGAATGCGATCGCAGTTGATTGTATTGCTGATGCTGGGGTTATCTCTTTACCAAGATTACCAGGATTACCAGATAACGCCTACCAGCACGATGGACAGTTAACGAAGCGTGAAGTTAGGGCAATTACTCTAGCAGCTTTGACACCCACACCGGGAGCGTTGTTATGGGATGTTGGCGCGGGTTGCGGCTCAATTTCTATTGAATGGATGCGGAGCGATTTTCGGTGTCGGGCGATCGCGATCGAGCAAAACTCAGCTAGACTACTCTACATTGCCAATAATGCCGCCACTCTCGGTACTCCAAATCTGCAAATCATTGAAGGTAAAGCGCCTCATGCTCTGAAAGACTTGCCTACACCAGATGCTATTTTTATTGGTGGTGGGGTGACAGCAACCGGGCTTTTTGATGTTTGCTGGGAATCACTGCGTCCAGGTGGGCGTTTGGTGGCAAATGTTGTGACGGTAGAAGGTGAGCAAACTTTATTTCAATGGCATGAACAAGTCGGTGGTGATTTAACTCGTATTGCCATCCAACGGGCGGAACCTATTGGTAAATTTTTGGGCTGGCGAGCAATGGCATCTGTGACGCAATGGATAGCTGTAAAATAACATAATCCGATTCCACAAGGGTGCTGCACCTGTAACGGCTGAAACTTGTCGCATCGGTTCGGCGTTGAAATTGCCTACCCAGGTAGCGACGGTTTAATCTGTCGTGAGGCCAACTGTCTGGAAATTGCTTTGCAACTCTACAAGACGCTCTGCGAACGCTCGCAATGAAACCTTATCAGTCGATGATTCCTCATCTAGATGCCTTTGCCCTTACTCTAGATTCGGTGATAATACTTAAACTTCATAAAAAAGAGTTTTTTTATACTTAATTATAAAAATAAAAATAATTTTTTCGGGAAATATAGACAAATTCAAAGAAAAACAAATACTAATAAGTTAGTTCTTTTGTTACAAGTATATCTATTATGGCTTTTGATTTAGATAAAGCTTTTCAACTAAACATAGCTCAAATGAATTTCAAGGAAGTACATTCAGTAGTATTTAGTTTACATGAACCAAAAATCCCTTTTGTAATTTGGTTACTAGAGAACCCTAATAGTTTATTGGCGTTACCTGGAAAAATTAGTCTGCGTCATCATGATTATATTCACATACTTTTAGGTAGAGGTATTTCTCCTCAAGATGAAGCTTTTGTAATTGGATTTACAATGGGTAATGACTTAAAGACGAATAAATTACATTTATTCATCTTTAAACTTTCCGCTAAATTTATATATCCATATCCTTATAATTTTTCGACATTAGATTTAATAACTTTTAACTTAGGCTTTATATATGGCAGAAAAATTAAAATAAAAAACATAAATGAGATTAACTTTGAAAATTATCAAAATGAAACTATAGGATATTTGAGAAGTATTTTCGGTATTAATACTGATGAAATAAACTTATAAAATAGGATTAAATTTTGTTAATACCGAATTATCATGGATCTAAAAAATACTATCAAAATGCACCTGCCTAATAAACTGAGACTCGTTCCATCTCAAATAGTAATTGTAACAGTATTGCTAACATTACTCTTATTTATTCCTCAAATTTTTCTCAACTGGCAAGCATATTATAACTTTAATAGTATTACTAAATATGAATTTAAACTCCAGACACTGAGTGATGAAATTACATATCTTGATGAAGTATTAACGATGTCAGCACGCATGAATGCTGCTACAGGCAACTTTATTTGGGAAGAACGGTATCGCCAATTTGAACCTAAACTCGATATTGCCATTCAAGAATCTATTAAACTGGCTCCTAAAGTATATGAGAATGAGGATTCCAAAAAAGTTGATGCTGCTAATCAGCGCTTAGTTGCAATGGAATATCAATCTTTTGAATTAGTTAGAAAAAATCAAAAACAAATAGCACAACTACTACTTTTTAGCCGTGATTATGAACATCAAAAACAAATTTATGCTGATGGTATTGCTAAAAGAAAGCGTAATATCTCACTTCAGTTACAGCATAAAATTGATGATTATTACAAAAAAGTATTTTGGGCAATTTTAGAATCTATTATAAGTTTAGTAATACTGATTCCGGCATGGCTTTTAGTATTGCGTTTATTACAGCAATACTTAAAAGCTAAGAAAATTGCTCAAGCTGCTTTAGAAGAAACGAATTATAACTTAGAAATGCAAGTTGCAGAGAGAACGGCAAAACTAAAACACAAAAACATTCAATTACAACAGACACTGCAAGAATTACAACACGCTCAAGTACAACTTATTCAAACTGAAAAAATGTCCTCATTAGGTCAGCTAGTTGCTGGCGTTGCTCATGAAATAAATAATCCAGTTAATTTCATTTATGGTAACTTAATGCATCTTAGAGAATATAGTCACCAATTACTAAGTTTAATTAACCTGTATCAGCAACAAAATTTTAATTACAACCCAGAAATAACTAGTGTGATTAATAAGATAGATTTGGAGTTTCTTATGGATGATATGCCGAAAGTATTATCCTCAATGGCAGTTGGTACTGACCGCATCCGCGAGATTGTGTTAACTTTGCGGAACTTCTCACGTCTTGATGAAGCAGAAATCAAACCTGTTGATATTCATGAAGGAATTGATAGCACTCTATTAATTTTACAGTATCGTCTCAAAGGAAAGGATAAACAGCAGGAAATTGCAATAATCAAAGATTATGGTGATTTGCCTCTTGTTGAATGTTATGCAGGAGGATTAAATCAGGTATTTATGAATATCTTAAGTAACGCTATTGATGCTTTATATGAATGGGAAGCAGAGTGTTTAAAAGGAGAAGTTAAAAAACACCTTAACTCTATTATTGTCCATACTCAAGTTAAGAATAAAGAGTGCGTCATTATTAGTATTAAAGATAATGGGCCAGGAATAACAGATGAAGTTAAGACTAGATTATTTGATCCTTTCTTTACTACTAAACCTGTAGGTAAAGGTACTGGCTTAGGATTATCTATTAGTTACCAAATTATAGTAGATAAGCACAAGGGAAAAATCAAGTGTATTTCTGTACCTGATAAGGGTACAGAGTTTGTGATTGAGATTCCTATCAAGCAGGCACGGTAAACAAATATATTAACAAAGCCAGATAGGATATCTAAATGATGCCGACAACTATGGGCATCTACGCTATCTCTTTAAGAGTTACTAATAGAAAATCCTCGACGTGTAGGTTTAATATTAGCCAACTCCACTTGAAAACTTACCTTGTCGGTCATTTCCCCACTTCTGGCTTCCAAAGTCCAATTACCAGGACGTAGATACCAAAATAAAGAATTAGCTGAGTTTGTATCTAACTTTTCACCATTCAGCCACCACTCTACAGGCGCAGATTTATTTCCTACTAGCTTAAATTCGAGTTTTTGCTTGGCTTCTTCACCTGGATACACTAAGAATAAATCGCCATGATGCGGAGATAAAATTCTCAAATTGGTAGAAGTAAAATTCGATTGCTGTTGTTTTGCTAACCACTCATTATATTCTGGTGGCAAATTGAATTGATTTTCACCTTCGTAGGCAATTTTATCTTCTGGATAGAAATATTCTTGCACTACTGAGGTACAATCTGGTGTTGGTCGTAACCCAGAAGTTGCACATACAGATAACTGCACTAAACCTTCTGGAGATGGAAAATCTGCTGGTTCTTGATGTTCGTGCAGATGTAACATAATTCGATTCCATAATGGTGCTGCACCTGTAACGCCTGAAACTTGTCGCATCGGTTCGCCGTTGAAATTGCCTACCCAAGTAGCGACGGTGTAATCTGTGGTAAAGCCAACTGTCCAAGTATCACGAAAATTGGAAGAAGTGCCAGTTTTGACAGCAGAAGGAAAGGGTAAATTTAACACTGAGTCTACACCAAATGCCGTTGCACGAGCATGGCGATCGCTCAATATATCAGTAATTATTTCCCACGTTGTCGAATTTGAGATTTTAGGTTTTGAATGTTGGATTGGGGAATTGGAAAATGTGCTTACTAAAGGGATCGCATCTCCAAGTCGTGCTATGGTCAGGTAGGCACGGGCTAATTCCCATAAACTGACTTCGCCACTACCTAGAGTTAAACCCAAACCATAATGTTCTGGAGTTTGATTGAGGTGTTCAAATCCTAGTTGATGCAGACGTTCTAAGAAAGTCTGTACACCTACCTTTTCTAACACCCGCACTGCTGGTACATTCAAAGAATTTGCTAAGGCAATTCGCACCCGTACAGGGCCAAGAAAGCTTTCGGTATAATCTGTGGGGCTGTAAAGTTTTGCGCCGGGAATTGCATAATGGGCGGGGACATCTGCTAATATAGTATTTGGACGAATTAAATTTTTTTCTAAAGCTAATTCATATACAAAAGGCTTGAGTGTTGATCCTGGTTGACGTAGCGCCTGCACTCCATTATTCCGTCCTAGTTGGATTTCATTAAAGTAATCAGGTGAGCCGACATAAGCCAAAACTTCACCAGTACGGTTGTCAATCACCAACGCAGCTGCATCATGGACGTTGTTAGCGGTTAGAGAAGAAATTACCTGTTGCACCTGTGCTTCGACAAACTGCTGCAAAGGACGATTTATAGTTGTGCGGATAGGGGAAATTTGTTCTGCTTGCGTCTTATCAAACTGATTGGCGAACCAAAATAAAAAGTGTGGTGCGGCGATAATTCCCCGTTGGCGAGATTGAAACACAACTTTTTCGGTGTATGTTCGTGCTGCGTTCGTAGAAGACTCACTAATATAGTTTTCCTGTACCATACGATTGAGGACGTATTTTTGTCGCTGCTTCAGCCGTTCCCAATGCTGGTAAGGGTTAAAGTATGTGGGATTATTAGGAATAGCAGCCAATAAACTAGCTTGAGCAAGATTCAATTCACTAGCTGGGATAGAAAAATAAGTCTGCGCGGCTGCTTCTACACCATATATATTGCCTCCCATTGGCAGCCGATTAATATATGCAGCCAGGATTTCATCTTTATTCATCCCTGCTGCTAACCGCCAAGATAGCCAAATCTCTTGTATTTTACCAGAGAAGGTGCGAGGCACAGGATCTAACATCCGCGCCAACTGCATAGTAATAGTGGAAGCACCGGAAACAACTCTTTTCGCGTGGATGGCTTCTTTGCTGGCGCGGATAATAGCTTTCATATCCAACGCCCCGTGATGGTAAAAGCTGCTATCTTCGGCAGCTAAAATAGCATGGATAAACTGAGGAGAAACTTGATTTAGTGGTACTACTGATGTATGCTCTTGGTCACGAGTGAGCAATGTTCCTAATGGTAAACCATTGCGATCGCTAAATTGCATTGCCAACTGATTTTGGGCAATGTCTGCGGCACGAATGGGTGCAAAATAAGGTAGTAGGCGTACTAATAGACAGATTAGCAGCACAGCTAGGATAACTTTACTCGTGTGCTTAATTTTGAGTAGCGATCGTGAAATTAGCTTCATCAGGGAATCCCTGCCCAAGAAAACCTACCTTAATTTTGACGCAGCGACTACATTTAATGAGTAAATATGTCAAATACTTAATAAGTTATTCAAAATACCTTACCATCTGTAAATTAATTTTTACAGAAGTTAAATAATTATTTATAGTTAAGAATTGTAGTTATTTTTTAGAATAATCACACCAATTAGTTATCTATGTAAATAAACATAGTTAAATTCAAACTTTAAGCGACAATAATTAATTATCTTGCCTGCTTTATTAGTCTTGGCATTGCCAACTTAATCAGGGAGTACGAACTTTTTTTAGCTATAATTTGTGAATTTTGAATTATTAAAAATATGATTATCAGAGTTCTACTTCGTTCCTACCATAAATTTCTCTATCGCGTCCTTGGCGGTAGCCTGCGGCAAGCCGAAGCGTCTATGTTAAAAAAAATTAGTCATTCTTCGAGCCATAAGAGAAAAATACAGTTTCTTCTTCTCTTTACATTTATGCTAGGAATGGCAGGATGTAATTTATTAGGTATCAATTCAGCTAAAGAACAACTCCCAACAGTTTCCTCACTCACACCGCCGAAACTACCAGACTGGATTGAACAAATTAGCCCCATTGGGGATGCAAAATCTCTTAACCAAATCCGCATCCGTTTCAAAGAAGCTTTAATACCAGTTGAAAGTCTTGATAATCCAGAACAGCAAAAATTATTACAAAAACTTGCACTGTCGCCGCCTCTACCCGGCCAATTTCGCTTTTTAACACCACGCATGGTAGGATTTCAAGCTGATAAAGCATTGCCAATAGCGACAAGATTTCAAGTCACTCTTCAAGCAGGTTTAGCCGATTTAAAAAATCATCGCCTAGACAAAGATTTACCTTGGACTTTCAATACCGAATCTATCAACCTAACTAATCTCCCTGGTGTCAATCCTGTTGAAAAGGCTGACATTGAACCAATTGATTTACAAACAAAGTTACAATTTACTTCCAATGTAGAATTGGATTTAGCTTCTGTACAAGAACATTTACAGTTAATTCCCGAAGGACAAAATAAAGGTACAGGTTTTAAAGTCGAATTCAACAAAGAAGAAAAGCTATTAAAAAATGAAGAAGACCCTTTAGAAAAATTTGACCCTTCAGCACGGAATTGGATTTATAATCTCATCCCACAGCAAAATCTCGAAAAATCGACAAGTTATCGCTTAGTATTTTCTCCCGGAATCCGTCCTGCTTATGGCAATCTACCTACAGAGAAAGAATTTGTCACTAAGTTAGCAACTTATTCACCTTTGGCATTTCAAAAAATTAACTTTTATGGACAGCCAGATGCCGGTGGAACTTTTGGAAGATTTCTTAAAGGCAGTCCGCAGCTAGAATTTAATAATATCTTAGTGCCAGATTCAGCTAAAGAAAATATTACTATTAATCCAGCACCAAAAGCCATTTCGAGGATTATTCAAATAAATGATGAAGATAAAATTGTCAGTATCAATCCTTATGCGCTAGAACCTGCCAAGACTTATACAATTACTATTGGCGCTAATCTCAAAGATAAGTTTGGGCAAACTTTGGGTAAACCTGTCACACTTAAATATGATACTGGAGATTTAGCTGGGGATATCTGGGTACCATCCGATTTAAATATTTTCCCCACAAGTAAAAATTTACAGCTAAATATTAGTGTAGGAAATCTACCAGAATCTAAATACAAAGCAGCTTATCGAGTAGTTAACCCGACAGATTTAGTTTATTTTAATTATGGTAATGACTTATTACCAAAACCTTCTGATTGGCAAAGTTTTAAAGTCTCAGGTAAGAAAAATCAAACAGTTGACATTGCTGTTCCTCTCCGGGAAAAAATAAGTGCCGCGACGGGAATGTTAGCTTATGGAGTGCAAGCCCGGACTAATAAATATCAAGAGAATGGTAAGGAACTGTGGCGAGAACCTACCACTTATGGCTTTGTTGAATTGACGAATTTGGGCGTATTTACTCAGTGGTTTCCTGAGTCAGGCTTAATTCGCGTTAATCATCTTATAGATGGTTCGCCAGTTAAAACGGCTACTATAGATATTTATCAATCAAAATTAGAGGCAAAATCTCGCCCCGAACCTGTACCTTGTGCAACGGGTAAAACTGATGAAAATGGAACTTTTAGACTTATTCGTGAAGGATTACAGCAATGTTATTCTGGAAATCAAAATTCTAGTAAATCACCACAATTATTAGTAATTGCCCGTGAAAATCAAGATTGGGCATTTGCTAGAACAGAAGAATATAGCGGTGTTTATGGCTATGGTATTGATGCAGGTTGGCAAAATGGGAAGCCAGAATCACGCGGGGTAATTTTTTCAGACAGACAGTTGTATCAACCAGGAGAAAAAGCTTGGTTTACTGGGTTTGCTGACTATTTACAAAATGGTGCAATCCAGCAAGATAAAAATGCTGTTTACCAATTAACTTTGGTAAATCCTGATGGACAAAAGACCAATTTAGGTACGCAAACTACAAACGAATTTGGCACGTTTTCTCTGGAAATGCCAATCACAACTACTCAGCGCTTAGGCTACCATACAATCCAGGCTAAGGGAAAGAACGGGCAAGAGATTTCTGGAGAATTTCGAGTTGCTGAGTTTAAGCCACCCAACTTTAAAGTCGAACTCAACTTAGATAAAGAATTTGCTCTCATTGACGAGAAAGTTGATATTAATGCTACAAGTAATTATTTATTTGGTGCGCCTGTAGAAGGTGGAGAAGCAAAATACTTTATTACTCGCCAGCAATCTAATTTTATTCCTAAAGGTTGGGAGGAATTTATTTTTGGTAGACAATGGTTGTGGCCTGAGGAAACTCCGACTATATCTAGTGATGTGTTGCAAACTAATGCCCAGCTAGATGCTAATGGTAAAAGTAGTCAACCTGTGAATGTAGCTAATGATTTACCATATCCCATGACTTACCGAGTGGATGTGCAAGTTGCAGATGTTTCTAATCTATCTGTAGCGAATTCCAAAACTTTTACAGCTTTACCAAGTAATCGTCTTATCGGGTTAAAAAGTAATTTTATCGCTGATGCTGGTAAAGCTTTTCCTGTTGAAGTGATTGTTACTGATCCTACAGGAAAACCGATAACAGGTCAACGGGTACGCCTGGAATTACAACAGATAAAATACAGCAGTGTCACGCAATTAGTTGAAGGTAGCCGAACACCAAAAAATCAAGTTGAATATAAAACAGTCGGACAAGCAGAAATTACATCTGCTAGCAATCTGCAATCGGTAAATTTGACAGCGCCGGAATCTGGTTCATATCGGATTAGAGTTAATTTTAGCGATGCAAAAAGTGAATTAAGTGCCACAGATTTACAAATTTGGGCAACTGGAGGAAATTCAGTATTTTGGGGTTCGGGAGAAAAAGATGTCTTAGAAGTTAAATTAGATAAAAAAGAATTTAAACCTGGTGAAACCGCTACTGCACTAATTCAATCTCCCTATCCAGATGCAGAATTGTATTTTGCTGTGATTAAAGACAAACCCCTTTATCAGCAAATTACCAAAGTTCAGGGAGGCGCACCACAAATTCAGTTTCAAGTTACGCCAGAAATGCTGCCAAATGCAGCCATCGAAGCTGTCTTAGTAAGACAAGGTAAACCCATAAACCAAGTGGAAGCACCCAGTTTAGATAACTTGGTGAAGATTGGTTTTACACCTTTTAAAGTTAACTTAGAAGATAAGTATTTAAAACTACAAGTTAAACCTGTGCAAGCATCATTAGAACCTGGTGCAGAGGAAACAGTACAACTAGAATTGAAGGACAATCAAGGAAACCCCACCCAAGGACAGTTTACAGTCATGGTGGTAAATGAAGCGGTGTTACAACTTTCTGGTTATCGTCCACCGAATTTAGTAGATACAGTTTATGCAGAACAGCCAATTTCTACCCGCTTTAGCGATAATCGACCAGATGTAATATTACAATCACAGGATGTAGCTAAACCAAAAGGTTGGGGTTATGGCGGTGGTTTCTCAACTGGTGCAGCAAATACTCGCACTCGCACAGATTTTCAAGCCTTAGCTTACTATAATGGTTCTGTCCTCACCGATGCAAATGGTAATGCACAGATAACCTTTAAACTCCCGGATGACTTAACTACATGGCGGGTGATGGCTGTGGCCACCGATGGAAATCTGCGTTTCGGGAATGGCGAAGCGACGTTTATCACCACAAAGCCACTGCTAACTAATGCCATTTTGCCACAGTTTGCGCGTCCAGGCGATCGCATCCTTGCTGGTTTATCTGTAACTAACAACACTGGGAATACAGGAAATCTCTCAATAAATGGCGAACTTAGCGGTACTGTGAAGTTTGCCGATAAAAATCCCACAACGACTTCTTTGCAAACCAAAGCTGAATCTGCAACTCATGCTTATCGCTTTCCAATGGTGGCGGATAGTCTGGGAATTGCGAAAGTTCGCTTTACCACTCAGCTAAATACAGCCGCAGATGCTTTTGAAGTACCTTTGGAAATTAAGCCAATTGAAATTACAGAACAAGTCGTTGAAACTGGTGTCACTGAAAAACAAGTGAAAATTCCCCTGAATGTTGATAAAAATACCTTCCCTGATGCGGGAGGTTTAGATATTCAGTTGGCGAGTACTTTGATAACGGAGATTAAAGCACCAGCAAAGCAGGTTTTAGAAGATGATGATTTGCCGTTTACCGAACCCGCGGCTAGTCAATTAATCATTGCGGCTAATTTGCAAACTATTGCCCAAAAATATGGACAGGCATTTGCAGAATTTAATCCTAGCCAACAGGCAAGTAAAGCAATTGAAAAGTTACAAAAACTCCAAATAGCAGATGGTGGTTTTGCTGCTTTCCCCGGACAAGAAAAATCCGACCCTTGGGTTTCTTCATACACGGGTGAGTCTTTGGCTAAAGCCAGTCAGGTATTCCCTAATTTAGTCGATTCTGCAATGCTGTCTCGCCTGAAAGCTTATTTGCAAAAAGTTCTGGCGAATCCTGGAGAATACGATTTTTGCAAACAGCAATTATGTAAAAGGCAACTGCAACTTAATGCTTTAATCGCACTGGCACAAATTGGGGAAAAACGCAATACCTTTCTTGCAGATATTTATGGACAACGCAATAACTTTGATGTCGTAACTCAAATTAAACTAGCGCGATACTTATCTCAATTCCCAGAATGGCAAGACGAATCTCAACAACTGGTGAACAAACTACAACAGAATATCTATGAAACTGGTCGCACAGCAGTTGTAAGTTTACCAGATAGTTGGGGATGGATGAGTTCATCTACCGCGACGCAGGCGGAAGCTTTACGTTTATTTATTGCCAAGCAGAGTAAACCCGAAGTTATAGATAAGTTATTCCAAAGTCTTCTGGCATTACGACGGAATGGCACATGGCAAACTAACTATAATAATGCCCAAGCCTTAACAGCTTTGGTAGAATATAGCCAACTGCAACCAATACCGCCTAATTTTGTTGCCACAGTGCAATTAGCTGGTAATAAGTTAGGAGAAAATAGGTTTAATGGCTATCAAAATCCTAGTTTACAACTTAATGTGCCGATGAATAAATTACCTCGTGGTCGTAATGATTTAACGCTGCAAAAATCAGGTAATGGGACTTTACACTATCTAGTTGCTTATAATTATCGCTTGCAAGGAAATCAATCAGGTAGATTTAACGGCTTACGCATAACACGAGAAATTAGTCAAGTAAATGAAGAGAAAGTTTTACAAAAAACAGGTCTTTACGCTTTCGATAAACCCTTGACTTTAGCCTCTGGACAGGTGTTTGATATTGGTTTAGAAATCATTTGCGATCGCACCGTGGATCATATAGTGATTAAAGATCCACTACCAGCAGGTTTTGAGGCGGTGGATGCAAGTTTTCAAACTACTACAGCTGCATTACAAGCAAAAGCCGATAGCTGGGAACTTGGCTTTAAAAATGTGTACCGCGATCGCATTATCGCCTACGCCGACCACCTGGAACCAGGAGTTTATAGCCTGCATTACTTAGTCCGTTCTGTGACTCCTGGTACATTTTCTTGGCCTGGTGCCCAAGTTCACCTGCAATATGCGCCAGAAGAATTTGGCCGTACTGCTGAGTCTACGTTAATACTGGAGGAGCATTCCTGATGATTTATAGCGCCTATGCAATACTTTTCACCAATAAAAATCATACTGTGTCTGTCGAGCTTTGTTTAAATTACTAAACAAGGGAAAAACTCTGAAACCTACTAAACCTCATCTCAGGGTAGGGCTGTTTTATTTAATAAGATGATGATTTTGTCAAGAGGATGAGCGAGAAATTTCGGGAAGTAGGAAAAAGAAAAAGTACCACTTCAACGGATAAATTTAAGTGCGATCGCTGCTATAAAATTGCTGCTGAGTTTGATAGTTTCCTTTTGCGTTCCTCGACCCTTGCCCAAGATAGAGATCGGCTAATCGCCATTCATTATCTGTTAGAACAAACTCAACGGGAAATTTCGGTGATGCTGTTGGAGAAATAGCAAAGCCATTCGTCCATGAAGAAACTGCTCAAACGTATCTTGGCGCTGATCCGGCAAATTTTTCAGCAGTTCTTATCCACTGATAAACCAATTTCTCCTGCTTCTGATCACCCGCCAGAGACTCCTATTCCTCCCATTCCCACTTTCGTTCCCCAGTGGGACGGGTTGGTGTTAGTTTGTTCACAGTGTACAGTAGAGCAATTTTCTGGGAGTTCTCATCGAATTAATAGAGGTGTAACAGCCTCAGAAGAGTTACAAAACTGGCTGAAATCTCGTCTAAAATTTGATGGATTGTGGGGTAAATATCGGGTTGTCAGCACCAGCTGTTTGGGAGTTTGCCCACAAGAGCGCGTTGTTGTTGTTCTGCGTCATGATGCAATTGGACAACAGTGCTTTATTGTCTCTCCTCAAGGCGATCGCAAAATTCTCTACTCTTATATCAAACAGATTTTTCAGCTAAAGTCAATATAGCCAGTCAGGTCACAAGTTGAATCTAGATTAAACTCGCGTCCAGAGAATAAACTGAGTCTGACGATTGCGAATACGCCTGACTTCCTGGAGCATTGGATAAACAATGGTTTCAGAGCGAGCCTTTTCTGAACCGACAGCGATCGCCCAAGGTAAATCTTCGAGTTCACTCGCTAATCTGGGGCTGGGAGAAATGGATTCAATCTCTGGAAAGAACCGAGAATCTTCAACGATAGTGAGATCAAACGCCTTCTTTGCCTTGCTAAGAGTGAACTGACTATATGGCATGGAATTTGTCTGATGATAACATGGCGACTTATCATTTAGTTTAACTAGATTTTATCGTCAAGTTATATCCAAAAGTAACAAACTCAAACTATGACTCAGCAACCAACTGATCTAGATAATAAGGCTGTATTTGATCAATTGTGGGGAATTACCAACGAACTGCGTCAGAAAATAGACGCTCGTTTTGAATTAGATCCAGATCCGTCTACCAAGAACTTACAAAGCTATGCCGCCATGACGGGAAGCGCTCACGGATCGCTCAATACCTTCTCTGGCTCAGAAATTGATTGGTTAGTGCATTCATGGTTGCGTGACCCCAAATCCGGCTTTTGCAATATGCACTTAACTATTTGGCTCAAGTCACAGATCCGTGTTCCACATTTAGCTTTTGCGTTTGCCACGGTTCCCTACTTGTTCTTCTACATGGATTACATTCCTCGGAGCGATCTATTTGTTGATCTGGAATATTTGGATCGCTACTATGAACCGATGAACCAGACATACTTGGCGTTGCGAGAAGATGCTCAATTTAAGCAGTATACCAGCAAAACTCTGTACATCCGTCAAGCTCAATCCCATACTAGCCTGTGTTTCACCAGTCCGGTTACAGCAGAGACACTAGCTCGTCTTCGCACGGTGGCTCATGAGATGATCGATCGCTGGTTGAAGTGGGTAGATGAAGCTGAATCAGTACCAGATGAGCAGCGTGTTGCTTTGTCTAACCGTGATTTAATTGTGCGCCAGGCGATCGCAGAACGTGATCCAGACAACCAAATCGCTGTGCGCCTATTTGGGGCAGAAATGACAGATAAATTAGTGCGATCGCTCTGGGGTGGCGATCGTATTCTATAAATTAGTCATTTGTCCTTTGTCAGTTGTCCTTTGCTAATGACCAATAACCAATGACCAATGACCAATGACAACTAATTTAGAATCCTACCGCGCTTTGGCACTGCAAGTTACCTGTCATGCAGTCAACCAAGTAAGCGATTACCACGAAGCGCGATCGCTAATGCAAAACTCCATCAACCGCCTAGCACAACAAATTGCTGCCAGTATCGCTTTCATTGGCTTCGACTGTCGTTTAATTGTACTGCCAGAATACTTTCTCACTGGTTTTCCGATGGGAGATTCTCTCTTAGGGTGGGCAGAAAAAGCTTGTCTGGAGATGGCTGGCGCGGAGTATGAAGCACTTGGTAAAATCGCTCAAAAGCATAAAATCTTCTTGGCTGGCAATGCCTACGAAGTTGACCCCAACTTTCCCGGATTGTACTTCCAAACCTGCTTTATCATTGACCCCTCTGGCTCAATTGTCTTACGGTATCGGCGGCTGAATTCTTTGTTTGCTCCCACTCCCCATGATGTTTGGGATAAATATCTCGACTGCTATGGTTTAGATGGGGTTTTCCCCGTTGCCAAAACTGCGATCGGTAATTTAGCAGCTTTGGCATCAGAGGAGATTTTATATCCAGAAGTGGCGCGGTGTCTGGCGATGCGAGGAGCGGAGATTTTTCTGCACTCGACATCAGAGGTGTATAACAAAAACCTTACGCCTAAAGACGCAGCCAAAATCACTCGTGCCGTTGAAAATATGGCATACGTAGTTTCTGCCAATACCGCAGGCATAGCTAATATTGCCATCCCCATTGCATCTGCTGATGGTGGCTCTAAAATCATTGATTATCGGGGAATCGTATTAGCAGAAACAGCTACAGGCGAGAGCATGGCAGCATTTGCAGAGATAGACTTAGCCGCATTACGCCGCGATCGCCGCCGACCAGGGTTAAATAATTTACTTGCACGTCAACGGTTTGAACTATACGCCGAAAGTTATCAGCAGTCACACTTTTACCCTGCTAATACTATGCTGGAGGGTGAAGTAGACCGCAAACACTTCCTCCAAACTCAGCAAGCCACCATTGAGCGCTTAGTTCAATTGGGGATAATTTGAATTGGAGCATTGGGCATTGGGCATAATACTCTCTGCGTCTGTGCGCGATGCCAGGTGCTTCAAGTCGGGGAACCCGCCCAACGCACTGGCTCCTCTGCGTGAGATAAATCATCCGCAAATATGCAACGCCTAATAAATAACTCTTGACAAATGACAAATGACAAAAACAATAGAAGTCCGCAACCCCCGAACTGGCAAATTTGATTACGTCATTATCCCGCCGCCCCCAAGGCTGCTGGTACAGCAATGTAACCGCAGCCGCAGATCGCAAGTTCACTGGCAACAGTTGGGTATAGAGGGGAGAATTGCAGCCTTACAACAGTGGAAGCAAGCGATATTATCAGAGCGCGATCGCTTAACAGAGGCTTTAGTAAATGATACAGGCAGATTATCAACCTCGGTACTAGAAATAGACTCCTTCCTCTCCAGCGTTGATCGCTGGTGTAGGTTAGCACCAGAGTTGCTGCAAGAATCTACAAAAAATACAGCAATTCCCTTTATTGCATTACAACAAACATCGGTTCCTTACCCATTGGTTGGGGTAATTAGTCCGTGGAATTTCCCGTTATTACTATCTACAATTGATACTATTCCGGCATTGCTGGCAGGTTGTGCAGTTATTGTTAAACCCAGTGAAATTGCTCCCCGTTTCGTCGCACCACTGATAACAGCGCTCAACGCTGTACCCAAATTGCGTGACGTATTAACTTTTGTGGAAGGAGCAGGCGAAACCGGATCTGCTTTAATTGAAAATGTAGATTTAGTGTGCTTTACAGGCAGCGTAGCGACGGGACACAAAGTAGCACAAGCGGCTGCTAAACAGTTTATTCCAGCTTTTTTGGAATTAGGGGGAAAAGATCCGGCGATCGTTTTAGAATCAGCAGACTTAGAATTAGCAACCTCAGCAATATTGTGGGGTTCCGTCGTCAACACCGGACAGTCATGCCTGTCCATTGAGCGAATTTATGTTGCTGAATCGATATTTGAAAAGTTTTACCATCAACTAGTAGCCAAAGCACATCGCCTTCAGCTAGCCTACCCCACAGTTGAAAGTGGAGAAATTGGCCCGATTATCGCCGAAAGACAAGCAGCAATTATTAGCGACCATCTCCTAGATGCAGTCGAAAAAGGAGCAGTAATTCACTGCGGCGGTGTAATTGAAGACTTAGGTGGGGGTTGGTGGTGTCGTCCCACAGTTCTCACGCAAGTTGACCATTCGATGAAAGTGATGACTGAAGAAACTTTTGGCCCGATTATGCCAGTGATGCCTTTTTCCACAGTTGAGCAAGCAGTGTCTTTGGCAAACGACTCAATTTATGGGCTGAGTGCTGCTGTATTTGCCAAGTCGGAAACAGAAGCCTTAGAAGTCGCCCACCAAATTGATGCAGGTGCCATCAGTATCAACGATGCTGCACTCACCGCCATCATGCACGAGGGAGAGAAAAACGCCTTCAAATTCTCCGGTTTGGGAGGCTCACGCATGGGTGCAGCAGCGCTGAAACGGTTCATGCGAAAAAAAGCTATTTTAATTAAAACTAATACTACCAATGACCCTTGGTGGTTTGATAATGAAGCATAAATATTTTTGGCGTTGCGCCGCACCAAAGTAATGTATGAGCCTCTATCTTACCATTTAATAAACTTCATCATGGCTACCAATATCAATCAATAGAATTACCATTTCTAACAAATTATTATCATCAGAGAAATTAAAGATAATTCTACAATCATAAGCAACAGAACAAGACCACAACCCCGCTAAATTTCCTGTTAACTTATGAGACTTCAAAGATGGTGTAAATGGATCATCTGCCAAAAGCCTTAATACCTCGACAATTTGATTCTTTGACTGCGGGTTTTTCTTTGTAATCTTCCTAAAAGATCGCTTAAATCCACTACTCCAGACAACTTCCATCATCATCTCTTAGTAAATCAGCGATCAAATCATCAACGCTTCCCCTATGAGCCGTCCCATCCTTAAAAGCCTGCATCACTTCCTGAGCATTAGCCAAAATTTCAACCCGCCGATTCTCAATTCGTTGCTGGCGAAGAAACTCAAATAAATACTCTCGATCTTCTGTGGGCAAACTTTCAATAGAATTAATAATTTCTTGTAAAGTCATCATAGAATCTCCTAATAAAGTAAACCCCTACCTTTACTAACCCTATTTTAATCTCTATTTCCATTGCCTCAGCCTCTTACATTTAGCCAATTTACGCGAAAATATGATACAGTATCGGGCGCAGTGGAGGCAAATGTTTCTGGAGGGCAGAAGCAACGATTCTGGTGCTGGTGTTAAGTATTTACTACCAGTAATTCTCAGTATTAGCAGGTTATTAAAGTTAACTTAATCAGCATAAAGTTGAATACTAATTTTTGATTTTGGATTGTATATTTGATTTATGTCTAAAATCTAAATCAGTTATTTAAGTAAGTCGGATTAACCACTCCTCCCTAAGATTAAAGTAAAATAAATTCTGATTCGTTAGCTTTTCAAAAATTTCATAAATTCAGCAAGTTCCACTTGATTGGAATAGTCAACTCGTTTTTTATCTCTTAGCAAAAGTGGGATATCGTTATCCTCGCAGTTCTCTAGTTTTAGAGGAATAGTAACTCTTTCTGAATTACCGCTAAACTCGGCATTGAGAATTGCGCTATACTCTCCTCTTGTCCAACTAGACTGTTTGAGATTTTCGCTCAAACATGGCATGACATATTTGCTTTTTTGCAAACCCTCTTCTATTTTTTGAGTGATTGGATCTCCATACGTAATTTGTTCCGCATCAAACCAGTAAGTTATTCCTTGCTGCTGAAATACTGGGATGATCTTGTCTATAATAAATGGCTTATCTTTAGACGAATGACAGATAAAAATATCGTACTCAAATTTCTTCATTTTCAGGCTATACTTTTCTTCAAAAGGAAGTTCTGTCTTTTCAATTCTTACATTTTTTACAGAAACGCCAGTTCCATAAAATTTGACTAATCCTACATATCCTGGAAATGCGATATGCGGACAGGTGTAGGTAAGTTCATAGATTTTTTGTGAGGTTTTTATTTCACCTCTGACTTTACCAGAAAAGAATTCTAAGGAAAATTGATTGAATCTTTCATCTAAATGTACTTCTTCAGTGGAGGCAAATATCTCCGAAAACATTCCTTGCTTAAATAGACTAATTCTTGCTGAAGTAAAATCACCTTCCTTAGCACTGGGTGCGGTATGAAAGGCAAGGAAAGTCCAAAGGTTGTCTGCTCGACAGATTAACCCTGCACCTGTTGAGTGACGATTTGATATGTTTAAATCAGCAGAGATTTTTCCATTTAAAATAAATCCGCTTTCTTGATTGATGGCGTAGGAGGTTTTGTAAACACCAATCCCACCGCCATATCCTACGATTAGCTTTTTTGTAAATGTCCAAGAATCTTTATTGATATCGCGCCAAGTTCTCACGAATTTTCCTCTGATAATTTAATAACTCATTTGCCTTATCTGGAAATCTCTGTATCAAAGTATCGGCTAATTCAATAGCATCTTCCAATAGAGATGCTTGTAAATCTTCATCAATTTTATTAATACTGCCCTGCATGAAATTGTTCTGTCGCATTGCGTTCCTTTGGTTTCCCTGCATTGTAACTTTTTGCCATCGCTTTAGAAAATCTTTAACTCCTTGAAGTTCTCTAAAATTTTCTAGCATTTCGCTAATCACCAGTGCATTCTCTTTGCCGAATAATTCTTGCTGAAAATCCCTTATTTCCTGTATAAATCTTTCATCTTCTCTCTCCTCATCAAGTGCATCTCTCACCTTCCGCATTCCTTCGACATCTTCTATAAGCATTTTCTTCATCAATTCAAAACCACCTTTTGACATCTGTTCCATTAATCTTTCATTCGTGATAGTGGATTGGAATTGTTGAACAACACTTTGAACTATCGGATTAATCTTACTAGAAACATATTCTTGATATGATTTCAGATAAACTACCATTTGAGTATCAACAATGCTTTTTTCTCCATCAAATAAGATAGCCTGAAAATTTACATTATCTGTTTCAATCTTTTCTGGATTGATTTCAAGTCGAATTGCAAAATTGAATTGATCTTCACCTTTAATCGGTCGAGTTCGATATTTATCATTTATCTTCTTACCCAGATTATTTAATTCTTCACTAACTGTCACCCCGGTAGGTAGTTTTAGCTCTATCCTGGGTCGATCTATAATAATAGACATAGCTCCTTTGAACTCTTCGTTGATAATATCTTCAATTCGGGATTCTTGAATATACCAAAATCTACCACCAGACTCGGTTGCTATAGCAGTTAAAATATCTACTTGGAAGTCATCTCCTATACCAATAGTAGATGTAGTAATTCTAAGCTCTCTTGATTTAGAAGCTTCTTTGGCTAAGGTAGTAACTTTGGTTTCGCCTTGATTTGCCTGTCCATCAGATAAGAGAAAAAGTCTATTATTGTGGTTATCGGTCATGTAAGTTTGCAGTTCTAACAACCCTAAATACCAACCTAATGAAAGATTAGTTGAACCAGCCGTGTTTATTCTATTTATTTTTTCGATAACTTCAGATTTGGGAACTTGAGGATTAACAACTACCTCAGCTTGGTCATCAAATACTACGACAGTAAATAAATCTTTCTCGTCTAACTGGTTAAAGATATCTATACAACCTTTTTTGGCAGCTTCGAGTTTTTCTCCGCTCATACTCCCACTTCTGTCTATGACAATGCATAGATTCAAAGCTTTTTTTCTATCAAGTTCATTGGTTGACTGTTCAGAGCGCACTTCTATGACAACATCCAACTCGGATATTGCATCATTTCTAACTATTGGTCTTTCCGTCAAAATATCAAGCTTGACCTGATCTTTTTTCATCTTTTGAGGCTCCTATATGTATTGGTAATGACAACAAATAATTCGGTATTTTCTCTCAGAATTGTTTGTGCGATATCTTGTTGTATACGCCCTTGTAAACAAGGGGGGCTAACAGAAGTATCACTGCACATCTGTAGCTCCAAAATTTCTCTTTGCTGTTCCTGAAATCTAATAAAATATTTGAAAAATTGCTATTAATATTTTGATTCAGGTGACACCAAGCGAGAAATATAGAGTTTTAGCCTTCAGAGTGCGACACTGTTATGAGCCAAGAACACATTGAATTTTGAGTGTCGGTCATCTAGAAGCTTCTCCTATTATTCATTCACACCAGCAATCTGCGCTAAGGCATTAGCATATTGCTCCAAGTCTTTTCTGAGCGATTCCAGTTCATCCCGTAATTTTAGTTCCTCAGACCAATTGCGCTCATGTCCTTTAGGGCTGAGATGAGGAGGACGCTCTGCTTCCCATGTCTGTAACAGCGGATGCCACTTTGCAAGGAAAGGGCGTAAACCATTATTCAATACTGCGATCGCAATACCCCCAACTGAATCACGGGATGCTCCCACATCTGGCCCAGCCTCTTTGAGGATTTGCCGTGTTACAGGAAACAAGTTGTATAGAGAAGTCAAAGCTTCTCGCAGAAGTCCTTGGTCAGTTTCCAAAGGCTGAACAGCTATGCGGGTAACAAGTTCAATGTAAAGTGACCAAGCTGCTTTACGTTCCGTTGGATCAGCTTCCCATTCAGCAGAACCAATGCCAAATGGAAGGCTTACAGATACTTTTTTTAATTTTGCGGGGTCGAATTTAGCCATTATTTTTCGCAATTACTTTGTAAAAGCCGCTATCTTACCTTTTAATTAACATATCTTGCGGGGTGTATCTTAACATTTTTGTCCTTATTATCCCTCAGCAGAAAAACCCAACCTGGCTTGAATTCTTAGCTAATCTCAGTGCATAGCCATTTCTATGTAATTAAGAACCGCTATAACAATCAGCATTCAGGATATGAGAACATAATAATTAAGTTGCAGCTGAATACTTATATAGAGGTTTTAAGTGGATACCATTGCAATCCCTGCTTTGAATCGCCCAATAGATGCCACGGTAGAGATTCCTGGTTCTAAAAGTATTACCAATCGGGCGTTACTCGTTGCTGCTTTAGCACAAGGCAACTCAATTTTAGAAAATGCCTTATTTAGTGACGACAGCGATTATTTTGCTAAATGTTTAGAGCAATTGGGCATTCCCATTACTCTAAATCCTCATCTGGCTCAGATTCAAGTGGCAGGAAGGGGAGGCGAAATTCCAGCGAAGCAAGCAGATTTATTTGTGGGTTTAGCAGGTACAGCAGCAAGGTTTATCTCGGCGCTGGTGGCATTGGGTAACGGCGAATATCGCCTAGACGGTGTTCCTCGGATGCGAGAAAGACCGATGGGTGATTTGCTGACGGTGCTGCAAACAAGCGGCATAACCGTTAACTTCGAGGGAAATCCTGGATTTATGCCTTACACCATCTACGGTGGGCAGTTTTCTGGGGGAAATTTTTGTTTGCAAGCCAACCAAACAAGTCAGCAACTTTCGGCATTACTGATGATTGCGCCTTATGCTCAACAAGACACAATTATTGAAGTTGAAGGTACACTGGTTTCCCAGTCTTACATCAAAATGACCAGTCGCCTGATGGCAGATTTTGGCGTAGAGGTGATTGAAATCGGTGAAAATCAATTTCAAATTAAAGCAGGTCAGCGTTACCAAGCTCGTCATTATACAATAGAACCTGATGCGTCAAATGCTTCTTACTTTTTTGCCGCCGCCGCCGTCACTGGTGGACGGGTGCGGGTTAAGCATTTGACTAAACAATCCTGTCAGGGTGATATTCTTTGGCTCGATGTCTTAGAACAGATGGGTTGCCAAATTCATGAATCTGATGATTACACCGAAGTAACAGGGCCAGAGCAATTGCAGGGTATAGATATTGACATGAACGATATGTCAGATTTGGTACAAACTTTAGGAGCGATCGCACCCTTTGCCAGTTCACCTGTTACCATTCGCAATGTGGAACATATTCGCTATAAAGAAACCGACCGTATTCACGCTGTTGTTACCGAGTTGCGGCGCTTAGGAGTCCAAGTTGAAGAATTTGCCGATAGACTCAAGATTGAACCAGGCCCGATTACTCCAGCTGCGATCGAAACTTATCACGATCATCGCATGGCAATGTCCTTTGCTGTCACTGGCTTGAAAGTTCCAGGCATTGTAATTAAAGACCCCGGTTGTACAGCAAAAACCTTTCCAGATTACTTTACCCGATTTTTTCAAATGTTAGAACAATAAAAAGTGAATAAAAATGTCTAATATTCTTCGAGAAGGAATGCCCGTGCTGGCTCGTCATGAAGGTGATTGGGCAGGAACTTATACATTAATTGATACAGCAGGCAAAATCCTCGACAGCCATGAGTCTCATTTAACTTGTCAATTCCCAGAAAATGACCCTAATACCTACTACCAAATCAATCGCTATAAGTGGTCTAATGGTAAACAAGAAGAGCATGAATTTCCGGGAATCTATAAAGATAATAAACTATGGTTTGACACCGAGCGCATTCTAGGTAAAGCTTGGGAAGCCGATGACTCGATTGTGATTTTGTGGTTTGCTTATAAGACAAACCCAGAAATGAGCTTATATGAAATGATCTACATTAGTCCAGACAATAACAATCGTGCCCGCACTTGGCATTGGTTTAAAAACAATCAAATCTTTCAACGCACCTTAATTCAAGAACAACGGCTAAGATAAAACAATCGGCGTTGCTGAGTCAAAATATGAATTAGCTTCATTTAGCAACGCCAAACAATCTTATCTTTAGCTGCTCTAACTTAAAAGCGAGAAACAACAATGACCGAAGTAAAACCTATACCCACGTTACACAGAAGAAGAATATTTCCTGAGCTTCAATGGTCACAAGAGCAGAAAGCCCAACGTCAAGCTGAACGAAAAAATTTTCACCAGCGCTGCAAAGAGGTTTTTGACCGAATTCAACCAGAGTTAATCAAAAATCACTACAACTGGTATATAGTAGTTGAACCAGATAGCGGTGATTATATCAGCGATCGCAATAAAGAAGTAGCTATGCAGATGGCGCATCATAAATACCCTAATATTGTACCATTGTTTCTCTTCAGAATTAACGAGACAGGGATTTCTGGGACGATATGATTCAGGGTAGATTTGAGGATAATGATGAATTCTTATTGCTTAGAGTAATTAATTAGCAAATTAGCAATTTTTTTGTTGATAATTAGTAATATTTGTGATTATTATTTATTACCCGTTACTTCTTTAAAATATCTCAAAGCTCAACTTAGTAAGGTACACGCGTGGCCAAAGGTGACAAAATAAACTTTTCTACTCCTAGCGGTTTCCCAGAATTTCTGCCTAGCGAAAAGCGTTTAGAATTATATTTGCTAGATATCATCCGTAAAGTTTTTGAAAGCTATGGATTTACACCCATAGAAACACCTGCTGTCGAACGTTTAGAAGTACTGCAAGCCAAAGGGAATCAAGGCGACAATATCATTTATGGAATTGATCCTATTCTGCCACCAAATCGACAAGCCGAGAGGGATAAATCAGGCGAAACTGGTTCAGAAGCGAGAGCTTTAAAGTTTGACCAAACAGTTCCTCTAGCGGCGTATATTGCTCGTCACCTCAATGAATTGACCTTTCCCTTTGCTCGCTACCAAATGGATGTGGTTTTTCGGGGAGAACGGGCAAAAGATGGGCGTTTTCGTCAATTCCGTCAGTGCGATATTGATGTAGTCGCTCGTCGTGAACTCAGCTTGCTCTATGATGCTCAAATGCCTGCAATTATCAGTGAGATATTTGAAGCAATTAATATTGGTGATTTTCTGATTCGCATTAATAATCGTAAAATTCTGACAGGTTTTTTTCAATCTGTGGGAATTACTGAAAATCAAATTAAATCCTGTATTGGCATCGTTGATACCTTAGAAAAAATTGGTGAAACTAAGGTAAAACAGAATTTAGAAAATGAGGGTATTCTAGTAGAACAAGCTCAGAGAGTTATTGATTTTATTAAAATTGACGGTTCAGTTGATGAAATATTAGATAAACTCAAGCACCTTGCACAAAATCTATCAGAAACCGAGCAATTGAGCCTGGGAATTACTGAAATAGAAACAGTAATTGCAGGTGTTCGCAATCTCGGAGTTGCCGAAAATCGTTTTTGTATTGATTTATCTATTGCGCGCGGTCTTAATTACTATACTGGCACAGTTTACGAAACAACTCTATTAGGACATGAAGCATTAGGTAGTATTTGTTCTGGCGGCAGATATGAAGAATTAGTGGGGGTATTTTTGGGCGAAAAAATGCCAGGTGTCGGCATTTCTATAGGCTTAACTCGCTTAATTAGCCGATTGCTCAAAGCTGGTATTCTTAGTACCTTAGCCGCTACACCAGCCCAGGTGATGGTAGTAAATATGCAAGATGATTTAATGCCCACTTATTTAAAAGTTTCTCAACATCTGCGTCAGGCGGGAATTAATGTTGTAACTAGCTTTGATAAGCGTCCGTTGGGTAAACAATTTCAGCTAGCAGACAAACAGGGAATTCAATTCTGTGTAATTATTGGTTCTGAAGAAGCAGCCGCACAAAAGTCCTCGCTCAAAGATTTAAAAACAGGCGACCAAATAGAAGTTTTATTAGAAAATTTAGCTGAGGAAGTTAAAAGCAGACTTGCCTAAAAGTTGATTTATCTCTTCTGCATCCTTAGCGGTACCCTGCGGGTTCGCTCTTAGCGTTCTCGTAGAGTAGCCGCTCCGCGTCTACGTTAAAAAAATTGACATTGACAAAGAGTTTTAGTCTTAACTAAATTGAACAACTTTATAGGTGCTAGAAATATGACGCAACTCACTTTGATAATTGGCAATAAGAATTATTCATCTTGGTCACTTCGTCCCTGGCTAGCGATGAAGCAATTTGGTTTGGAATTCAATGAGATTCGGATTCCTCTTTACAGCCCAGACTATTTATTAAAAACTCGGCAATACTCACCATCAGGAAAAGTACCTGTACTATTGCACGATACGCAAACTGTATGGGATTCTCTGGCTATTTGTGAATACTTAGCTGAGGCATTTCCGACTATGCAATGGTGGCCAGAAGATAAGGCAGCAAGGGCATTAGCTCGTTCCATTACTGCCCAAATGCATTCAGGGTTTCAAAAGTTGCGTCAGAATATGCCGATGAACTGCCGTAATAAATATCCTGGTAAAGGTTTAGCATCCGGTGTACAACAAGACATTGACTACATCACCAGTATCTGGCGAGAATCTCGTCAAAAATTTGGGGCTGGCGGTAATCTATTATTTGGTAATTTCACAATTGCTGATGCGTTTTTTGCTCCAGTTGTCCTGCGCTTTGTAACCCATGATGTGCAGTTAGATACTGTTTCTAAAGATTATGTTGAGGCAGTTTTGGTACTTCCAGCAATGCAAGAGTGGATAAAGGCAGCACAGAATGAAACAGAAATTATTCCCCAATACGAGTTTTAAGGAAATAGCAAAAATAAGATGATTTGCCCAAATATTTTAATACGAGATGCCAACAAGAGCGACATTCCTGCCATTATAGAATTAATCCATTTGAAAGCTGAATTTGATGGTTGTCCTGAATCTGTAGAAGCAACTCCGAAAAAGTTAGAAATAGATTTATTTGGAGACAAGCCCCTTGCTTTCGTTCTTTTAGCTGAGGTTGATAGAAATCCTATTGGGTTGGCGACCTATCACTTTATCTATTCAACTTTTTTAGCAACCCCTGGAATTTGGCTTGATGATTTATATGTCAAAGCTGAACATCGAGGCCACCGAGTTGGTGAGGCGCTGATGCTACGGTTGCGCCAAATAGGGCAGGAAAAAGATTGTGGCAGAATTGATTGGACTGTAGCTGTATCTAACGAGCGGGGAATCAAGTTTTATGAAAGGATAGGTGCGAACATCATCAACAAAGTAAAATTGTGTCGCTTAGATAGTCAGGCATTACAGTAGGGTGGGCATTACAATGCCTACCCTACAAGCTAATAAAAATCAATTTTCATTTTAAAAGACATTCCGCCAATTCGGTTAATTGTTTCGCTTCCAGCAACCACTTCAAAACCTAATCGTTTATATAAACCTAAAGCTGGATTCGTCGCTCTGATGCTGAGTGAGACTGATGAGTAAAATGTTTTGACTGCTGCTAACAAATGCGTTAGTAATTGCGTTCCTATGCCCTGATTTCTATATTGGGGAAGAATAGCTATTGCTAATTCAGGAGTTTGATCATTAAGATAACCATATCCTTTATTTTCACCTATCAGTAAACGCAGCCATGCTGCTCCTACTGGCTGATTATTAGTTTTCAAAATAGCGATGAAACCAATATCATCTTTAAGCCCCCAATTTTTAACATATTTTGTTAAATCAGGATGATTCATCGCATCCTGCATTGTTAAATTACCTTCTTCTGCCATGTGCGCCGCTTCGTACAGCATTTGCCAGAGAAAAAGCTCGTCTTGCTGTGTAACTAGACGAATAAAATAATCCATAACTTCTGTCTAAGAATTTGCTTGTGTCAAAGTTAAAATAATTTACTCAGTGGTGTCGCTAAACCGTCAAGGCTGACGAGATTTTTCTGTTGTTGAAATTCTCGAACTCCCTCTTCACCTCTTTTACTAGCCCAGTTCACTAAAATTTGGCGCTGACCTTGATATTCATAAAGTGGTACGCCAAAACCACAGGAGGTCTGTACTTTTTGGATATCAGCGACGATAATTTGACGAGTTCCAGGTATTGGCGAAAATAGAGAATATAGGGAGTTCCAGTCTGGAGAACTCGGTAAAATTGTGTTTCCTTGACCGAAGAGACGCAGGATACACGGGGGTTCTGCAAAAGCGCAAAACATGAAGGTTATCCGCCCATTTTCTTGCAAGTGGGCTGAGGTTTCGTTACCACTGCCTGTGAGATCGAGGTAAGCTACTTGGTTAGGGGAGAGGATACGAAGGCAGTCAAAACCTTTAGGAGAGAGGTTAACATGACCCGTAGGACTCAAGGGTGCAGAGCCAACAAAGAAAAGCTGTTGGGCAGCAATAAAGTCTTGCAGTTCCTCAGTAATACAGTCAAAAATTTTAGCCATAGACTGTCTGACTTAAATATTTGTAAATATACTATCTTCTCAGCCTATGTCTTAGCTAAACATCTAGCAAGTCCTAATTGCCGATATCTTAGGACGAGCTATTTATCATCAGAGAGTGGAAAGAAAATTATTACCGTCTTATATGTTGACTAGCCATTTGGATGGCATCAGCGATATCGACATCACCATCGCCGTCAGCATCCAAGAAGGAATTGAGTACAGAATTACCACCAGTTTGGGGATTTTGGGCATTGGCACCTGATTGTAAAAACTTAAGTACCAAAGGTACTGCTACTGGCAGCAATTGTTGAACTATACCAGCATCCAATCCAGTGCGTTGGGCAGCTACCTGAGCTACCTGCTGTTGTATACCAGGAGAAAACAGCGAATCGACGGCTTGGGGGTTGGAAGAAGTACCAGCATATTGATTCACCAAAGTTTGTGCGGCTTCATTACCATCTGTGGCTTGCTTTTGTTGTAAAGCAGAACGCACTTGACCACCCACAATTGACAAAACTGATTGGATAGTAGAAGGGTTTGCGCCAGTATGATCGCTCATCTGCTGTACAGTGTTAACAATATTTCCCAGTTGACCTAAGCTACCTTGTTGATTAGGATTAGCGACGGCACCGAGAATTTGATCAAAAAGTCCCATAAGTTTGTTTCTCCGTTTGTTCACAAAAAGCTGGCGAAAATTGGCTTGAAGTGTTTCAATAGGCATTTCGTAAGTCCCCAAAAGATTTAAACACACAAGCTTCTACCTGCTGCCGACTATTATGAAAAAATTAACTTTTAAAAGCTAGGATCTTAAGGATGAGAAATTGGTAGAGCGATTGCAAACTCTGTACTTCGATTTAACTCAGACTGACAAGTAATCTTACCCTGATGCTGAATAGATAGAGGATGTGGGAGAAAAAATTGATGCGGCGATTTTTCCGTGAATTCAACCGCAAGTGCTAGAATCCAACTAAAAGCTTTTTTGGCGAACCCCTGAGCCCCTGTGAATTTCGGGTGGTCTTGGGTTAAAAAAGAAACATGAATTTCATTAAATCCATCACTAATTGGTTAGAAACCCACGCTTGTGTCCCTACATACGGCGGTTGGGTACTAGCAGCAACCGCGATTTGTTTTTTTGGCGCAGGTATCAATACGATGGCTGGTTGGCTGTATGCCATTAGCGGCATCAGTTTTGCTCTTTTGGGTGTAGCAGCTATCTTACCACCGCGATCGCTCACAGGTCTATCCATTACCCGCCGTCCCATCCAACCTGTGTCAGCAGGCGATGATCTGATGATGGAATTAGAAATCCGCAATCAGACACAGCAGCCCGTAAGCTTGTTGCAAGTCGAGGATATCCTGCCCTTCGTCTTAGGGAAACCAGTACAAAAAGCAATCGAAACAATTCCTAGCCAAGGCAGTTACCGTTGGGTATATTATCACCCAACTGTGCGCCGGGGTGTTTATCGCTGGCATACAGTCGAACTTGGTTCTGGTGCGCCTTTAGGATTGTTTTGGTGTCGCCGTCAGCGTGATTGTGCTGCAATGGCGATCGTTTATCCTACAGTGTTACCATTGGCTACCTGCCCTCTAGTAGACGAAATGGGGCAAGAAGAGAGCAAAAGGGGCGATCCTCGTGGTAGACCCTTGCAGACAGCGACAACGGGGCTGGTGCGATCGCTCCGTCCCTACCGCACTGGAGATCCCACCCGTCTGATTCACTGGCGGACTAGCGCCCGCTATGGCGAATTAAGGGTGCGAGAGTTAGAAATGGTGACAGGTGGACAAGAAATAGTTATTGCCCTTGACAGTGCTAGCAATTGGGAAGAAGAAAACTTTGAACAAGCAGTAATTGCCGCAGCTTCGCTGTATTTTTATGCACAGCAACAGCAATTAGAGGTGCAACTCTGGACAGCATCAACAAATTTAATTAAAGGCGATCGCTTTGTCTTAGAAACCTTAGCAGCAACGACTAGACTAGAAGATGACAGTACACAAGTTCCTAAAAGCTATCCTTTGATTTGGCTGACTCAAAACCCCCTGAGCCTTGCTACTCTTCCTCAAGGCAGTCGCTGGGTTTTGTGGCCAAATATTTCCTCACCAGTAGAACCAGAGGTAATTAACTGGGAACACCCTGGTATAATTTTGCAGCGCGATGTCTCCGACGGGCGTAGCTGCGGCGCACTGCAACCCCAACTGCAAAAAACATTACGTTCATAAATCAATTCAAATTTGATAACTTTAAAAGACTGCTAACAAGTTAAGCTTCTGTGATTTCTGAGATTTTGTCTGATCCCAGCCCACCGGACATATCAGCCTTTGAGCAAAGTAAAACAATTTCAACAGGTAAGTTTGGGGAAATACACCCAGTGATCCCCACATGACGCTGAGGTACAATGCAAAGAAATATTTAAATTATGAGCGACATGATCACATCAGAACATAACACAAAATCCAGCGATAAAAGCCTAGAGGCAATGCGGCATTTTTCTGAACAATACGCCAAGCGTACTGGAACCTACTTCTGTTCTGAACCTTCTGTCACCGCAGTTGTGATTGAAGGACTAGCCAAACATAAAGACGAACTAGGTGCGCCTTTATGTCCCTGTCGCCATTACGAAGATAAAGAAGCTGAAGTTCACGCCACATATTGGAACTGCCCCTGTGTGCCAATGAGAGAACGCAAAGAGTGCCATTGTATGTTGTTCCTCACCCCTGACAACGAGTTTGCTGGAGAAAAACAAGAAATCTCTGTTGAAACAATTAAAGAAGTAAGAGATAGCATGGGATGAGCGAAACCATCCCCCAAGAGTTTTGGCAAGGCGTAGAACAGTTCAATTCTGGTCAGTTTTACGCCTGTCACGACACTTTAGAGGCTCTGTGGATGGAAGCTGGCGAACCGGAAAAAACCTTTTATCAAGGCATTCTCCAAATTGCTGTGGCACTGTATCATTTAGAAAATCGGAACTGGCGAGGTGCAGTAATTCTATTGGGAGAAGGCAGCAATCGCCTGCGGCGTTACCCATCTAGTTACGGCGGCGTTGATGTAGATGAGCTATTGAGTCAGAGTGCAGTCTTGTTGACGACATTACAACAAATAGGAATAGACAAGATTACTGGCGGTGATTTGGGTGAAAATGAAGCCTTATCTTTACCTAGAATTATGCTAGCTAGCGATTATTGACATACTCCCCCGTTTTCCAAACGGGGGATTCTAAGCTCAAACAGCAATTGCAAGCACTGCCAGACTTACATCACCTAACTTAATAGTCGATGCCCCGACTACTTGGATACAGCACTTCCGGCTATTATGCAATACAGTTTTTATCCCTGCCTCTCTCCTATCATCACTTTCAGCTATGAGGATGTACCTCATAGCTGCCGGAAGTGCTGTATTCTTGGCGGCGTTTTCATCACGTCCATTCACTGACTGACAACAAGGACAACGCCACTCTCTAACTGACAAATCTAAACTCTCTAAAACGTGCTCACAATTTGAACAAGTTTTACTAGATGGATACCATCTATCTATATATACAACTTGCTTACCTTTCTTTTTAGCAATCCATTCTAGGATTTTTAGAAATTCTCCAAAAGCTAAGTCTGATATTTTTCGCCCCCAAAGTCGCTGCATCCCGTTGAGACTTAACGTTTCAAAGCATAGAACATCAAATCTGTCGGTTAACTCGTGTGCTAGCTTCCAAAATCAATCACGACGAGAGTTGGAAATATCCTCATACTTGCGTACTAGATTTTTCCTTGCTCGTTCGCGGTTAGCTGATCTCTTTAACTTTTTGGAGTGATGGCGACTAGCTTTTTTAATCGCATTGAGGGATTGCTTAAAGAATTGGGGTGACTCAATTTTGGGAAAAACGTGGTCTTGGGGAGCCAGTCCGTGTAGAAGTTTATGAATTAATTGGTGGACAATATGAGTTATTAGCAGCAAATGAGCGCGGACATTATCCGATTACGCCGTTGGGAGTTGAGTTAGGTTTGTGTAACAGAATGTAGATTTGAAGCTAGGATCTGCCTGAGATTGTCAATGTACTAAATTCGGAATCTGCAAGTAAATTTGTCTGTTATAAATGTTGTGCAACTAATTAGAGAAGCATACGGCGATGCCTTCACAGTAGGCATCGCGGATTTTAGATGCAATCTAAAATCCCAAATCGAGTTACCGATTCACCGCCGCAGCTTCCCGTGCTGCTGTTGCTTGATCTGGGTGGATACCCAAACGTGTGAGATTAATCCGACCTTTGTTATCAATTTCGCGCACTTTGATAATCACTTCATCGCCCACTGCTACTTCATCCTCAACTTTGCCAACGCGGTAATCAGCAAGTTGAGAAATGTGGATCATGCCTTCTTTTCCAGGCAAGAATTCCACAAATGCACCTATCGGTATAATCCGAGTGATGCGTCCTGCGTAGACATCCCCTTCGTGCAGTTTGCGAGTCATGCCTTGGATAATATTACGGGCTTTCTTGGCCTTGCCCTCATCCACAGCGGAAATTGTCACAGTGCCATCATCTTCGATGTCAATTTTCGCACCAGTTTCCTCTGTGATCCCCTTAATCGTCTTGCCTCCGGGGCCAATGACCAGACCAATCATGTCTGAATCAATCTTGATCGTTAACAGACGTGGGGCATAGGGTGAGGTTTCAGGGCGTGGCGTGTCAATGCAGGCGAGCATTTTCTCCAGAATGTGCAACCGGGCTGATTTGGCTTGGTGGACGGCTTGGGCAATAACCTCCAAAGATAAACCGGAGATTTTCATATCCATTTGCAAGGCGGTAATGCCAGTATCCGTCCCAGCAACTTTAAAGTCCATGTCGCCCAAAAAGTCTTCAATGCCCTGAATGTCGGTCAGGATTCGCACTTCGTCCCCATCCTTAATCAGACCCATTGCTGCGCCACTAACGGGTTTAAGAATTGGTACACCAGCATCCATTAGGGCTAGGGTGGAACCGCACACTGAACCCATTGAGGTGGAACCGTTGGAGGAAAGTACTTCCGATACGATGCGAATCACGTAGGGAAAATCTTCTTTTGACGGTAGTACAGGGATTATTGCTCGCTCGGCCAATGCCCCGTGACCAATTTCGCGCCTTCCTGGGGCACGCATTGGCTTGGTTTCCCCGACTGAGAAAGGCGGGAAGTTGTAATGATGCAGATAACGCTTGTGTTGATCTAACTGCATATCATCGTTGAGGTTTTGGGCATCCCCCGGTGTACCTAGAGTACAAGCGGATAATACCTGAGTTAGTTCCCGGTTAAATAAACCGCTACCGTGGACTCGCTTTGGTAAGACATCAACTAAACAAGAAACAGGACGCACTTCATCGAGTTTGCGACCATCAACGCGAACGTTATCTTCGATGATTTGCCGCCGCATGAAGTATTTGGTAATGTCTTTAAAGGTGTTCCCAAGTGCTTTACTATTTGCAGTTGCGGCAACTCGAATTGGGTCTTCTTGTGGCATCTCGGTAATCGTCGTGGCAATTTCATTCTTGACGACATCTAAAGCTGCATCGCGTTCGGGTTTGGTGAAATGAAATTGAGAGAGGATTTTCTTAATCTGGCTACTAGCGCGATCGCGGATATAATTTTCTAGCGTCTGGTCTACTTCTGGTGCTGTTGCTTGCACGATTACCAGACCCAATTCTGCTATTAAATCTTGCTGCGCTTTGATTAAGTCTCGTACTGCTTCGTAACCAAAGTCGATCGCTTCGAGAATATCTCGCTCTGGCAACTGATTGGCTCCCGCCTCCACCATAATCACGCCATGCGGTGAACCTGCTACTACTAGATCCAAGTCTCCGGCTTCAGTTTCTGCATAAGTGGGGTTAATAATAAAATCATCTCCCACTAAACCAACCCGCACTGCTGCCATTGGCCCATTAAAAGGAATCTGGGCAATTAGAGTAGCAATGGAAGCACCTGTAACTGCTAGCACATCGGGTGGAACTAACTCATCCATCGATAGTGTTAAAGCAATAATTTGCAGGTCATCTCGCAACCATGAAGGGAACAGAGGACGCATTGGACGGTCTATAAGACGGCTGGTAAGAATTGTTTTTTCTGGTGGACGACCTTCCCGCCGCATGATCCCGCCGGGAATCCTTCCAGCAGCATATAGCCTTTCTTCATAATCTACTGTGAGGGGAAGAAAATCAATGCCTTCTCTGGCTTGCGATCGCGTAGCCGTCACTAGAACGGATGTGTCCCCTGATTCTATCAAAACCGACCCACCAGCCTGGGGAGCTAGTAGACCTACTTTCAGTCGAATATCCCTTCCATCGAAGGATATTGACTTATCAACTTCTGCCATTCAGTTTTTTTTCCTTCTTTTTGGCTATTCTCTTTCTGTGGCAATCCTAACATTTATGCACTATGGCTGACTCCTGGTACATACAAAGATAAACAAGTCGTTCAATGCACAGTGCGATAAAAAGTCAACGCGTCTGCCACCTGCCCATTCCCTAGCTTCGCCGCACTCGGAATTCGCCCAATAATCTCCAATCCTAACGACTGCCAAAGTGTAATTGAAGGTATATTAGTTTCAAAGACCAAATTAAACATTACTGCTTCGTAGCCAAGGTTAGCTGCTATCAAGAGCATCGCCTCTTCCATGAACCGCCCTATCCCCTGACCGCCAAAGCCAGGTTGCACAATAAAACCAGCGTTACAAATATGGCTACACCGACCAGGAAAGTTTGGTTTTAAATAAAATGCTCCTAATATTTCTTTTGGCTTGTGTGTAGCATCCTGAACAGATATCCTGACAACAAAGGCATCCTTACTCAAGTAGTAAGCTAAAATTCTGCCGGAGATAGAGGTGACTTTTGGGGATAGGTTTTAACTTCAATAATTACAACATTTAGTAATATTCTTACAACCTCCTGTTCTTGAGGATGCATATCATCTAGTTCCACTACTAGCTCATTTTTTTAAACTGGAACAAATGGAAAATCCATTATTGATAATGTTTAGATTAACTGATTGTTGGAAGATTTATTATATGCAAGACGTATTATTAGTAAAAAGATGTAAAGATTAAAATGTTTACAATTTAAATTCTTTAATTTCAAGAAAATCTGAGTAGTTAGCAAATGGCGATTTTACACGGGAATTGGTTACTAAAAAATTCAAATAGTTGTTTATTTATTTGGGGAGAAACGTGGCGATCGCCACGAGTGAATTTCGAGTTCAGTGGCTCTGGAGACATACCACTACATCCATTGGCAATGACATCAGTTGAGTTGAGTGAGTGGTTGCGATGGCTCCGCCCGCCGCAGGCATCGCCAAGTGTCGCCTTTGGCGATTCGCAGAAGATGATCATTGCCAACTTCATCCAGCAACCCCAAGTTGCGTTCGCTACTGCTGGGCGAACACGCAAAGCCGCAAGTGCTACTGAGATAAATTTGCCAACGCATTCGCAAATAATTGCCCTGCCAACTTATATCCCAGAAGGCAGCAAAGAAGGAACAGCAGAGATTTTTCCAGTGTATTCTGCTAGCTTGGAGCTAGATATAGACTCCCCACAATATTTGCAGCCGTGGCGCGTTGAGGGTTTTTGTCTCAACCCGACCGAGGCAATAAAATTTCTCACTGCTGTTCCCCTAAATGCTACTAACGGAGAAGATGCCTTTTTGGGAGGAGATTTACGCTTTTGGTCGCAGGTTGCCCGATGGAGTTTAGATTTAATCTCGCGGTGTAAGTTTTTACCAAGAATTCAGCGACAATCAGATGGTGCGATCGCGGCTAACTGGCAAGTACTTCTAGATAGTGCTGTGGATGGAACCCGTCTAGAAAAATTTTCTGCGAATATGCCGTTGGTTTGCCGCACCTATCAAGAGGGAGTGGGGGAACAGGGGAGCAGGGGGCAGGGAGCAGGGGAGCATGGGGAAATAACTAATGCCCAATGCCCAATCTATGTAGACTTTCCAATCGAACCTCAAGAATTACTTTTGGGATTTCTCAACAGTACCATAGATGCCCAAGTGCGAGAAATGGCGAGTTCCCAACCTCCAATTGAAGCTAAAGCGATGGCATCCGCATCACCATCTGCGGTGCGACAGTGGTTGCAAGCCTTAACTAGTGCATCTCATACAATCAATGCAGATGCAATTGAAGTGGAACGACTGGAAGCGGCACTAAAGGCATGGACTCTGCCGCTACAATACCAATTAACTCTTAAAACTCTATTTCGTACCTGTTTTCAACTGCGTTCTCCGCAGTCTGGCGAAACAGATTGGACATTGGCGTATTTCCTGCAAGCGGCTGACACTCCTGAGTTTTTGGTGGATGCGGCAACTATTTGGAATAATCCAGTTGAACGATTGGCTTATGAAAATCGGACAATTGAACACCCACAAGAAACATTTTTGCGAGGTTTAGGGCTAGCTTCCCGATTATATCCAACAATAGTAACCAGTTTTGAAACCGAATATCCCCAATCTTCTCGTCTCACACCCATCCAAGCTTATGAATTTATCAAGGCTGTAGCTTGGAGATTGGAAGACAGTGGTTTAGGAGTAATTTTGCCTCCCAGTTTAGCAAACCGGGAAGGATGGGCGAACCGTTTAGGTTTGAAAATTACTGCCGAAGCCCCAAAGACAAAGCAGGGACGTTTAGGGTTGCAAAGTCTACTAAATTTTCAATGGCAATTGGCAATTGGTGGACAGACTATTTCCAAAGCTGAGTTTGATAAACTTGTGGCTTTAAATAGTCCGCTAGTGGAAATTAACGGTGAGTGGGTGGAATTGCGATCGCAAGACATCAAGACAGCCCAAACTTTTTTTACCACTCGCAAAGACCAAATGGCACTTTCCTTGGAAGATGCTTTGCGTTTCAGTACAGGGGATACCCAGGTAATTGAAAAATTACCTGTGGTTAGCTTTGAGGCATCTGGGGCGTTACAAGAGTTGATTGGGGCGCTAAACAATAACCAAGCGATCGCACCTTTGCCCACACCAGAAGGTTTTCAAGGACAGTTACGACCTTATCAAGAACGTGGTGCTGCTTGGCTATCTTTCTTAGAACGTTGGGGTTTGGGTGCGTGTCTCGCCGACGACATGGGACTCGGTAAAACTATCCAGTTCATTGCCTTTCTCCTGCACTTGAAGGAACAAGATGTACTAGAAAATCCAACTCTATTGGTTTGTCCGACTTCGGTTTTAGGCAACTGGGAAAGGGAAGTCAATAAATTTGCACCAAGCCTGAAAATTTTGCAATATCACGGTGACAAACGCCCCAAAGGTAAGGCGTTTTTAGAAGCAGTCAAAAAGCATGATTTAATCGTCACTAGCTACTCACTTCTTCATCGAGATATCAAGTCATTGCAAAGTGTCTCTTGGCAGATAATTGTTTTAGATGAAGCCCAAAATGTGAAAAATCCAGAGGCGAAGCAGTCTAAAGCAGTGCGGCAATTATCAGCTACATTTCGCATTGCATTGACGGGGACACCAGTAGAAAATAGACTGCAAGAATTATGGTCTATTTTAGACTTTTTGAATCCTGGATATTTAGGCAATAAGCAATTTTTTCAGCGTCGGTTTGCCATGCCAATTGAAAAGTATGGGGATACAGCTTCTTTGGCTCAGTTACGTTCATTAGTACAACCCTTTATACTGCGGAGATTGAAAAGCGATCGCGACATCATTCAAGACTTGCCAGATAAGCAAGAAATGACAGTATTCTGCGGACTAACAGGTGAACAAGCTGCACTTTATCAACAAGTTGTAGAAGCATCTTTAGCAGAGATAGATTCTGCTGAAGGATTGCAACGTCGGGGGATGATTTTGGCTTTACTAATCAAACTCAAACAAATCTGCAATCACCCAGCCCAATATTTGAAACAGGCGACATTAGAGCAACATAATTCGGCTAAACTTCTGCGGTTAGAAGAGATGTTAGAAGAAGTTTTAGCAGAAGGCGATCGCGCTTTAATCTTTACACAATTTGCTGAGTGGGGTAAATTACTTAAACCCTATTTAGAAAAACGATTAGGGCGAGAAATATTCTTTTTATATGGTAGCACCAGTAAAAAACAAAGAGAGGAAATGATCGACCGTTTCCAACACGATCCTCAAGGACCCCCAATTATGATTCTTTCTCTAAAAGCCGGTGGGGTAGGACTGAATTTAACACGAGCAAATCATGTATTTCACTTTGATAGATGGTGGAATCCAGCCGTAGAAAATCAAGCCACAGATAGAGTATTTCGGATTGGTCAAACCCGCAATGTGCAAGTACATAAATTTGTTTGCACTGGCACTTTAGAAGAGAAAATTCATGACATGATTGAAAGTAAGAAACAACTAGCTGAACAAGTTGTAGGTGCTGGTGAAGAGTGGTTAACCGAAATGAATACAGACCAACTCCGCAACTTACTACTACTTGATCGTAGTGCATTAATTGACGATGATGCAGAATAAGTTTGTAGTCAGGACTTTAATCCTTGATTTGAGTGCTAAAGCCCTCACTACGAACCAGTCCAATAAAATTTTGAATTGACTTATGACTAATTACACATTACAAGCAAGCCGCGAATGGTGGTCACAACAATGGCTAGATTTGCTAGATTCCTATCGCTTTAAAAAGCGTTTGGAACGTGCAAGAAACTATGCCCGTCAAGGAAATGTTTTGAGCATTGAATTTAAAGGTGCAAAAGTATTAGCTAGGGTGCAAGGTAGTGAAGTAGAACCTTATAAAGTTTCCCTTTCTCTGGAACCATTTAGTGATGAACAGTGGGGTTATGTAATTGAAACCATGTCCCAAAGGGCAATTTTTGCTGCCAAGCTACTAGCAGGAGAAATGCCACAAAATATTGAAGAAGTATTCACAGCTAATGGTCTTTCGATATTTCCTTTTACACTTGGCGATGTCCAGAGTAAATGCTCTTGTCCTGATAAAGTAAATCCCTGTAAACATATTGGTGCGGTATACTATCAGTTAGGCGATCGCTTCAGTGAAGACCCCTTTGTACTATTTCAATTGCGCGGACGCACCAAAGAGCAAATTATTAGCGATTTACGTAAGTTACGTAGTGCCAAGATTGAACCCACTACTACAGAAACGCTTGATGTTCAACAGTCAATTCCTAGCGACCAATACTCAGTAAAAATTGACTCATTCTGGCAATATAATGAGCCATTAGAGTCCTCCTTGGTAGTGATTGTGCCGTCTAGTAGCGAGACAGTATTAGATGTATTAGGAGCCATTCCCCTAGCGAAGGAAGAGGAAAATGCAGTAAATCCAACTTCGAGTGATGTGGCGATGAAATATTTAAATACAGTTTACAGAGATGTGAGCCAGAAGGCTGTTTTAGCAGCAATGAATGTAGGAGGAAGTTGATACTAATTCGTAATTATGAATTAGGTTGACTCGCAGTTAAATCTTTGGCTCTTCAGTTCTTTTTATGGAGTCAAATAATAAATAAAATCTAATCAGAGCCTATATTCCTTGCTATGACTGGATTTTAAATTTTTGAGCCTTTCTATAAAATGGCTATTTTAATGCCTTACCATAAAACCAACGCAAGAGCCAAATCTTTACCCTTCCCGCCTTCCCTCACCCATTCCCGCACCGCCCGACGGATTGCCCGTCTGCCATCTGCCCGATTTTCCTATAAAAAAAGCCCTTGCTTTTACGCAAGAGCCTCTAAATTATTTAATTTTCAGTGATTAAACAAAGCTTACAACCTAATCTAGGTCGTCCATGAACATCACTGGCTCAGTATCACGGTTAATACCTTTCTCAAAACCACCAGCAGCAGCCCGTGCGCGACCAGCGTGCCACAAGTGACCAACTAAGAAGAAGAATCCTAGTACGAAGTGAGAAGTTGACAACCAAGCGCGAGGAGATACGTAGTTGAAGGAGTTGATTTCGGTAGCCACACCACCCACGGAGTTCAGAGAACCCAGAGGAGCATGGGTCATGTATTCAGCAGCGCGACGAGCTTGCCAAGGCTGAATATCGTTCTTGATTTTTTCCAGGTCAAGACCGTTGGGGCCACGCAGAGGCTCCAGCCAGGGACCACGGAAATCCCAGAAGCGCATGGTTTCACCACCGAAGATGATTTCACCGGTGGGAGAACGCATCAGGTATTTACCCAAACCTGTGGGGCCTTGGGCAGAACCGACGTTAGCACCTAAGCGTTGGTCACGAATCAAGAAGGTCAAAGCCTGAGCTTGAGAAGCTTCCGGACCCGTAGGGCCAAAGAATTCGCTTGGGTAAACGGTGTTGTTAAACCAAACAAAGATTGAGGCAATGAAGCCCATCAGGGAGAGAGCGCCCAAACTGTAGGAGAGGTAAGCCTCACCAGACCAGATGGATGCCCGACGTGACCAAGCAAAAGGCTTGGTAAGAATGTGGAAAATACCGCCAGCAATACAGATAAAGGCAATCCAGATATGACCACCGACCACATCTTCCAAGTTATCGACGCTAACAATCCAACCTTCGCCACCGAAGGGAGACTTGATTATATAACCGAAGATAACCGCTGGGTTCAATGTCGGATTGGTAATAACCCTAACGTCACCACCGCCTGGTGCCCAGGTGTCATACAAACCACCAAAGAACATTGCCTTTGCGACTAAAAGCAGCGCACCGCATCCCAAAATAATCAGGTGGAACCCGATGATGTTGGTCATCTTGTTCTTGTCTTTCCAGTCGTAACCAAAGAAAGAAGAATATTCTTCTAAGGTTTCTGGGCCACGGACGGCATGATAGATACCGCCAAAGCCAAGGACGGCTGAGGAAATTAGGTGAAGTACACCGACAACAAAGTAGGGGAAGGTGTCGATAACTTCACCACCAGCACCAACACCCCAACCCTGAGCGGCCAGGTGAGGTAACAGGATCAAGCCCTGTTCGTACATGGGCTTTTCAGGAACGAAGTGAGCGACTTCAAACAACGTCATCGCTCCAGCCCAGAATACAATCAAACCAGCATGGGCAACGTGAGCACCCAGTAGTTTGCCAGATAGATTGATTAAACGTGCGTTACCAGACCACCAGGCAAACCCAGTAGATTCTTGGTCGCGTCCAGTGCCGCCTAAGATATTTGGTCTATTAGAGAGCGTTACCACGAGGTAATACCTCCTCAGGAAATACAAATTGTTCGTGGGGTTGATCTTGAGGAGCCATCCAAGCGCGGATACCCTCATTCAGCAAAATGTTTTTGGTATAGAAAGTTTCAAACTCTGGGTCTTCCGCCGCCCGTAATTCTTGGGAGACGAAATCATAAGCC
>NZ_JBGTFY010000107.1:0-40495 GCF_041747015.1 Nostoc sp.
AAAACGTAGTAATCGCCAAAAATCGAATCGAGCCGCAATGGATAATAATTATATGCTTACTATTCTTGCTGCTTGTTTCTCCCAACATGATGATATTTCTAAACCCGCTTGTCAATAGGGTTTGAGATGCGCTTACCCTGCTAAGTAGGCAGCTATTACCATTCTTTCTGACCTGTATTTGTCTCATTGTCTTATGCAAGTTTATGCAACTTCGCTAAGACAACTTATTTAAACTAACGTAAGAATAAGCTTTCTAGGGTTTTTGCCCTCAATGCCATTGAGGTGCGCTACCAACTCTATAACCCCTTAAAATACATCAGATATAATCGCTTAGTTATTAGTACTTTGTCAAGATTTTTGTAGAAACTAAATTTTAAATATCTCCTTTAGCACTCACCACTCTCTACGACACCTTCAACAAATAGGTCATACAGTGCCCCATCAAAAAGTAAACTACCAGCATGGCAGCAGCAGCCAGAGCAACTAATGTACCAGCCAACATTAAAGAAAATTCTTTACTTTCGTAGGCTTTTTCCATTAAGTGCAGCGACCACGCCACCAGGGCTACATCAAAAAGTAAAATAGGAATCAACATATTTTTTAATATTTATTAATACTTGTAAAATAATATTAACACCCTTTTAAGGAAGTGTGTCTAACCTCAGATAGATGTCATTAAATGCTAAATAGGAGCTTAAGGGAATGTTCTTACTGGCACGTTGCGATCGCGCAAATAATTTTTGATTTCTGCTACGCTCAATTGTCCATAGTGTAATAAGGATGCCAGTAATGCGGCTTCAGCTTTACCTTCAGTTAGGGCTGTGTATATATGTTCACAATTACCTGCACCACCAGAAGCAATGACTGGAATTTCTACAGCATCGGCAATTGCCCGTGTTATTTCAATGTCATACCCGGCTTGGGTTCCATCAGCATCCATACTTGTAACTAGCAGTTCTCCAGCCCCACGTTTTTCAACTTCTTGTGCCCAAAGTAGGGCATCTAAGCCTGTATTTTGCCTGCCACCTCGTACATACACATCCCAACCTGGATTTTCCGAGTTATTTCTGCGTCTGGCATCAATAGCAACAACTATGCACTGATTACCAAAGCGATCGCTTGCCCGATTAATCAAGTCTGGTTCCCGCACTGCCGCAGAATTAATGCTAACCTTATCTGCGCCCGCTCGTAACAAAGCTTTAATATTTTCTAAGGATTGAATGCCACCACCCACAGTCAATGGAATAAAGACCTGTTCAGCAGTTCGGTAGACAACATCCAAAATAGTAGCTCTGTCTTCATGAGTGGCTGTAATATCCAGAAACACTAACTCATCAGCACCGGCTTCATTGTAAACCTTTGCTAGTTCTACCGGATCGCCTGCATCTTGGAGGTTGACAAAGTTAACTCCTTTTACAACCCGTCCCGCCTTGACATCTAAGCACGGTAAGATTCTTTTAGATAACATAATAATTTTTGTACTTCTGGGTAATTGACCGAATTTAAATTTTAAATTGGCGCGGGTATTCTCAAACTAAAATTTTCACGGGCATTATTCATGGGGCATTGGGCATTGGGCATTGGTTATTTTTTCTCCTTCTGCCTTCCCCCACTCCATAAATTACAAATTACGAATTACGAATTACGAATTATTCTGTTCCTTTAAAAGTAGATAGCTGAATTATGGCGATAATCTCCTCGAAAAAACAGCCTCCAGAATCCAACGGAGAACCAAAGCAGCTTCGAGATTCGGCGAAAGCACCTTCCACAGACAATATTTTGCAACCTGAAGCCGCTACTGATGAACAAGATAAGCAGGAAGAGGGAATTCGACCACAACGATTTGCCGATTACATTGGGCAAAAAGATTTAAAGGATGTGCTAGATATTGCCATCAAAGCAGCCAAGTCTCGTGATGAGGTGTTGGATCACTTGCTGCTGTATGGGCCGCCGGGATTGGGCAAAACCACAATGGCTATGATTTTAGCATCGGAAATGGGAGTAAATTACAAAATTACCAGTGCGCCAGCCCTAGAACGTCCACGAGATATTGTCGGGCTACTGGTGAACCTGAAGCCAGGTGATATTTTATTTGTAGATGAAATTCATCGCCTCTCGCGGATGACAGAGGAAATTCTCTATCCGGCGATGGAAGATTATCGCTTAGATATTACCATTGGTAAGGGTTCGGGCGCTCGGATCAGAAGTTTGCCTCTGTCAAAGTTTACTCTAGTGGGAGCTACAACCCGTGTGGGTGCTTTAACTTCACCACTGCGCGATCGCTTCGGTTTAATTCAAAAACTCCGATTTTACGAAGTTGACGAACTGACTAAAATTGTACTGCGAACTGCTCAATTACTCAAAACCCCCGTCACAGAAGATGGTGCCACAGAAATTGCCCGTCGTTCACGCGGAACACCACGTATTGCCAATAGGCTACTTAAACGAGTGCGTGATTATGCTGAGGTGAAAATCTGTGGGGAGATTAATGAAAGCGTTGCATCTGAGGCATTGCAACTATTCCAAGTAGATCCCTGCGGTTTAGATTGGACAGACCGCCAGATGCTGAGTGTGATAATTGAACAATTTAACGGTGGTCCAGTGGGGTTGGAAACAATGGCAGCAACAACGGGTGAAGATACCCAAACCATTGAAGAAGTGTATGAACCTTACCTCATGCAGATTGGCTATTTAACTCGGACTCATCGCGGCAGAATGGCGACTAAAGCAGCATACAAGCATTTGGGATTCACGCCGCCTAATGAACAGTTGTCATTGTTGTAATTATGGGAAATTGGGCATTGGGCATTGGGCATAGTTATTCTCCTTGTCTCCCCTGCTTCCTCTGCCCCCCTGCTCCCCACTCCCCACTCCCCATTTTCAAGATAGACAGGTAAACCTAAATGATTAAGTTGATTTGTATTTTTTTGAGTCTATTACTGATGTTTGGCTGGGGTGCACCAGTCATGGCACAATCTCAACTGCCCATTACTCAAGAACAGTTAAAACAAGGTGATGAATGGGCAAATCAAGCGTTCACAGCGACGAATCAAGGTGATTTTGCTACGGCTGAAACTTACTGGACAAAGATTATTGAGCAATTTCCGACAAATGCTGGGGCGTGGAGTAACCGGGGAAATTCGCGGGTAAGCCAGAATAAATTACCAGAGGCGATCGCAGATTATAACAAAGCCATAGAACTAGCGCCGAATGTCACCGATCCTTATTTGAATCGGGGGGCGGCGTTGGAAGGGATGGGAAAATGGTCAGATGCGATCGCAGATTATAATCATGTCTTAGAACTCGATCCTAATGATGCGATGGCGTATAATAATCGCGGCAATGCTACAGCTGGTTTAGGAAAATGGTCAGATGCGATCGCGGACTACAAAAAATCTAATGAGATAGCCCCAAATTTTGCCTTTGCCCGTGCTAACTACGCCCTCGCCCTTTATGAAACTGGTCAAAAAGAGCAAGCAATTCGTGAAATGCGAAATATTGTCCGCAAATATCCCAAGTTTGCCGATATGCGTGCCGCCCTCACAGCTGCCTACTGGGTAAATGGAGAACAAGGCGAAGCCGAAAGTAACTGGGTAGCAGCTTATGGATTAGATAGCCGTTATAAAGATATTAACTGGGTAACAAATATCCGCCGTTGGCCTTCCAGTATGGTATCAGCTTTAGATAAATTCTTGAAACTCCAGTAGGAACTTCCATCTCAACAAAAATTCCTCTTTTTTGTTCCTATGTACCTGTTTTCTGGTATACATCATTGTAATTAGCCAGAAACAGAAATTATGACTCATTATGGACTGATCTGCCCAGCAGCAACTGGTCACCTCAACCCCATGACCACGTTAGGGTACGAACTTAAAAAACGTGGTCACCGCGTCACCCTATTCGGTATACTCGACGCTCAATCTAAGACACTAGCAGCTGGATTGGAATTTTGGGCAATTGGCGAGTCTGAGTTTCCCCGTGGAGTAATGGCGCAATTGTTTGCCCAACTAGGAAAACTTAGTGGATTACCTGCATTGCGGTATACGATCGCTTGGATACAGAAGATGGCGGCTACATTTCTTAGGGAAGCTCCACAAGCCCTTAAAGAAGCTGGGGTAGAGGCACTGCTCGTAGACCAGGTTTCACCCGAAGGAGGAACAATTGCAGAATTCTTAGGCATCCCCTTTGTCAGCGTGTGCAACGCCATGATGATTAATCGGGATGTCAGCGTTCCACCTTTTAACACCTCTTGGAGCTATAGTTCTACATGGTGGGCGCTCTTACGCAACAGGGCAGGTTATGAGTTGTTGAACCGTGTTGGGCGACCAATTAGGCAGGTCATAGATGAGTATCGCCGAGAATGGAAGTTACCCCCTCACTTTAGTCCCAACGACTCTTACTCTCAACTAGCTCAGATCTGTCAACAGCCTGCCGAGTTGGAATTTCCAAGGAAGAATTTACCCAAAAGTTTTCATTTCACAGGGGCATACCATAACACAGCCACTAGGGAACCCGTATCTTTCCCATTTGAAAAGTTGACTGGACAACCATTAATTTATGCTTCGATGGGGACTGTACAAAATCGCCTATTGAAAATTTTCAATTTTTTTGCCGAAACTTGTAAAGAGTTAGATGCTCAACTAGTGATTTCCTTAGGTGGTTCTACAACTCCAGAGTCTCTACAAGGGCTGCCTGGAAATCCCTTGGTTGTTGGTTATGCACCCCAACTGGAATTGCTTCAAAAAGCAACTCTCACCATTACTCATGCGGGGATGAATACCACTTTGGAATCTCTGAGTAATGCTGTACCGATGGTGGCAATACCAATTACCAATGATCAACCAGGTGTAGCAGCACGTTTAGCTTGGGCTGGTGCTGGTGAAGTGGTTACCCTGGCTCGATTGAGTGTCCCCCGGTTACGAACTGCTATACACAAGGTGTTAACGGAAGATTCTTACAAACAGAATGCAGTTAGGTTACAGGAGGCAATTCAACTAGCCGGGGGTGTGAGTCGAGCCATTGATATTGTCGAACAGGCTGTTGCTACAGGGAAGCCTGTTCTCAGACAAACACAGCAATAACGATATTTTTTAGCCTCGAAGACAACTCTAGCATCAACGATCGGTTCTTTTAAACAGGTTGCATAGTAAAAACGCCCAAATGACTCATTTTGGTATTCCCTCTCCTTCAGAAACAGGTCACATCACTCCCATGATTGCGTTGGGATGTGAACTTCAAAAGCGTGGTCATAAAGTCACCTTTTTTCAGGTTCCTGATGCCCAGCAAAAGGTACTCTCAGCTGGACTAAACTGCCATTTAATTGGGGAGTCTGAATTTCCCATAGGTTCAATGTCCCAAAGATATGCTGAGTTAGGAAAATTAAGTGGGCTTAGTGCGGTACGCTACTCAATCCAATTTATGCAACAGGTAGCTGCTATGAACCTTCGTGAATTGCCTCACATCATCAAAGTAGCTGGTGTAGATGCGCTCTTGGTGGATCAGGTAGCGCGAGGGTGTGAATCTGTTGCAGAATACCTGAGTATTCCGTTTATTAGCGTCTGTAATGCCCTGCTGTTTAATAGGGAAACTAACATTCCCCCTCTCTTTACAAACTGGAGTTATAAACCATCATGGTTAGCATACTTACGGAACCAAATGGGCTACTCTCTAATCTCGTACCTCTCGCAACCTTTCCAAAATTTAGTGAATGAATATCGTCAGCAGTGGAAGTTGCCACTCTACTCTAGCCCCAACGATTACTATTCCAAATTAGCTCAATTAAGTCAACAGCCTGCTGAGTTTGAATTCCCAAGGCAACATTTGCCTCAGTGCTTCCATTTCACAGGTCCCTTTATTAATTCAGCCAGTCGAGAACCTGTGTATTTCCCATTTGAAAAGTTGACTGGACAACCCCTAATTTACGCTTCGATGGGAACCTTACAAAATCGCCAGATGGAGATTTTTAAGTGTATAGCAGAAGCTTGTGTGGGGTTAGATACTCAACTTGTGATTTCTTTGGGAGGCGCTCTCAGCCCAGAATTGCTACCAAGCCTTCCCGGAGAACCTTTGGTGGTCAAATACGCACCGCAACTAGAATTACTGAAAAAAGCCAGCCTCACAATCACTCATGCGGGACTAAATACTACTTTGGAATCACTGGCTAATCGTGTGCCTATGGTTGCCATTCCTATTACCAATGATCAACCAGGAGTCGCAGCACGTTTGGCTTGGACGGGAGCTGGTGAAGTTGTACCTCTAGCAAAGCTGAATGTTTCCAACCTCAGAAACGCCATTAAGCGGGTATTGAAGGAAGATTCTTATAAACAGAATGCAGTTAGGTTACAAGAAGCCATAAACAGAGGCGGTGGCGTGAGTCGAGCCGCTGATATTGTCGAACAGGTCGTTGCTACAGGGAAACCTATTTTATCTAGTCGAGCCTAAGAGGCTATCTGCTGTATCTACGCCCGTCGTAGACATCGCTTCCACCCTATGCCATCCCATTCTCTCACTCTTCACCCTGAACTAGAGCTAGTCTGAAGCATAGGCTGATTTTGCTTACGCTTCCCTTTCACCACCATCTGCACACCACCTGCTGGGCTAAATATAATGCCTTTACGCACTGGCTGCACTGGTTTGCTATCAGCCAGTTCCATTTGCCAGTGAGATAGCACTGTTGCCAACACCAGTTTCATCTCAAACATGGCAAATGCCATACCAATACAGCGACGGTTCCCGCCACCAAAGGGTAAATACTCATAGGGAGAAAATTGCCGTTCCAGGAACCGCTCTGGCTTAAATTGCTTCGACTCAGGATATAAATCTTCTCGATGATGGGTCAAATAAATAGAAGGAATGAGCATAGTCCCAGGCTCAAAGTTGTATTCCCCAATTTGTAGCGGTGATTTGACCAGTCGATTTAGTGCCGATATCGCCACTGGGTAAAGGCGTAGCGTTTCCGAACAGACAGCATTTAAATAAGGCGATGCCTCCGGCGGGCTTTGCCTACGCAAAATGGCGTTAGGATCTGCTTGTTCGCCCAAATTATCTAGTTCTTGCAGTAGTTTTTCCCGCACCTCTGGTAGATGATGAATCCAGTACAGCGCCCATGATAAAGAAGTTGCAGTAGTTTCGTGACCTGCCACTAACAGGGTCATCAGTTCATCACGTAATTCCAGGTCTGTCATCGGCTCTCCCGCTTCATCACGAGTAGCCATCATCAAAGATAGAATATCAGTCCGATATGCATCGGGTTGGGCTTTGCGCTCCTGAATCTGAGCGTAAATGAGTTGATCAATTTGCTGCTTTAAACGTAAGTATTTCCCCCAGTGACTCCACGCTCCTAAATCCTGTCGCATTGATGGGAAAAGCAGCATAAGTGTTCTTAAGATCGGGATTTTGGGATTCAGAATTGCAATCAGGAGTTCCTTAAGTTTCTCGTAACGTAGCCCATCTTCTAGACCAAATACAGCCTTCAAAATCACTTGGAAAGAGATTTCTTGCATTGATGGCAGAACTGCAAAGGTTTCTCCAACCTGCCACTGATTAGTCACTTGCTCAGTGATGTCGCTGATTAACTCACCATAAGCTAGCATTCGTTCCCCATGCAAAGGTGGTGTCAATAGCTTTCGTTGTCGCTGATGAGGCTTTCCTGACAACGCTAGTAGGGATTGCTGTCCTAATAAAGGCGATTTAATCCCTGCTGACCCACCAGAGTCTAACTTTTTTGGATCTGTGGTAAAAATCTGCTGAATCGTCTGAGGATTGCTGATGAAAACTTGAGGAGGAGAATTTTGTCCGAGCTGAAGGGTGAAGATATCACCATAGCGTTTAGCACAATCTTCCATGTATTCCAATGGGTTAGTCAGCCATTGAAATGTCTGTATCCAGGGGTGAGTTTGAGGGCCGTTAGGCAGTTTAAATGTAGACATTTTTATTAATCCTCCCAATGATTGCAGCAAGATTGTGATCAGCCAGTTATTCATGCACCTGTAGCTTGATTGATCTTAGAGTACAGTTCGGGTAGATGAACTGGTCAATTTTTGAATCTGCCTTGGGGTCAATTCTTGAACATTACTTAAAACTACCGATGCTCCTGCTGCTAGCAGTGTCTCACCATAGGCATCAGCACGGGCTGCTGTTTCCTGCACATGGGGCGGTAAAACCCCTACACCAATCCAACTACGAGCGGAATCTAGATTCCGCGCTTTCTCGACAGTATACATATCTGCGACCGTATCTCCTACATAGACGATCGCTGATTTTTGCTCAATTCCATTCTCTAGTAAGCGAACTGTGGCGAAAAGTCCAGTGGGGTCAGGTTTTCCGGGCGCATCTTCCATCGCAATCAACACCGGAGATTGTAAACCAAGGCGTTTTTCTAATACATAGTTAGCGGAAGCACGAGTCGCACCGCTAAAAAATCCCCAAGCAATCCCGGCTTGAGTAAGTTGCTCTAAATAGCTAGGTTGTAATAACAAAGGTTCATTACAGATATACCCCGTGAAATTGTTGGGGTCTGTGCCTCGGTAGCGGGATTGAAAAAAAGCAACGATCGCATCATAATCTAGTTGCAGTTGTTCACGGGTCTGCTCTTGGGTTTCAAAGTAGCGGTAAATTAATTCCTGCGATGCTTCCCAATCATTATTCCACACACCTTCAGACTTTAGTTGGTCAATATCTAGTGGGGTTGGTCGATATGCTTGGGTAGTAAAATATTCTACGGTATCGGCGATCGCACGGCGATAGGAACCGCTAACATCGCGCACAACGCCATCAATATCGAAAATAACGATCGCTTTAGCCATTTCTTTCATTGCATGGGCTGACATATCGTATTGGCGGAGTCTAATTTTTTCTCTGATCCGGTCAATATCTGTTTGTTCAGGTAACATTCTGCTAATCATACTAAGTCTTAAGACTACACCTTGTGATGCTCAACAGTTGCCATTCCGGAATTTGAGTAATCACTTTTCATACTTAGTTGCCATGTATAAGAAAATACACCCTTGTTCAGCTTCTCTCAAACTCACTTGGCACAATGCGATCGCAGACTGGTTACGAGTGGGGGTTAGACTTCCTTCTTTTGTTGGAAGTTGTAGGATTACAAGGAACTTCAGCAGTTTTTAACTCAGATATTATGGCACGGGTAACAGTAGGAGTATCGGCTTAAGGCTGTTTGTTAATCATCACAACAATCGCCTTTTGACCATTAAAACTGCCCTCACCCCGTTTAATAGCTGCACCAATTTGCACATCAGCAATATCTGAGATATTGATTGGCGTACCATTACGAGCAGTAATTACTGATTGCTGTAATTCTTCAATAGATTCAATTCGCCCAATCCCCCGAATTAACATTTCAACATCCTCTAAGCTTCAAAAAGAAGAGATTGAAAACCACAGATGCACACAGATAAATGAGTCTGTGTGCATCTGTGGTAAAAAATAATCAAAAACCAAGAAGCCTTAGCTAGCGACGACTTGAATATTGATTTTTGCTGCTACTTCCGAATGCAGCTTGATTTCGGCTTGATAAGTACCAAGGTGGTTAATATCAGGGATGGTAACGCCACGCCGATCGATTTCTTGACCTGTTGCTGCTTTAATTGCATCTACAACATCTTGGGTGGTGATAGTACCGAAAATTGCTTCATTTTCACCAAGTTGCTTGGCAATTGTCAAGTTGCCTATTTTTTCTAAAGATTCTTGTTGCTCAAGAGCTTGTTGTCTGAGTTCTAATTGCCGTTGACGCTCTTGCTCACGACGGCGTTCTACTTGCCTGAGAATACCAGCAGTGGCATGGGTTGCCAATTTCTGGGGAATTAGATAATTACGAGCGTAGCCAGGAGCTACTTCCACTAAATCGCCAGATTTTCCCAGCTTGCTAATATCCTGATTTAAAACTAACTGCACGCGTTTCGCCATCGTTTTTCCTATAAAATCTGATTAATTTGGGTTTGGGCAGAATAGCTCATAATGTCAGTGCTGTATTCCAAGTTTCTTTGCCTATACCCTAAAGCTTACAGATCCTAGCGAAAGGAAGGGGGCGATCGCAACTATTAGCGCTAAAAAATTGATGAGGATTGGGTATTCTCCAATCCCAATGCCTAAAAGTTATTTCTCATCTCCCGTATCCGCGCAAAGGTTTGCACTGCATCGCTACTCTTGACAGCCGATTGTAACGATTGCTGATCCCAACGTAAAAAGGGATTGGTGCGCTTCTCCACTCCCAGCAGTGAGGGTATGGTAGCTTCTCCTCGACTACGGTAAGCTTTCACTTCATTGAAGCGCTTTTGTAAGTCGGCGTTGTCGCCATCCACAGTTAAGGCAAATTGCAGATTTTTTAAGGTGTATTCGTGGGCACACCAAATGCGTGTATCATCGGCTAGAGAGCGCAGTTTGCTTAAAGAGTCCACCATTTGGGTCGGTGTTCCTTCAAACAAGCGACCGCAACCGCCAGAAAATAGGGTATCACCGCAAAATAAATCTCCTGTCTCTCCAGCTTTCTCAGGGGGAAAGTAGTAAGCGATGTGAGCGCGGGTATGTCCAGGAATGAAGATAACTTCAGCTATGCGGTCTGCAAACTGAACGCGATCGCTTTGTTGCAAAAACACCTGCTGTCCCGGAATTCTACCATGATCCTCGGCTCCTCCATAAACTATCACTTTAGGGAATTGTGCTATTAACTGTTTATTACCACCCACATGATCGTTATGGTGGTGCGTGTTGAAAATGGCTACCAACTCAGCTTTTAGCTCAACCAGTTTCTTTAATACTGGTTGAGCCTCCGCTGGATCGACAACAGCGGCGATATTTTGTTTATAGTCGTGTAACAAAAATATGTAGTTGTCTGAGAGTGCTTCCAAACGGATTACCTGCATTACCTCTGCCTCCCTCACAACATATATGTTTGGTATTCAGTAACAATTTTAAGACTCATTGAGTCACAAGGCTACTTGCATAAGCTACATCAAGTATTTATACTTTATTTCAGTATAACTGTAATTTATTATTGAGCATAATAATGTCCTGCTATAATTATACAGTAAATACACTTAAAAAAGCAAAATCAATCGGAATTTATCAGTGAATTTTCTCTGGTAATAACCGCAAAGACAAAGCTAGATTTATTTTATTCTTTCCACAAAATTGGCCGTCAAAAATGCATTTTTTAGACCAAAAATTAATTAAAAAGATATTCTTTAAAATTTTAAGTGCAAGTCGAGTAGAAAGCTATATATACTTGTTCCCAATTTTTAGAATTACTTAATAGTGAAGGAGTAAACAAAGAAAAAACGACTTTTATTTTAGGTGGTGCAGATCCGAAGATTTTTCAACCTCATCAACGCTCAAATGGTAGTGTTAGCTTTTGTACAGCATACTATCCCAGAAAATCTCCAGATATGATATTCAATATTATCAAATCAATGCCCCATAGAAAGTTTATTCTCCTGGAGAGAAATTGGGATAAGTACGAAAAATTTGAAGAACTACTTGCTTTACCAAACCTATCTTACATTGAAGCTATCTATTCAGATTACCCTAAGTACTATGCTCAGATGGATGTTTTTGTTTCACCCGCAAAATTAGAAGATGGTCTAATAGCTTTAATTGAAGCGATGATGTGTAATATTGTACCAGTTGCCAGGAGAACAGGGTTTGCTCCTGATATTATCAATCACGGAAAAACTGGCTTTATATTTGATACTGATAGACCCTGTGAAGTAATATGCGACTTAATCGAACAAGCCTTTAATATTCAACATGATATCAGTAAAAGTGTTGAGAGTTTAAGTTGGGAAAATTTTTCTTTACAAGTACAAAATTTATTACATTAAGTTAAGTGTTTATAGGAACCATTTTATGAATTCAACAAGAGGATTTATTACCATTCTAACCGGACTTTACTCTTTTCAAGATTGTATTCATTTTTTAGCGGCGATCAGGAAGTTTCATCAAGAGCCGATAATTATTTTAATTGACCAAGTTCCGGTAGTTCTCTATCCGTTATTAAAGGCTTTTAAAAATGTAATTTTAAAGCCGGCGCCTCCAAATGAAAATACTGTTTTAGCATCACGGCAAGCAAAACTGGCTTTATATGCAGCCTCTGAGTTTGATCAAACGATTTACCTAGATTCAGATATTTGCTTACTTTCCGATATCAACGATGTATTTGAGTATTTGGATGAATATGATTTTCTATTAACTGAAGATGTGCAACCTTCTATTCTGAAAGCTACAAATTTATTGCGTGGAAAGCAAGAAGACCTTTTGCCGAATGTTTTACTAATTCTGCAATCTGTAGGTTTACCATTACAAGCAGATAGTATCCAGTACAATGGCGGTTTCATAGCTTTTAGAAAAACAGAAGTAACCAAGATATTTTTTGACGAATTTAAACGATATTTTGAAATTGTTAAAAATAATCAAGATAAATTACTTTTAAAAGATCAAGGGGCTTTTGCATCTGCGATCGCATCTGTACGCCCTCATCTGAAAATCCTACCACCTACCTATAATTATCTCAGTAAATGGCAGGATGCTTATAATATTCAGGATAAAATTAAAGTTCTTCACTGTACCTATCCTTATCGACCTCAATATGCTAAAAATATTACACGTTCATTATACACAAGGATTTTTGACCGATTCGCTAAAGTGTTTTTACCGAATCAAGTTACAAATCCTTGGCGCACTAAATAAAAATCAGTATAAAAATAGTGAAAAATTTTTCTAAGATATCACTGCTAGTTTCAGATTTATCAAGTGCAGCTATTTTGCGTGCATACTTAATAGCAACAGCCCTAAAAAGTTTAGAATATGAAGTTGAAATCATGGGTTTTTTATTTGGAGATGACTTATATCGAAAGTTACCATCCGAATTAAACGTTTATAATTTACCAGGTAAAAACTTTCCCGAGTTTTTTGGAGAAATTAATAAAATTTTGCCAAAAATAAATGGAGATATAATTTATGCTATCAAACCACAAATAGCAAGTTTTGGAGTTGCCCTATTAAAGAAAATATTCAGTAGAAAACCTTTAATTTTAGATATAGATGATTGGGAACTTAGCTGGCATGGTGGTGATAACTGGCATTATCGTCCTACACCCAAACAATTAGCTAGAGACTTGTTGAAACCAGACGGCGCACTCAAAAATCCTCATCATCCTTTATATGTGAAATGGATGGAAGGTTTGGTAAGTCGCGCTGATGTTGTGACGGTGCATACCAAATTTTTGCAGCAACGTTTTGGCGGTACATTTGTTCCTAATGGCAAAGATACTTCCTTATTTGATCCTGCTCAATATGATGCTGAGTCCAGCAGAAATCGTTATGGTTTAGCTGAATATCGGATTTTAATGTTTCCTGGTGCGCCAAGACCTTATAAAGGTTTAGAAGATGTTCTCATAGCGCTCGATAAAATTAATCAGCCAGACTTAAGATTAGTGATTGTAGGTGGTAGTCCTTATGATGATTATGATCAGCAACTTCAACAACAATGGGGACGTTGGATTATCAAATTACCAAAGTATCCAGCCGATGTTATGCCTGATTTGGTAGCAGCAGCTCACATTGTGGTTGTTCCCCAGCGAGATACCCCAGAAACTCGCGCTCAATTTCCCCTAAAGTTGACAGATGGTATGGCAATGGCTAAACCTATATTATCAACGCGCGTTGGAGATATTCCCCAAATTTTAGGTGATACTGGTTATTTAGTCGAGCCTGCTTGTCCTGAACAAATTGCTGAACAAATTCAATTGATATTTCAAGATTTAGAGTCAGCGAACCAGCAGGGTATCAAGGCAAGAGAAAGATGTGTGGAACACTATAGCATAGAGGCTATGGCTTCTACACTCAAGTCAGTAATTGCTCAGTTGTGAATAATATTAATAATTAAGTGAAATTGGCATAAAAATACCCAATGTCTACCAAAAAACTACTACTAAGATTCGCTAAACCCTATCCAGGTTTAATTCTGCTGACCATACTGTTAGGATTTTCTGGAGCTTTATTTAATGGGATCAGCACAGCTCTAATTGTGCCAGTAGTTTTAAAAATTGTGGGGCAAGAAGTAGATTTAAGTACCGCTCCTTCCATCCTTAAAACGATGCTTTCGCCGTTTGAAAATACTCCAGAGACTTACCGTATAGGAGTAATGGCTGGGGCAATTATATTCACAATTATTTTAAAAAACTTAGCTACTTATGCCAGTTCCTTAGCATCGAGTTCTTTAAGCCGAAAGCTGACAGCGGATATGCGAGAAGCCGGATTAAGGCTATTACTAGAAATTGATATAGATTATTATACAAAGACGAAGGTTGGTGATTTAATAAACCGTCTTGGTGGAGAAATTGGCCGAGCCGCAGGTGCTATAGGTACTATAGTCAAGATAGTTATCTTAATAATCACAATTTTAGTTTTTATCGGTTTGTTGCTGTCAATTTCTTGGCAGTTAACAATTGTTGCTACATTTTTGTTGTCGTTGGTGACGTTAGTAAATCAGTTTGCCATTTCTCGATCTAAGAATTTTGGTAAACAGCTCAGCGAGATGTCTAAAGCATATTCAGTTTCAGTACTGGAGACTTTGAACGGAATTCGGCTGGTAAAGGCGACGGGAAGTGAAAAAAAAGAATATCAACGGATTAAAAAATTAATTCGTGATCGCGAAAAAGCAGATTTCCAATCTCAGGTTAATTCGGAAGCGATCGCACCTCTGAGTGAGGTGATGGGTATTACAGCTTTACTGCTAATTGTACTTTTGAGCAAAACCTTCTTTGCTGCACAGGTTTCTTCTCTTTCTACTGTACTCCTGACATATTTATTAGTGCTGCTACGATTGCTGCCGTTGATTTCTCAGCTAAATACTATTCGCAGTAACTTTGCGAGTATTGCCGCCAGTGTGGATGTGGCAAATGAGTTTTTAAACCTGGACGATAAGCCGTTCATGAGCGAAGGTAAGCTTCCTTACACAAAATTAGAAAAGGGCGTGTCTTTTAATTCTCTTTGCTTTGCCTACCCTAGTCATGACAAATTGGTACTCAAAGATGTGAATTTATATTTACCGCGTGGCACGACCTTAGCATTAGTAGGCGGTTCTGGTGCTGGTAAATCTACTTTGGCAGACCTTTTACCCAGATTCTATGACCCCATAGCTGGCAGTATTACCATTGACGGCACCGATTTGCGGGAGTTTGATGTTATATCCCTGCGTAAGCGGATGGGAATTGTTAGTCAAGACACCTTTCTTTTTAATGACTCGGTATACAACAACATCGCCTATGGGCGACCAGAGGCTACTGATGATGAAATTTTGACAGCAGCCAAGCGGGCAAATGCCTACGAGTTTATTAGCAAATTGTCTGAGGGATTTGACACCTTGATTGGCGATCGCGGCGTGATGTTATCTGGTGGACAAAGGCAAAGATTAGCGATCGCCCGCGCACTCCTCCAAAATCCCGAAATTCTAATTTTAGATGAAGCCACCAGCGCTTTAGATACCGTTTCTGAACGGTTAGTCCAAACTGCACTCGATAATTTGAGTCGCGATCGTACCACCCTAGTAATTGCTCACCGCCTTTCCACAGTCCAAAAAGCCGATCAAATAGCCGTATTAGATCATGGACAGGTAGTAGAGGTGGGAACCCATGAAGAACTTTTACAAAAGGGTGCTTACTACTCACGCTTGTACTCAATGCAATTTAGCGATCGCCCTAATAAAAATTTGATGCAGACAAAAATCATTAAGGCAATGCGTCTAAACTCTAGAAAACTTGCTGAATATCTTGAAGCTACTAAACACAATCAAAGCTGGCTCCGCATCTCTCACGAAATGCGGACGCAGCTGAACTCGATGATTGGATTCCTGCGCTTATTACTCGATGATCTGGTAGACAATTCCCAGGAACGGCAGGAATTAATTGAACAATCTTACAAATCAGCCTGGAGAATTCTCAACACCATAGATGTTTTTGAGGATGTTATTAACTTGCAAATAAAGGGACGATTCATTTCAATTTCTGAGCAACACCAAGATGTTATGAGTAACTCTTATCAAAAATTTAATCATATCTCCATTGATTTTCGGACTTCTCTTAACCTGATCATTAGCTCTCTCCGCTCTCTATCTGATAATTTGATAGCCACCACAGAAGAACAAAATGGATTAATTACTGAAAGTTATGAATCTGCTATATGTCTGCTCGATAATTTAGAAAAATTTGAGAATAGTCTTGATGTCTAAAGTTATGAAAAATCCTGCTTTAAAAAAACACTATATTTTTTTCATCGGTGAAGAGCTTCCCCAGCCAGAGGCTCACCTAGTGCAGTCTACAAATGCAGCTAACGCCGCTGCCAACTTGGGATATTCAACAGTTTTGGTATACCCTGATAAAGGAGCAAAAGCGATTAATATAGCTAATCTAGCTCGGCCTTTTCAACCGAGAAAAACACCAATAGAACTTATTAAATATTACAACCTCCATGACAAGTTAAAAGTTGCACCTTTACCGATGCCTTGGCCAATTGACCATTTTCGGAGTAAATTTACTGACTCTAACACCATTGCCAGCAAGTATTATTTACCATTTCACATTCTTCCAACTACCAAACTAGTCCACAGTCGCAACTGGAATTTTGTAAAAGCTGCGATTAAAAATGGCGTTCCGGCAATTTATGAACACCACCACCACGAAGACAAGCCATTTGAGCCAGAAATTGTCACAAATCCGCTGCTGCAAATTGCTGTCACCGTTGTAGAAACCATTCGTGAAAGCATGATTAAAAATGGTATGCCACCAGAAAAAGTAATTAAGCTGCACAATGGGTTTAATAGATTATTTATGCAGAGACAACCAGAAAAAGCAGCAGAATGGCGTAAAAAACTATTACAAGACGAAAATCAATATTTGGTAGTATATGCGGGGGCGCTACAACAATTTAAAGGTATTGATTTACTAATTGATGTGGCTAATAAAATGCCTAATGTGCAATTTGCCTGTGCAGGTGGTAAGCCAACAGAAGTCGAATATTATCAGCAATTGGTAAAAGAAAAACAGGTTCATAATATTAAGTTTTTGGGTTATGTATTGCATAATGAGTTAGCATCTTTGCTACAAGCAGCCGATATTTTAGCTCACCCTCATTGTTCGGGAAAAGCGGCAACTTTTACATCTCCCTTAAAGCTATTTGACTACTTCGCTTCTGGAACTCCCATTGTCTCGACGGAAATTCCATCATTAGTTGAATTTCAAGATACTCAGGCGATCGCTGCTTGGTGTGAGCCAGATAACCCCAGCAAATTTGCCGAATGTCTAAAGCGGGTTTTAGAAACTCATCCCAGAAAGATAGAAGGTTATCCAGATAGTATCGAATTTGTCAGGCAGTTTTCTTGGGAAAATCGAGCGGCAAAAATCCTTAGTTATGTTGATGAATCTCTACTTCCCCAACTTATTGCGTAAGGAAAAATCGGTGAGATTAGGGAAAATAACTCATGAAAAATAATAACTAAAATGACTATGAAAACAGTAGGTATGATTAGCAGCTATCAAGGTTTAGAAACCAGAGCCGATTGGCTATGGCAACAAACCCCAAATCAATTTGGAGTTTGGGGCAATATCCAAATGCAAGCACTAGCAGACAAACCAGATTTTCTGCTGATGTATCAATTTGATTTTCCCCAAGCATCGCCACAAAAATCTTGGTTAGATAGTTTTCGCAAACGGCAGCAAAAATCAGTAGTAAATGTTGATTCTCTACTGCGTGGTGTCAACAAAGAACGGATTATTTATTCACTAAGAGAACCGCCTTTAGATGAAGTTGTCGAAACAACTAATTATAATTACCAACAAGCCCAGAAGTATTGTGGCTATGTTTCTGGCCCAGATGACTTTGCTCCCACTCCCAACTATATGCCTGCTATTTGGTATCACTCAAATTCATTTCAAGATTTAAATGAAATGCCACCGCCCCAAAAGGTTGCCCCATGTAGTTGGATTACTTCAGGAATTAGCCGCACAGTCAACCATCGCCAGCGTTTAGACTTTTTGCAGTCTCTACAATCTAGTGGCATGAAATTTGATTTGTATGGGCGTAACTTACCAGAATGGGCTAAAAAGTCGGGAGAACTAGGTAACAAATGGTATGGCATGGCACCATACTATTACAATCTGGCAATTGAAAATTATGCTGATAATAATTGGTATGTGAGTGAGAAACTTTGGGATAGTTTGCTTGCTTGGTGTCTACCAATTTACTATGGTGGCCCGGCTGCTGATAAATTATTGCCACCTGGGAGTTTTTTGCGGTTGCCAAGTTTAGATGAAAAAGGCATTGCTTACATCCAAGAAGTGACAGCTACACCTGATGCTTGGTATGCTGCCAAAGATGCGATCGCCGAAGCACGTCAAATCATCTTACACAAATTAAACCTGCTTAACTGGTTGTCAAACTTTGTTGATCAACACTCATAAATTATGAATGGTATTTGTACCCTTGGCAATGATTATGTTTTCGATCAACTGGTGGCTTTGCTCAACAGTATTGACGTAATATTGGGCGCAGAAACTCCTGTTTGTATCTATCCTTTCGATGATCAGACACAGCGAATTGCTGATGAAATAGCTAAACGTCCTAATGTATTTCTCTACGATAATCAAGAATCAATCAACCGCTGGGATCAATTTATGCTGACAGCAGCACCAGAACGATTGAATCGCAGTAAATCCCGCCTTTATGGCGCTCACCGTCGTTTTTGCGCTTTTGATGGGCCTTTCGATAAGTTTATCTATTTAGATGCAGATACCTTGGTGATGGACTCACTAGCGACAGTGTTTGAAAAGCTAGATAGTTATGATTTTGTTGTCTACGATTTCCAATTTAAAGACGTTAGTAAAATATATAATGTTAATTCTCCAAAATTACTAGAACTTTTCGAGCAAAAACGCATTGATTCTGAAATATTTTGCTCAGGCTTCTATGGCGCAAAACGGGGAGTTTTTAACTCTGAACAAAGAGATTGGCTGATATCAAATTTACAAAATGGTGAAGCGGAAATTTTGTATAGTGGGGCTGGCGAACAACCACTAATAAATTACATGGTAATGAGGTCTAATCTTTCTATTTATAACTTTGCTCGGCAACTACCAGATAATGAAAAAACAGGATGCTCTGCCACCTCTAAGCACTTCGAGGAACGAGAACATCTTCTTTATGACAAAGGTAATCGACTAACTTATCTCCATTACATTGGTATTCCTCCTAATATCAATCAAGCAGTCTGTGCTGGAGAAAATATTGAATTTCCCTATCGAGATTTATTTCTCTACTATCGTTATTTGCACGAACCAGAGAAGCGTCCAGTCTTTAAAAATCCTCCTAAGAGTTATAATAACGCTCCAACACCAAATTTACTTACAAGAGCTTTGCAAAAACTTAAATTAATTAACCAAGGATAATTTATGAGCAGAGGAATTTATATTGTTGCCAATGATCGTGTTATCGATAATGCGATCGCTTTACTCAATAGCATTCGTTACTTTGACCCAGAAGTAACCGTTTATCTTATACCTTTTAATGACAATTATCACAAGGTAGCACAACAGCTTGCTACTTTACACAACGTCCAAATTTTCCCAGATTTGGATCTTATTGATACATTTACCAAACGCATCGGAGAAATTTTTGATCGAGATTTCCTTGCCTTACCCAACAAAATGCGTAAACTGGTGGCGTGGTTTGGTCCTTTAGATGAATTTATTTATATTGATACGGATATTGTCGTTTTTGAAAAAATTGCCGACAATTTAGACAAACTTTCAGAAGTCGATTTCTTCTGTTGTGATTACCATCATGCCAATGACAAACTGCGAAATATCTTTTCCCCATTTGTGAAAGAGCAGCAAATTTTTTCAGATGCTCAACTTCAAGACGTTTTCAACAGCGGCTTTTGGGCTTCGAGAAAAGGGACAATTACCGAACAACAGATGGATGAAGCTTTGCGCGAATGTGCAATACACCGCGAATATTTCGATTTTTCTGAAGGAGTTACAGATCAACCAATTATAAATTATATTGTACTCAAACTAATTTCCAAACGTGGTAATCTCGTCAAAATCCCTGGGGGAGGACCTGGTAGTTGGGCAGGTTCGCAAAGTTTTCAACAGCAAGAATACGCTCTCTATGACCGAGGACAACGACTAAAATATCTGCACTGGGCTGGTACGCGGATGAAAGCTGGTAGTCCCTACTGGCAATTGTGGGAACACTATCGCTATCTCCATGAGGGTAAATTTGCTTTCTTTTCTAAACTAACTCGCCGTTTCTTTCCTTTTGTTCCTGCCCGCACTTAATATTAGGAGTATCCCAATGATTGATGGCATTTACGTCCTAGCGAATGATGTTGTGTATGACCAACTAGTTGCTTTACTTAATAGTATAGAAGCTAATGCTGGTAGACAAATTCCTGTTTGTGTAATTCCATATAATGAGCGGTTAGACAAGGTAAAGGCAGAGGTTGCAGCTAGAGATAATGTCACCTTATTTGAAGACTCTGCTTCCATAGCTCGCTGGGAGAATTTTGGCACTCGGATCTGGAAAGCTCATCCAAGAGCGTTAAAACTGTGGCAAGAATATGGCTTACCAGAAAACTATCGCATAGAAAGGCATCGAAAACTTTGCTGTCTGGATGGTCCTTTTAACAAGTTTATCTTCTTTGACGGAGATACGCTGTTGATGAAACCACTCGATGATATTTATCAAAAGTTAGATGAATATGATTGGGTCACAAATGACTTTCAATATAAATCGGATTTGGATTATATTTTTAACTGGACAGAAGATAAGCTAGAAAAAGTTTTTTCCCTAGAAAACATTCGTAAGCATATTTTTTGTTCTGGTTGGTTTGCTTCTAAAAAGGGTGTTTTTGACGATGCAATGTTAGCAAACCTACTAGAAAACTTAGAAGCAGGTGAAGCTGATGCACTGGCGTGGGCAGATTCCGATCAAACAGTTCTCAACTATTTAGTTTTACGAAGTAGAATCTCTTACTATAATTACGCCAAACACGGTTCAGCGACTGGTAACCACTGGACTTCTAAATTTGATGTGATAGATAATATTCTTTACGACCAAGGACAACCTCTGACCTACATTCACTATATGAGTGTATCTTCTTCAGATTTTACGAGGCTTTGCGCTGGTGAAGATGTTAATATTCCATATCGAGATGTGTTTTTGCATTATAGATATTTAAAGTCGCCAGAAAAAAGACCCAAAAGCTTTAAGCGTGAGAGTCCACTAATTCGTCTGCAAAAGACTACTACAAGTTTTTTAAATCAAAAAGTCAACAATATTAAGCTTAACTATCGTAACTTCAAGGATAGAATTACTAAATAATTAAGCAAAAATTAACTTAAAAGTTTTTTATTCAATTAGCTGCCATGTGAATCATCTCAACATAGCTTGACAGCAATTTATCCCAGCTAAAACGCTCATAAATGAAACGATGACGCTGATAAAATTCAGATTTATCTCCATTTTTAGATAGTACTTGACTAATTAAATCTGCCAAACTTCCTTCGTGTTTAAAATTGCCAAAATACCCTTCATTTTCAAAGGTGTAACGGGTGACGCCATAATCATGAACTATACAGGGTAAGCCGTATGACATTGCCTCTAAAAACACCCTTGCTAGTCCTTCGTGGAGGGAAGCTAACACGAAAGCATCTGCAATTTTATAGTAGTCTGCAACTTCATGAGAGGCTACGCTTCTGCCTTGAAAATTTTCAGCACCCAATAAGCTGTTACCCAGTTCAATAATTTCGGGTGTACTTCCATCCTGTTGTCCTAGCAGCAAAAGGTAAGGACGTGGTTCAGGTAAACTAGCAACTTCACGAATTAAATAATCCATGCGCTTATGCTTTTTGCTGATATAACCTACTGAAAGAATTAAAGGTGTTTTCTCAGGTAATCCTAGTTTATTTCTTAAAGCCTCTTTTTGATCAGGCAAAAGTATTTGTAACTCAGCAGGTATTTCCATCCCAGCAGTAACTAGAGTTTGTTTTTGAGCAGGTATCCCTGCTTTTAAACAATTCTGAAGATGCTGAGGAGCAACTTGTTGTATTAGGTCACAGTTGGCAAAAATGGGAGACTTTGATCCGAGTGGGCCACCATTACAAAAGAGTAATTTATAGCTTTGTTTGGTAAAACGCCGCCAATGTGCGAGGAAATCACCAATATCGTTATCACTAAAGTAAATTACATCTGGTTTCTCTGTTTGGATGTGTGGTATAAGACTGAAAAAAAAGGATATTTGCTCTACAATATAGGAACTAGTTTTAGTGTACTTAGCTATCCGACAGGCTGTTGTAGTATAACGGGGTAAATTCCACAAAGGAATTTCTTTTGCTTTTGCTTTTCCACCACCTTTAAAAAGGATTATATCTAGAGAAGGTTCTTTTGATAGTGTCTGAAATGCTTGTTCAGCAAAAGACTCATATCCCCGCATAACGTGACCAAGACCTGTACATATCAAAAAGACTTTAAGTTTCATGATTTTAATCTTTAGTTACAAATAATATGTTTAAAAAAATAGCTCAAGAATACGTTTAAAGACAGCAGAATCATACTGCTTGTTCCGATTTTAATCAAACACTATATTTACATACACAATATGGGTACTGACTACCGTAATAATACTTGTTTTTGTCGGATTACTAAATCCCATCCAAGCCATAATAGATGTAAGGACGTGATTAATGGAATCTTTACAAAGCCTTGACAAATCCTCATTCAAAAAATGTGAATGCTCACCATTAATAGTGAGCATTTGAGTCGATTTGTATATTAGTAAAGTGTCATAGATATGAATACAGTTCAGTTAATCAGAACTTAACCATATTGCTTTAAATCTATGACATTGAATCTAAGTCTAGAGATTGCATTCCTTCGCGTTCTATAAATGTCATCATACTTCCCAACTGCAACCACACTAATAAACAAGTAAACAGACTAATTGGTAGACCTACTCCTAAAGCCAATGAGGAAGGAAAGCCAAATATCTCTAAGCCTGAAGAGAGAAATAGACAAGTACCGCCAGTTATGCCGATAAATGGCACCAACAATTGTTTCAGCGAAGAACGCGGTTTAGTATTTTCTGTGCGCTCGCTTGGCCATTCCTGCACAATTACTTTCAAAGTACCAGATAATGCCAAACCAGATGTTAATGCTGTTAGAAAGCCAACAAGTAACAGAAAATAAGGTGGTTGCAGAGGAAAATAGTACATTAAAACTCCTGATTTATATTAAAGATTTTTTACTTTTTGTTTGCTGACTGGTTTCCAGCAAAAGGCTCAAGGAATGGAGCTTTTGGGAGGATAACCGCTGCGCCTTCTCTAGATAACTCTGTCAAAATACCGATCGCTATATTTAATAAACGATCCGGTTTTAAGTCATCTTTAACCAGGTTCCACAGACGTTGGATATCTTCGGTGTGAAGGCGGTCATCTTCGGTAATAGCAAGCACTAGTTGTCGCCGGAGAAACTTGCCTTCTTCCGACATTAAATATTGGAACCCCATCTGTGCTGTGGGCAACACATCAAAGTTGCTATCACTACGAGCGATCGCAATCAAATTCTCTAATCGCTGCCACTGAAATTTACCATCTTTGAATAACACATTCAATAATCGTCGCCGTAATTGGGGCGATTCTCCTGTCAGTAACTGCCGTGCTATGTAGGGATAACCCACTTCAACAATTTTGAAATTTGGGTTGAGGCTAAGGGCAATACCTTCTTGCGTAACAAGGGAACGAATAATCAAAGCAAACTTCGCCGGGACTCGGAAAGGATATTCGTACATCAGTTCCGAGAACTCATCGGTAATAGTTTTGAAGTTAAAATCCTTGACGTTTTTACCAATGGCGTTTCCTAGCACCGCTTCTAATGCTGGCACAATCGGGCAAATATTTGTGTCTGGAGCCAAAAACCCTAATTTTACAAAATCTTCGGCTAAGTCGGTGTAGTCTTTATTCACCAAATGTACTAGCGCATCCACCAGTGTTTCTTTGGTGGTTTCGTCCAACTGATCCATCATGCCAAAGTCAATATAGGCCATACGACCATCAGGTACAGCAAACAAATTGCCTGGATGGGGGTCAGCATGGAAGAAGCCGTGTTCTAAAAGCTGTTGCAATCCTGAGGTAACGCCAATTTGGATGATCGTCTCTGGGTCTAAACCTGCTTCGCGGATGCGTTCAGTATCTGTCAGCTTGAAGCCATTAATCCATTCCAGGGTTAAAACGTGGGTATTTGTATAACGCCAGTAAATGCCTGGAACTTTAACTTGGGGGTCGTTGCGGAAGTTGCTAGCAAATTTTTCGGCGTTGCGGCCTTCATTAATATAATCGATTTCCTCAAATAACTTCGTGCCAAACTCGTCCACGATTAAAGTTAGGTCGTGTCCAAGATTGAGAGGCAACCAAGGAGCTACCCAACTCGCAGCCCACCGGAATATATAGAGGTCGCGTGTGAGGAGCGGGCGTAAGTTGGGGCGTTGGACTTTTACTGCAACTTCTTCGCCGCTGATCAGACGACCACGATATACTTGACCCAAGCTAGCAGCAGCTACTGGGTTAGGTGACAACTCACTAAAATTTTCGTGGATGGGACGGTCTAGTTCAGTTTCAATAATCTGGTAAGCGATCGCATTATCGAAAGCTGGTAACTGGTCTTGTAACTTCACCAGCTCTTGTAAGAAATCTTTGCGTATTAGGTCAGGTCTGGTGGAAAGAGATTGACCAACTTTAATAAAAGTCGGTCCGAGGCGGGTGAGCAGTTCTCGCAACTGGATAGCTCGCTTACCCTTGTTTTGCTCAACTTTATCTTGCCATTCGTCCCACTTGAGACTGAATATAAATCCTGCAAAAGACCAGCTAATTCTCAGCAGTCGCCCCCAGGCTAGCCAGGGACGGTAACTATAGTAGCGAGCGATCGCATCTGGATTATAGAGTTTTAGCTCGGCAGGTTGATACTGACCCACGCCTTTATTTGCCTCTTCAACTGGGAAGTTTACAATGATTGCTTGTCTCCTGCCCCACAAATTAGTTGTAGTTACAGGATAACGGTAGTCTTTTATCTAAAACAACTAGAACTTTACCCTTTTGGGATGCTGCTCGAGGCGATTAAAGCCTATGTTAGTGCCTAGATTTGTTTATCTTTATTCTTAATTATACTTTATAAAACTACAACTACTTATCCAAGTTTCAGATGATTTTATATTTTCTTAACTATATTTTATGTAGATATAAATATTTACCTATGTATACAAATTTAAGGAGGATGTAATAACTGAGTAACCATGTTTGCTATTAGCTACATATAGCAGTAGTAAGTAGGTCAACTTAATTAAACATAAAACGCTCAGGGAATCTTGGTATTATATTTATTTACACCTATCTACTTAAGTAGAAAATAAAATATTCTATGTGTCCACAATAACCATCAAATAAAAATAAACTTTTGCCAAAGAGTGTATATTTAGAAGCTTTTTGATTGATTATGTGATGCAAATTTATAATAAAAATTACAGCGTTAAGCACAACTTTGGCAATTGGTAGTGGTTTTGCCACAATTACCAATTACCAATTAGCTGCTATTTAGATTTGGCCTCCAAGTTCTCTAAACGGCTTCTCAATTCCTGGTTTTGTTGTTTGAGTTGGTCGAAATCTTCACGCAATTGACGCAGGTTTTTTTCTGAGCCAATGTTTTTTTGCACCTTGGAAATTTCTTCTTCAGCATAGCGACGTACACGCCCATCGGCTGTTTGTTCGACTAGCGATCGCAAAATCCCGACTGCTTTGGGTGTTTCCATTTGTCCTAATGCTGCTGCTACTGACACTTGCGTTAAAAAGAAGGTTTCTTTGGCTAGTTCTGTTAATTTTTCTAAAATCCGTTCTAAATTAACTGGACTTTGACCTACAGAAATCTTTCCTAAGGCGCGAATTGTGGCTAAACGTAGGGGTTGTGGTACACCGAGTTTGGTGTATTCGATCAACAGATTTAAAGCTGCTTCCGAGGTTTTGAATTCAGCTAAACCAGCAACTGCACCACTCCGCACGACTTCATTCCAACCCGCTTTTTCTTCTAAAACGCCTTTCAGCAGCTTTAATACCTTGTCTTCCTTGGGTTTTTCTTCTAAGTTTGATGAGGCGATTGCTCCGATCACACGAGAAGCTGCTGCTTCCACGTAGTAGCTGGGATCGCCTTTTTGCAACAGCCCTCTCACAACTTTATAGCTTTCAGCAGTTTTGATTTGAGCAAGTGCTTCTACTACAGATCGTCGCACATAAGCATTTTTATCTTTTAACCCAGGAACTAAGCCATCAAAGGCTTGGTCTAAATTAATTTGGGCTAGTTGTTTCGCTACTTCCACACGTACACCCCGCAACGGGTCATTTTTTAGTGACGCAGACAGTGCAATGGTAGCTTCTAACCCGCCTTTTTTCGCCAAAGCTTCCGCTGCATAAATGCGCGAAATCGGGTCGGGATCAAATTCTAACTGTGCCTTTAACTCCGGTATTGCATACTCTAAAGTTACTGTTTTCAGGTAATTATTTCCAACGTCAAAACTGATAAATTTGGGCTTATTTTCTAGAGGAAAATAGAAGCTTTGTTCACGTTCATTTACCCGCACTACAAAAGTTTTGAGTAGTGAGTCCTGAGTGCTGAATTTGGAATTATTTTTAACTTCTAACTCCTCACTTTTCGCTTCTTGTTCGGTATAGCCAAAACCGATAGGTATTTTTAAATCAAATAAATCCTTACTGACATTTTTATCTTCAGCAGCTTGCGTTTGAGTTACTGTAATTTTTGCCAAATTAGCATCCCCATCCCAAGAGTAAGCCACTTTAAAATCGGGATGACCGCCACGATAAACGTATTGGTCAAAGAGAAACAAAAGATTACGTCCGGTTGCCTTTTCAATCGCCCTGAGTAAGTCTACTGTTTCTACAGTTTTGTGGGCATTATCTTGGACAAATGTTTGAATTGCCTGCCAAAACAACTCATCTCCCAATTGGGATCGAATCATATGATAAACACAAGACCCTTTTTCGTAAATGTGGCGATCGTAAAGTTCAATAGCTTCTCGGTAAACGTGCGTTACCATTGGCCGGCGATACCGGCTGCTATCTTCACTAATGTAACGACGAGCTTCCAATAAACGATAGTAAGCTGCTTCTTGGAGACTATATTCCTGTTCCGTCCACATTACCTCAGAATAGGAAGCCATTCCTTCCTTAATCCAAGCATGAGACCAATGCTTAATTACCACCAAATCACCAAACCACTGGTGTGCGAGTTCGTGGACGACTAAACTTTCAGTATTACGGTTATCTAAGGCGGCGCGTTCATCCAGCAAGCATCTATCTGTTAACAGAGTTGTGGAAGTGTTTTCCATGCCGCCAAAGATGAAGTCATCGACGCAAACTTGGGCGTATTTCGGGAAAGGATATGGATAACCATACTTTTGGCTCAAAAATTCGATCATGCGGGGAGTTTTGCCCATGCTGCGTTTAGCATCTTCTTCCCGTCCCTTTTCTACGTAGTAAGTGACTGGTTTCCCGTTCCACTCATCCCGAATCTCCGCAAAGTCACCTACTGCCAAAGTCATTAAGTAGGTGGGATGAACTTGTTGCTGTAACCAATGGTAGATTTTGTAATCAGCATCTTCTGTGGTGTCAATCAGTTCGCCGTTGGAAATCGCAACGAGAGGGTTGGGAACACGCACGCGAATTTCCGAAGTAGACAGTTGTCCTGGATAGTCGAAGCAGGGGAACCAAAAGCGAGAGTCTTCGTCTTCGCCCTGAGTCCAAACTTGAGTGGGCTTGTTTGGGTAGTGCTTGTCTGGTTGAATAAAATAAATGCCGCGTTGTGGTTTTGCCACCGAGTAGGCGATCGCAATCAGCAAGCGTTTACCAATTTGGGTCGCTTCAGAAAGTTGGATGGAAAGCTGTTCCCCGTCGTAGTCAAAATTTTGTGGCACTTCATCCACCTGCACAGACTCGATATTCAGGCTGACAGCATCCAAAATCAATCGATCAATGCCATTACGAATTGGTAAAAGGCGAATGTTACAACTGCCCTGATAGCAAAGCTTTGGAATATCCAAGCTGAGATCGAGAAAAATATGCTCTACCTGTCCGGGGCGATCGGGGTTGTAGTGTGGTCTTGCTCCCGGTAACTCAAAAGCTTTTTGTTCGTTATTATCTGTATCAAAATAATACTTCGACATTGATCCTTACTGACCTTGTAATCCTGAAAAGTCTGGCTTGGCTGGTGGATGTAGTCCTGAGTGCTGAGTCCTGAGTCCTGAGTGAATTAAGAAGTACCCAGGATTTGTGTACTTTGGTTTTAGCCCCTTGTGGGCGGTCTTTCAACTCAGCACTCTTCATTTTTCCTGATATTTTGCACTTTTTTGTCATCGAGTCAAGAGTCTCTTGCACCTCGATAGATTCTCATTAAGTACAAATACTCCTAATTATTCTTATAACTTAGGATAGCTTGTCGCTATTGAGTAGCATATTTGTTTAAGATGAACAGCATATCATTTGCTGACTGGCTCCTCATCCCATTAAAGTATTTTTTGGAGTAATTTTAGACCGCTAACTTATAGGACTTCTAATTTTATCAGTAAATACCGATGGATTATCGAAAATTATTAATAAATCCGAAAACTCTACAATGACACTTGTATAAATCTCGGTGACAATCTGAGTAAAAGAGGATAATAAAATGCCTGAAAGTAAATCAAAATTTCTCATTCCTGCTGTTGGCGCTGCTGTAGTTGTAGCAGGAAGTATAGCGGCTTATACATATTTTAAAAGCCCATCATCAGGTAGTTCAGACGCTCTAGCCAGTGCTAAAGTAGTACCTTCAACAGCGTTGATGGCAGCTTATATTACTACTGATACTGAAGCTTGGGCAAAGTTACAACAGTTTGGCACTCCAGAAGCTCAAAAGTTAGTGGCAAAAGGTCTGGAAGATTTCAATAAGCAAATGTTCAGTGAGAGTAACGTTTCTTATGAAAAAGACATAAAGCCTTGGGCTGGTGGTGTAATGATTGCTCTACTGCCACCAAATCCTGTCAAACCGGCGCAGTTAACTGTGCCGTCTGAGACACCTAATGTACCAACAAATTTACAGCAGCAATCAAATATCCTGATCGTGGTGGGAATCAAGGACAAACTCAGTGCCTTGAATTTTGCTAATAAATTGAAGTCACAAAAAGGGGTGAAATTCCAGGAATCTGACTACCAAGGTGAAAAAATTGTCGAAACTACAGAAAAAGGTAAGCCGACGTATAGCGTAGTTTTAAATAATAGCCAGTTGGTATTAGCCCCCGAAAAGCAAGCTGTAGAAAAAGCAATTGACACATTTAAGGGACAGTCTTCTTTTGCTAGTAAAGAAGGTGCTGGTACTATTCTCAGCAAAGGAGTGGATGTCAAAAACAGCCTCGCCCAAATTTATATACCAGACTATGCAGGGATGGTACAGCAATTAATCGCCGCAAGTCCACAGGCAAAGCAGTTACCCCCACAAACCTTGACGCAACTCAAGCAGATAAAATCTGTGGTGGCAGGTGTTGGGGTTGATGATGCAGGAGTGCGGGTAAAAGCGATCGCTAATTTAGATCCGCAACTAAATAAATTTCAGTATCAATCAAGTCCTGGGAATATAGTTGGGCAATTTCCGATTGATACCTTTGCTCTGATTAGCGGAAATGGCATCAGCCGTGGTTGGACAACGGTAGTAGAACAGTCAAAAGATTATCCAGAAATGAAGCAAGCTCTGGAACAAGTGCGCGGACAACTGAAATTTGTCAATATTGACCTAGATAAAGACATTTTTGGCTGGATGAATGGAGAATTTGCCTTTGGGGCGATTCCATCAAATCAAGGAGTGTTAGCGAGTGTTGGTTTTGGAGGTGCTTTAGTATTTGATACTAGCGATCGCAAAACTGCCGAAGCCACCTTGACAAAATTGGATAGCCTCGCCAAAACCCAACAAATCAACATCGCCAACAGAAGTATCGGTGGTAAAGACGTAACTGAATGGCAAATCCCCCGACAAGGAGCTTTATTAGCTCATGGTTGGCTGGATCAAGATACTGTATTTGTAGCTGTTGGTGGCCCAATTGCTGAGGCGATGGGCGATGGCAAAAATACATCTCTCGACAATAGCGACGCTTTCAAAGCCGTTACTGGTTCTTTGCAAAAGCCCAACGGTGGTTATTTCTATCTAGATATGGACAAAACTAAAACTGTACCCATGCTCAATAGTTTGATCTCATCTAACCCCGATACCATTACCATCCTGGGTTCCATTCGTGGTTTTGGTGTTACCGCCACTAGCCCCGATAAATCTACTAGTGAATTGGAGATGTTGTTAGCTCTCAAGCCGAATACTCCAAAATAGTTTCAGTGGGATTCAGACAAAGCAAGTAGCAATGCCAAGAAACATGGTGTGTCTTTTGAAGAAGCTGTCACAATTTTCGGAGATCCACTAGCTGTTACAATTCCTGACCCTGACCACTCAATAGGTGAATTCCGTCTTATTACGACAGGTCAGTCGAGGTTGCAAAGGCTTTTGGTTGTGTCCCACACGGAGCGAGAGGGTGAGGTGCGATTAATTAGTGCTCGTTTAGCCACTCGACAGGAAAGAAGAAGCTATGAGTCAGGAACCTGAAATAACAGCCAATGATGAGATGAGAGCTGAGTACGATTTCTCCGGCGGTGTTCGTGGCAAGTACTATGAAGCTTATGTGCAATCAAGTAATGTTGTGGTTCTTGATCCAGATGTAGCAGAGATATTTCGAGATTCGGCTTCCGTCAATGAAGCATTACGATTGCTTGCGAAGATTGCGAAGTCTGTCACGATCTAACAATCCCGTTGTATCGGCCTTTGGAGATGCGAAGCTCGGCGCGCCAGATGTCAAGTTTCAATTTGCATCTAGACTACTGTCCAGCAAGTATGTCATAAGTACAAAAGGCTGTTAACTGCAAACTGATTTATGACTGCTGCTGTAAACACTAATCTTGGTTTAGCTTCCCGCTTGGTGAATGGCATACTGGCAATCCAGCCTTTAGCCAACCTAGCCAAGCATCAAGCTAGACAAATGATGATTAAACGTGCCGAGAAAATTGGTGTGCCTTGGACGCAAGAAGTCGAAACACTACAAGCGCGTGATTGGAAGGCTGATCTAGCTCAAGTAGAAAATCCTCAGCTTTCCTACCCAGAATACTACCTCAGCTCATTCCATGCCTACGAAACCGGAAATCTCAGTTGGCAAGCCGCTTTTGAGGTAGAACCTGCTGCCTACGCTGTTCACGCTAAGATTTGGCAGGGCGCTCAAGCGCAGGGTGATCCCATGCTGCGCCAAAGTTACCACAATATCCTGAAAAGTCAAATCCCGAATGAGCCGCAAGATATCTTAGATGTCGGGTGTAGTGTTGGCTTGAGTAGTTTTGCCCTACAAGCAGTTTATTCTCAAGCTAAAATTACCGGCTTGGACTTATCTTCTTACTTCTTAGCAGTTGCCAATTACCGCGCCCAACAACGTCAAGCTAAAATAAACTGGCTTCATGCCCAAGCTGAATCTACGGGACTACCCGATGCCTCGTTTGATTTAGTCTCGATTTTCCTGATGTGCCACGAATTACCGCAATCAGCAACCCGACAGATTTTAGCTGAAATGCGGCGCGTGCTGCGTCCAGGTGGATACTTGGCAATCATGGACATGAATCCCAAATCTGAAGTTTACCAGAAGATGCCAGCTTACATTTTGACGTTGCTCAAAAGTACTGAACCGTATTTAGATGAATATTTCGCTTTGGATATTGAGCAGACTATTGTTGAGGCGGGTTTCCAAACTCCTATTATCACTAACAATAGCCACCGTCATCGTACAGCGATCGCTCAGGTGAGTGGTTGATTTTTCTCTACTACTGTGGGCAGCAACACCACCGTTGCTGCTGCTAGGCTACTACTATTACCGGGTGGCATTCGCTCCACCTCTGTTATATTTACTGATGTTCTTGATCATCGGGGCAATATCTGGCATCTTAGCCCTTAGCCTCGAATGGATTTTTGAAATCGTAGCCAACTCTTTTGTTGACTGGCATCAGATCGAACGTTGGCTTCCTGGTATAGCCTTGCGCCAGCTTGTGGAAGTAGGTTCAATTGAAGAAGGCTGCAAATTGGCAGCAGTTGTTGTCCCAACTTGTTATCTACAACGCAGGTATAGATTATTTCAGTCTACTGTTTTCCTTTTCACCATAGCCGTTGCCCTTGGATTCACTGCCGAAGAGAACTGGATTTACCTTTTCCACGATACCGCATCAATTCTTGACCGGATTATCGGCACACCAGTCCACGTCATGTTTTCTGCACCTTGGGGATATGCTTTAGGAATCTATATTTCTTCCCACACTCGGTTAAATCGAGACAGGAATTTCATTTTTTGGGCTTGGCTAAATTCTGTAATCTGTCATGCCCTAGTTAATGTCCTATCTAGTGCTGGACGTTACTCAATACCCCTACGTTTCCTTACTTATGGTTTATTTCCGTTTCTATTGTGGATGTTTTGGCGACTGGAACAATTACTGCGAAAAGTGCAAGGTAAACCTGTAATTACCCTGATTTCAAACCGTACACCCCAGCTTCGTTATTTACAAAGGAGTTTAGTACTGTTTGCTCTCGTGCTGGGTGGAAATGCTATTTTTGGGCTATTTCTGTTAGCCAGAACTCTTAGTCCTTTAAGTCCGTCGAAGCTTTTTGACAGTGATATTTTGTGGTTTATACTTACTCGGTTTTTGCTAAATCTCTTTTTTGGAGTTTTAGCTTGGGGCATTTATCGTTATTTGCGACATTCCGCCCGTCGTCGGTATTTTTAAAATATGATTTAGGAAAATGCTAGGGGGTTTCTATGCAAACGACTCCAGTGCGTTGGACGACTGCTGATCTAGAGTTCTTTGCTAGCGATCGCAGGAATCGCTATGAGATTATTGATGGAGAGCTATTTGTGACTAAAGCACCTAACTGGGATCATCAAACAAGCTGCGGCAATATTGTTACAGTTCTTAATAATTGGTCAGATGAAACTGATTTAGGTAAAGCTGCGATCGCACCTGGAATTATTTTCTCAGATTCTGACAATGTGATCCCTGATGTGGTGTGGGCAAGTCACGAACGCTTAAAATACCTGCTAGATGAAGCTGGACACCTGACGGGTGCACCAGAGTTAGTAGTAGAGGTTTTATCTCCCGGTGCAAAAAATGAGAAACGCGACCGAGAAACAAAGCTAAAGCTTTACTCAGTGCAAGGGGTTCAGGAATATTGGATTTGCGATTCTATACAAAAGAAAGTTGAAGTTTATCGTCGTGAGCAGGCTGCATTAAAGTTAGCAGTTACTTTATTTAGTCAAGATGAATTGACAAGTCCTTTGCTACCTGGTTTCAACTGCTTAGTTAGTAAACTTTTTTAGTTGGGCATTGGGCATTGGGCATGGAGCATGGGGATGATATAAATTCCCTATGTCCTATGCCTAGATTTTCAATTGCCTAAACTCGTGCTAATACTGGCTGACTGACGGCTACGCTGACTGAATTTGATTCTGACTCAGTACAGTAGATTTCGCAGGAGTTATTGGGACTTTCAATCAGTTTCACTTTGTAAAGTTTAGCTCCCAATTCCTGAATAGGCGATCGCACTAAATTACTAATGTAAAGTGCGATATTCTCAGCAGTGGGTACAACTTCAGCAAAGTAAGAAATGTCTTTGTTTAAAAAGGTGTGATCGAATGGCTCTAACACATAATCTTCTACCACTTGATTCAAAGCACCTAAATCGACAATCATGCCAGTGCGTGGGTCAATTTCCCCTTTGACAGTGACTTCTAGATGATAATTGTGTCCGTGACCGTTGGGACGAGCGCACTTACCATAAATTTCAGTATTTTCTTCGTTACTGAGGTTCGGATGAGCTAACCGATGGGCGGCGCTAAAGTGAGTACTGATAGTGAGATAGGCTTCCATTGCGTTTCCCATATAATCTGCCCAAAGTTCAGGATGTTCAAACAACTGCACACGGACTAGAGGCAAATGCGGTGCTAGCCGTTGCCAGATAATCCGTGCAATATTCTCAGTAGTGGGCAGAGTTTCTTGAAATTCTGTCCACACATCGTTGAGATAAGAAAAGTCTAATTGACTGGTAACTTCCCGTTTAATTACGTGTTTCACATCAGACAAGTTCAGCACCATGCCATATTTATCCAATTCCCCAGCTAGGGAGATAAATAAGACATAATTATGTCCGTGTCCCGGAAATCTAGAGCAAGCACCAAATTTCTCAATATTCTCAGCTTCACTCAGTTCTGGCAACCAATAGCGATGACTTGCCGAAAACTGGGCACGGCGATTAACAATACATTGCATGAGTACACTAGGAGCAGAATTTAAAATTTCTTAATCTTTCTCCGCTTCCAGGATAAACTAATTCCTAAGTTACGTGTTATCCGTCCTTAGTCATCCAGCGAAATTCATCCATGCCCCATACCCAATATACTATTAACTATTTACAGACTGTTGCGCCTCACAGTGTAATCTCGTAGCTATGCGGAATAGTTCTTGACCTGTGTGCAAATAACGTTCATCGTAGCTCAAAGGAAAATAAGCCAACTCTTCGAGCCCATCTGCTGCTTGATCGAGGCTGTAGTAGAGGTGAGCTGCTGTTCTTGCTAAACTGGGAGGATTCGGCAATGAGCGAAAAGTAATTTGTGCTTGCTTGAGGTCATCTTTACAGGTTTTTAAGTATTCCTGAAATTCATCTAACAACTCATCATCAAAGGGATCAGCGGCTAATTGCTCCATTTGTTCTTCTAGAGAATAAAGAATGTTACAAAGGAAGCGATTTACTGGTTGGTAAACTTGGCGCAGCCATTCTTCAACTTGCTCGTCAACTTCCCGTCCGGTTTTTCGTCTTGTCTGGTAATGCTTTTGCGCTGATGCTGTACGCTGTTGGCGATCGCTATTTAATTTTTGAGAGTTATCTTGCAGTTGTTCGTCATAATTACGGCGATTTTGGTTGTCACCTAAAACCTCATAAGCTGCATTGATGCGGATAATCTGCTCGTGATCGGCTGTTTCCTCGTTACTGTCAGGGTGAAACAACTTAACCAAGCGGCGATAAGCTTGCTTAATCTCCGCAAGGCTTGCACTTGGACTAACTTTGAGCGTTTCGTAGTGGTTAGAAACGTGCTTAGAATTGATCATTAATTCAATGTATCGTTAACTAACGCTAGCGGCTACCCTTGCCTCCAGGTCTTGGAACAACGGTGTACTCAAATACCTCTCACCAAAACTGGGCTGAATCACCACAATTAAACGTCCCTTATTTTCTTGACGTTGAGCAACACGAATGGCTGCACATAAAGCTGCTCCACTGGAAATGCCAGATAGTAGTCCTTCTTCTCTTGCCAAACGCCGACCATAAGCGATCGCCTCTTCATCGGTGACGGTAATCACTTCATCAATCAATTTAATCTTTAGTACTTGTGGAATAAACCCAGCCCCAATTCCCTGAATTTTGTGAGAACCTGGTGATCCCCCAGATAAAACTGGGCTATTGGCTGGTTCAACAGCGATCGCCTTACAACTAGGCTTGCGTGCTTTTATCACTTCTGCTATACCAGTGATCGTACCACCTGTACCCACTCCTGCCACAATCATATCTACTTGTCCATCGGTATCTTCCCAAATTTCAATGGCTGTAGTTTCCCGATGCACTTTTGCATTAGCCGGATTGCGGAACTGCTGCAACATATAAGTATTTGGTGTACTATTTACTATCTGCTGTGCCCGCCCAATCGCCCCACTCATCCCTTCCATTCCTGGTGTTAGTTCCAGTTCTGCTCCATAAGCCCGCAACATTGCTCGTCGCTCTCCACTCATCGTCTCTGGCATTGTCAAAATTAACCGATAACCTTTAGCTGCTGCTACCATTGCTAGGGCAATTCCTGTGTTCCCAGAGGTGGGTTCTACTAACACTGTCTTCCCTGGAGTAATTAGCCCCTCCTCTTCAGCAGCGTTAATCATACTCACCCCAATCCGGTCTTTGACTGATGCCGATGGGTTCATACTTTCCAGTTTCACCACAATGTCAGCAACACATCCTTCCGTTTGGGGAATACGGTTCAACTGCACTAGGGGAGTACGACCAACCAGTTCTGTAATGTTACGAGCAATTCGCATAATTTAGTCCTTAGTTATTAGTTATTAATCCTTGGTCATTAGACAATTCACAACTGAACTAATGACAATTGACTCTTGACTAAATGTAGTACATAATATCCAACTGCTGCCGGGAATCTCGTTTTTCACAGAGATCCTGGAGCGTATATTTTTGTAACACTAAATTTGCGGCGCGACTTGCTTCTTGCCCAATTTCTTCTATGAGAAAACTGTCTACCCTTTTAGAATTAATGTCTTCTTCACAGGCTTGCACCTCTAACCCTTCTAAACATTCCAAAATCTCAAAAAGGATGATTTTCCGAGGTTCTCGCGTTAACAGATAGCCACCTTTTGATCCACGCTGACTCTTAACTATACCTCCACGCCTCAAGGTTGCTAATAGCTGTTCCAGATAGCGATCGGGTATGTTTTGTTGGGCTGCAATTTGTCTAATTTGCTGCGGTTCGCCGCTTTCGTAATGGGTAGCCATCTCTAGTAAGGCCAGAATTGCGTATTCAGATTTACACGATATTTCCACAAGCAGCAATAAGTTAGGAAGGAGTCAGGGTACAGACGCGATTAATCGCGTCTGTACCCTGACTTTTCTATTATACTCCGGTTAAATACTGGGGTTTGCTCCTTGCTGTTGCTGACAAAAAAGCCCCGCCTGATGGCGGGGAGGAAAAAAATTCCAAATTATCGGTAAATAGTCAACAGTCTAGAAGGTGAAAGTTGTTCTGAGCGTACCAATAATCGCATCATCGTTATCGCTGCTCTGACCAGGTGAAGTCAACCAGATTACACCTGGGGTTACAGAGATGTTATCCGACACACGATACTTGTAGAAGCCTTCAAAGTGATAGGGTATATCATTATTACCGCCAAAACCTGGTCGGTTAAAGGAATAGGGTTCTGCACCAGCAAAAATACCTAATACGTTACCCTTTTTACCAAAATCAGGTAAGGCGACTCCAAGACCATAGCTCCAGGCTTCATAATCATCACCTACACCAAAGCCGGTGACATCATGATAAGAGACGAAGCCACTAACTGACAGCTTGTCGCTAGGTCTAAATGCAGCCGACACACCGTAGGAGTTGCTGGCACCAGCACCTAATAAAGTGTTAGCTTGTCCAGTACCTACAGCGACAATTTCTGGGTTTGACGTGGAACCGGAGTTGAATAAAGCACCACCTGCGCTATATCCGTGGACGTAGGTAGCAGCTAAAGCCACGCGATCGCCTACACTAAAGTTTAACTGTCCAAGAGCTGCATAGTTACCGTTGGTCAGACCTTGACCAACACCAGGATTATTAGCTTGCGATGCTAAGTAACCCGCAGTGATTGAACTATTTCCCAGAATGCCGCCACCTTTACCAAGGGGCAGATTGAGCGCTATACCTGCACCGCCACCAATCCGATAGATGGGACTTTCAGAAGCAAAGGTAGACAATGCACCATTACCACCGTCAGTTTTATCGAAAAAGTAAGGGTTATTGACAGCAGCATAATGGCTATGTCGTCCGCCACTACCTGCGAGGTAAACTTGGGCTGGGCCTATGGGAGCTTGATAGGTCAAACGATCTATTTTGACACTGTTGTTACCATCGCCAGCACCAACTTGAAATGTTTGTGTGCCTTCAGCAGTAGTTGGTATACCTTCAACAGCACCTATCTGATTACCAAGGTTATCAAATTGTGTAAAGGCTGTTGCATTCCCTGCTGCGAGACGAGTATGTAAAACATCTCTACCCGTGAAACTGGTTTGCAAGTCTAAACGTACCCGATTTTGGAATACAGTATTATTGTTATCACCAGTGTTACCACCAAAAACATCAGTGACGGCAAAAATAGCTTCACCGACTAGTTTTGTGGTAGTGGAGAACTGATTAGCTTCCAATTCAGCACTCCGCGCTTCTAAAGAATCGACACGACCGCGTAGGGTTGCCAATTCTGCGGAAAATTCTTCTTGCAACCGTTGTAAGGTAGCTAAATCTTGTTTGGTCACCAAGTCAGCTGTTGCTGTTGCAATCAATTCGTTAACCCGATCCAAACAGGCATTTAAACCAGCGGCAAATTCATAACGAGTCAAAGCACGGTTACCGCGATAGGTGGCATTGGGATAACCTGCAATACAACCATAGCGTTCAACCAAAGACTGCAATGCTTGGAATGCCCAGTCGGTAGGTTGTACGTCGGAAAATTGAGAAACCGATGTTACTTGGGACTGCGAGTTATTTTGGTTGCCTTCGTTACTGTAGCGATTAACTTGATCTATCGTTGTTTGAGCCAATATTTCTGGCTGTTGAGCAGCTTCAGTCACAGAAGGTTGCTCGGCTGATGGTATTTCAGTGATTTTGTTTGGTGAAGCAATTGCTGTTGCCGAAACTAACAATGTTGCTCCCAAAACTGCTGGGCTAACCACTAAGGATTTCCACAATAGATTAGACATCTTTTCTTTACTCCTCACACCTTGTTTAGACAATTCTCTTCGTTGCACCTAATTCTCAAAAATGCGACATCTTAGCGAAACCTGTCGATGAGGCATAGCGCCCTATACTATAATTTTAGTTTTTGCAAAGCTAATAAACGATTAACTCAGGGTTAAAAAATTATTTGATTAACTTATGCAAAAACATATCTTTATATCCTAAGATTATAAAACATTTAATTTAGATGGCAAGATTGAAGCGATCGCCTTAGTAACTGTCACACATAGTTATCTGAATATCTAAGTAGGGAGTAAGTTTAGGGCATTCGCTAATCCCTACTCAATAATTTTCGGAGCAAGCACTCTTCACCGGAAGCATCTCAATTTTGCAAACATACCTGACGAATGGAATTCGCGCCTATACAAACGAATTCTGCCCCGTTCACGTAGTATGTTCGATAGGGGGAAGTTCTGAGCCCCCGGACTCCAAGAATTTAAAACCCGCCTACGCTGGTTTTGTTTGTGTACTAGTACAAGATGTCAGAGTAAATCACTTAGTTGATTTGGGAAATCCTCTCAGCTAAATCAAAGTCCTTCTGTGTCAGCCCACCTGCATCATGTGTTGTAAGTGCAATCTTCACTTTGTTATACGAAATCTCTATATCTGGATGATGTCCTGCTGACTCAGCCGGTTCTACCAACTTATTGACAAACTCTATTGCTTGGATAAAATTCTTGAATGTGCGGCTGATTTGCAACTTCGAGTCTTCAACAGTCCAACCTGACAGAACCTTTGCTCGTTCTTGAATTTCCGCTTCAGTCAATAGTTGTGCCATATCAAAAAATTCCTATTTTTTATATAGTTATTACATCTTGGATCTTACAAAGCCAAATCCGTTTTGTTCTCCACACAGAAAGTATGGGAGTATAAGTTGAGGCATAATGCGTGTATGCATATTTAAATCATACTTGGTAGATAGACGCTACTGCTCACATCTGGCCAGTTACCAAGGTTTGATGCAATATATTTTTTTTAAGAAAACTTTAATGCGTTGGCTTTGCCCCGCAGGCATCGTTATCTAAGTTTTCAAAAGTAACCATTGATAAAACAAAAATCACCTATAAACAACTATCCGCTCTAATTCAGATCAGATGATCTAAATTAGAGCGGTCTAGCGGGTCTTCAGGTTGCAACCAGACTGCCGGAAGGAACTCCGAGCTTGCCTAGCTACTTGAGCTTACTTAGTCTCTCAAGATGACTAAAGCTGACTTTTAGAGAACAGCCCCGGCGCACAGCCGGCTAACTGCAACCTGATGACCCATGGTTATACTACTTTCTATCATGGGCATCACCTCCTTGTTGCCTAAGCGGTCTTAGTTTCAAAAGAGCATTTTGCTCTGTGCTTATAATCTTTATCTAATATAACACATAAATTTAGAGAGGTTAACCATATACATAAAAAAATCTCCCACCAAAAGGCAGGAGACTACTGGAGAATGGGGAAGATTAACACCTTCTTGGCTCATAACAAGAAATTATTTAATCTGGGTGGTGTCAATTCTCGCCAACCACAACCCTATTTAGGTTATGGTCGGCTTTTAATATTAGAGAGCGTTACCGCGAGGTAGAACTTCCTCAGGGAATACAAATTGTTCGTGGGGTTGATCTTGAGGAGCCATCCAAGCGCGGATACCCTCATTCAGCAAAATGTTTTTGGTATAGAAAGTTTCAAACTCTGGGTCTTCCGCCGCCCGTAATTCTTGGGAGACGAAATCATAAGCC
>NZ_JBGTFY010000108.1:0-7757 GCF_041747015.1 Nostoc sp.
ATCGCACTTTCTCAGGCTTTAATAATTCTCCAAGTCTGCGGACTATCTGAGCAAGATGAGTATAGCCCAGATGAGTGCGAACGCTTTCTTGAAACCTACAAATCAATAAAAGAGCAAAACAAATCCTTTGAAGAAGTTGCATCTGAGTTAGCTGCTCTAAATGAGTCTGGGATTTCTCAGCAACTAAAATTAGATGCAGTGATTGAGAATGTTAGTGAAAAAGCTGTAGTTGCCAGAGAGGATTTATCTAATCTTATTGATAGGATTACTGCTGCCGAAGCTGAAGAAATAACTAGCTTAGTTCAATCACTTTACCTGAAAAATGTCGCATTGAAATTGCAACAGAGCGATTCGGGAAATAATCTGTTTGCTCAATTAGAAGAAAGAATCATGGCTCGAATCGCCCAAAAAAAGCAACAGAGGGCACAGTTATCTGGAATGAATTGGGAGACGACACCCTCATTGCCTTCTTCGCCAATGCCGATGCTGTCGCCCAACGTATCCAAGAATGGAATGAATACCGATTAAAACAAGAAATTGCAGCCAAAGAACGCACTATTGATATTCAAGTCGAAAAAGCCTCCGATGCTAAAGCCAATAAATTAGCTGCCCACAAGCTGGAAAAAATACAGGCATGGAACGAAGCACAACTAGAACGTCAAAAACTTCGTCAAAAACGCTTTGAACAATGCAAAGGACTTCTTTTCTGGTTTGGTGCTTGGGTCGGTTCTGGTCGCTCTGGGATTTTCTTTTTTATCTCTGCCATTTTGATTTCTGTAACTGTTACAGCCGTGAAAATTATTAATCTACCAACAAATCTTTCCTGCCCTGATGCCAAAAGTCTCTGTTATCGGGTGTACAAAATGCGATTCAACAATAAAAGTGTGATTCTTCCACAGCATACCAAGGATATTATTGCCGAGTATGAGCGCAATAAGAATAAACCTAAACGGCGCAAGTAATAAAGTTTTGGCGAAAAATAAACTGTCTTTAGAGGATGTTTGAAAATTCCTCTTGTCGGTATCAAATATAGTTTTAGATTCCCCTATATTTCCCTAATAAAGGGGGACTTTGATTCCGTTTTCCCATTTTTTAGGGGGAATAGGGGGGATCTAAAAGTGCCTAAATTCACAGCGAAACACTTTTTAAACAACCTCTTAAGTTCTCCCCTAGCTTTTGATAAAAACGCAACTAAATGATAATGGGATGAAGTTATGAACGAACTAAAGGAAATTAAACTTTGGGATGATTGGGACGATATTAATTTATCTACTCCAGAACGTCGCATTGAACGTTTAGAAATTCTGCTGTGCCAAAAAGTCCACAAAGGCGAGGACATATCTGAATGTCTGCAAGTTTTAGAGTACTTGAAAAATCGCACGACTCAGCAAAAGTTAGAGTCTGTTTTCTTTAGGCGAGTTCAGTCTCAACTGACTTTCAACTCGTGGCAAATAATTGGTCAGGCTACATTAATCTTTTTAGTCGCTATTCCTTGCTGTTTTGCAACGTATAAAATAGCTACTTCATCATTAATATCTAGCAATTCTTCGTCGGAATTATCTCTTAGCAAACAATTATCAAAAAGCACCCCACCACACAGTAAAAAACATCATAGATAAACACAGTGACAGTGCAGTATATTTATTTACTGCACTGCGATTACTGACTATGATACTCCATCAGTAATTTCTAAAATCTTTCAAGTCAACGGAGTAAAAAGGCAGTTTATGAATATTTACTTTCATGCCCAAGGTGAGGCGATCGCTTTCTTTCACATATTCAAGTAAAATCACTGTATTTGATGGATAAAAACTTTCTTTACAGCGTAACCTCACCTACTTTAATAAGAGGTGTCTTTGTCGAAAGGCAAACTGTCAACATCCTCAAAGTTACGCAGGTCTTGCTCCATCTGCTGACGACGTTGGACGTATGTTTTGCTGTTTCCAATCCTCCCTTCCATCAACCATGCACCAAAGTTGATGCCTTGTTCTACGTGATCGGCAGACATTTCATTATAATCATCAACCTCCATTTTCTTACGCCACTCTTGCTGTTCCAGCGCACTTTCACTGATGCCAATTTTCTGAGCATATTCTACATATTCAGGTCTGAGAGAACCATCTGGGTTAAATTCCTTTTTTTCTTGTTCGCTAAAGAAATCGTAGGCTGTGTAGATTGGCCACGGCTCTGGATCAGTCTCATCCAGGTGCTTCCACTCGTCATACTCTTCTTTTACTCTACGAGCATAACTATCAATTGCTCCTGGATGTGCGCCTTTAGATAACTTTTGTTGTCTTACTTCATCTTTTAAAGTTCCATCTGCATTGAATTCTTCCTTATGCATATTTATCCAACGCTTAATTCTCAACATACAAACCTCTGAAGATATTAACCAAGTTTCATTAACTTCTTAAAACCATGACTCTGGAAATTAAACATTTTGATCCCAGGCTCAATCAATGGATTTATACAGATGAGCGTAAAACTATTTTAACTGAAAAGCTCAGTAATACTTTACTGGAATTTTACTTTCCTGATAAAAAATTCTCATTTGGACATTCCGATGAATACAGCACAGACGAAGACTTAAAAAATCATCTAGATGGACACATCTTACTATTATCTTCAAAAACTCGTTTACTTTATGGAGAAAAGGAATGTTTAGAAACGATTCAAAAAATTTGTCCAGATAGTAAAGACCGTGGGGCTTATGGTTCCATCTTCCTTGGGGCTTGTAAAAATGCGATTCACGAAAAGCTAAACATTCTGGTAGTAGATGATTCTACTGATAACAGGGGTGAAAATGGAGGGATATTATCGAACGATTTAGCATATAAATTAGTTGGCGATTGTTATGGGCAGATTTCAACACAACTTTATGACTTGCTAACCTTAAGAGATTCCCAAGCAGATAAAAGCTATCGTGTAATTCAGCATCGATTTGGTTGGGTGGATGGAGTTGGAGAAGATACTACTAAATACCGTTTTGGCAAAGGAACACTCCGACCATACAGACTAGATAGAATAGAATATGCAGATCCTAAAAATGAACCAAAAATAGACATAATTCTCCCCGTAAGCAGTTTCAAGGGAACAGACAAGGATAGACCCAAAGGCCCTACTAAACCTCAAATTCAACCAGGATTATATCAGCAAAATATTTGGTTAGCTGAAAAAGGACAATCTCAACAAGGTCAGATGTCTATTTCCCAACTGCTGGCATCTTTCCCCCAAGGAATTAAAGATTTTGCCGAGGAACTAGAGGTACAAGCTCAAAGATTAGTCTCTATTCAAGATGACCCAAGAATTGTTGCTGCTTACTATTGTGAAAGATACGAAAAACGTAAAGAGTCATTGAGCCAAAATAAATTAAAAATATCAGACATTATCAATCAAGAAATAGATGTTAAAAACTTAGGGACAAATGACGACTTAGATGCAGATCAGGACTTGGATGACGAGAGTACTAAAGATGATTTGTTCATGTACAAACTCATTAAAGCCGATTTAGTTGGGCATCAGCAGTTATTAGAAACTGAGAAGGTCAAACAGGAATTAAGTCGGTTTGTACAAAGTGAGTGGCGAGATATTGCTATTGGGAAAACACTTACTTTTGACCGAGGAATGATTATTCCCTCCAAGGAACTCAAAAATGGTGAAATCTGTGCCCCTTGGCTGAAGCTTGGAGAAAAAGTTCTTAACTTTCGCTCTCCTTTCCTCAACTCTAATGGTTTGTGTGTCTCTACTAACAAACACGTTGAAGACCGTGTTGCTCCAGATGGTAAATCTTTGCAAGGCATAATTGTAGTTAATGACGAAGACCACAAGCGCATACAAGCCAGAATTACAGAGTTAGAAGCACAAGGAATCGATGTTGATTTTATCGACCCAGCAGAAACCGAATCAGAACGCCAAGCACGAGACTACGATGGTGACTGCATTGGTGTAGCAAGAGCTAGCTTATATCCCAATTTAACAGCAGAGGCAGAGCGGAGAAATCTTCCCCAAAACGCCTATTCGCCCACGGTTAAGCTCAAAAAACAATCATTTTATGATCCCACCGATGGAAGCCAGCCCCCTTTTGAAAAAATCGCTATCCACATGAGCGATAGCATCAGCGTGGGCATCATCAACAATCAAGTGACAGCACTGGAGGCATTAGAATCGGAAATTGAAGTCCTTAAAACTTACGGGACTGTCGAACAACAGTCAACTTATTTAGACCAAGTTTCTAGTCATTACGAAACCCTGTTTGAGCAAGAACACCAGAAAGAGCCAAAGTTAATTCGAGAAGAATACAAACCTTATATGCAAGGGTTTGTTAAACTTGCTTTGGGTCAAAGAACGCCAGAGATTATTCAACAGGCGATGGATGTTAACCGCCTGATGTACCGAGAAATGATTGGTGAGGGGTGTTATCAAAACCAAATAGCGGTTGATTTATTCAAAAGTGCAAAAAAACCTGAAATGGATAAAATCCGGGAAAACAGCCGCTACTTGTATCGTGATGTTAATTATATTAAAGATAAGAAATCTTCGTCAGTTTATTTAAACACGGGGATAACACCAAAGGGCTACTCGCCAGTAGAATTATTAATTAGCCAAACCAATAAATATTTCCAAGAATCACAGTTAGAATCGCGTCCCATCGTCCAGTTTAAAGACTTGTTCCAAGGAGTAGAATTTACACCACAGCAAAAATTGGCAGCGATCGCCGCCAAGTACGAGTTTGATCGGAAATTCAACGCTGCGGTTCGGATGTCCCAACGGCGTGAAACTGAGAAAGGGCCGTCCGCAATAGTGCAAACTCCACAAGGGGCGAAACTGGAAATTACCAATCTCACCCGTTACGGACACCCCTTAATCTGGAAAGCCCAGATGTTGAACATTCGCCTAGATGAAATTCCAGAAAAATTCAGAAGTAAAGAACGCCCTCACCGATTATTAGTAGTTACACAGATAGATGGTGAGATTGGGGAGGATAGGAAACCCGCATACCATAAACTGGGAACAGTTAGCCAACAATCTGTGACTGACCACAACCTCAAGGCGGGGATGACCATGCAGGGAGCTAAACTCCTAGAACTAAAACCAGAACTTACTAGAAGCCAAACTAAACTACTTTTTGCCAAGGCAAATGAATCGGCAGAAGCATTTTACGCTTCAATACCAGAGTCAGAAAAACTTGCAGGAGCAGCAGCCGCTTGGAACATCTGTGCATCCCGCCAGGATGAACTCGAAGTTGCAAGAAAAGAAAACGCAAACCCCCAGGCTCGCGCCAAAAAAGTTTCCAATTTCGCCTTCGCTGCTTTCCCAAGTGAGATTATATCCCGCTTAGATAAGTTGCAATTTACTGAACCGAAGTTAGTCACATTAAATAATGAAGCAAATCAATTTTTGGGTCGAGACTGGAATCCCACCGAAAAACACCCGATAGAAATCAGAGCTAGTCACCACCCACCGGGGCATGAACGCCACGTTTCCAGATTGTTATTTGTACAGGATACTGACGGCGAATATAAAGAATTCGCCATGCTCGAAACCAGAACCGCACAGCTTCCCATTGGTACAAAAGCGCTCTCTTGTATGGTTGGGGTAGAACCTGCTACTGCCAAAGCAACTATTGGACTGCCAGGATTTGAGCCGTTTGAAATTACTATCCGTGAACTCAAGAACTTCTCTTATGCAGGACTTGTTTTTAATGCCGAACCGATCAACTTAGAATTTGGCACTGTGCCGGTGACTGACAAAACAGTAAAAATCAAACTTGATGGCAAAACTTTGGGTGAGTTAGACAGTGATTCTGCCCAACAGTTAAAAGAAATTGATTACCTGAAAAATGGTAATCCTCTAAAGTTAAAGCTCATGTCAATCTCCGAAACTGGAGATCAAGCTTTTGTGCTAGGTGAGTCTCCCAATGGGAATCTCCTCAAAATTAATAAAATTAACTTTTATGATTTTTCTGGTCAGACATTCGATGATTTTGATTACCGAAAACTGAGTATCGAAATGCCACCCTTAAAAACCAGAGATGCCGTGTTTTTAAATGGTGAACCCTTGGGAGTGTTGCACTTTAAAAAAGACAAAGACGCGCTCAGACAGCTTGGACTACTCAAAACCGGACAACTTACACCTGCACCCGCTATTATTGAAAGTAATTTTTCTGTTATTTGCGCTCAAATTGACCCTAATACCGTTGAATATCCCCAAAAGTGGACGAAGGAATTTCAGATTTTTGGGACTCAATCAGTAAACCCTCAACAACAGGAGATGATTGATAGTAGTGCGAAAATTCTACATCATATTAAAGAGCGTCCTACTTTCTTATTTTCTACAGAATCAAACAAAAAACTTGGAGTTATGGGCTTGGCTGTTGATAACCAGAAAGCTGATACTGTGACTAAATGGTTAACTGCTCAAAAAGTTGAATTGAAGCAAGTACCAACAGAAGATGTGATGAAGGAAACTAAAAAAGGTCTAGCGGTATTTAACTTGGTTGATAGCTCCATACCTGCCAAAACTTTAGAGAGCATGACCAAGAAATTCGGGGCTGTGATTGAATCAACACAAGAGTATCAGCAAAAAGTCAATTCCCTTGCCACACGACCGCAGTTTTTGAAACCACCAGAACAAGCAGCACAATCCCAGCCTTTGCAAAGCCGACATTCCACTCCACCCCAAGATATTCAAAAAGTCGCCCCTTCAGGCATCAAAGGCAAGCCGATTCCCATGAATTACCCATTAATGATGCATGGTGACACCAATCTTTTACCCGTGGATACTTGCATTGATGCGATGAGAGGATATGGTCGGACTCATACCACTAGAGCTTATCAGCCTTACAAACAGTATGGATTTAAACAGGGTGATATAGCTCTAGCTACAGGCATTGATAAACAAGTCGCCTTTCGAGTCGGGAAACAGTATCAAATTACACCTGATATGATTGCTGACCCTGTTTATCAACAGCATTGGGCTGATATGGAAAAGCACTCACCCAAGGCATTACCAGAACTGTTTACCGAAAAACAGCAGGTGTGGGGACTACATCTTGAACCCTTGGGGGATTATGTGGAGGGTTTTATAGTCCCGTTTCCTGAACCACAAAACAGAGCCGCACCCAACCAAGAAGTCCAAACTCAATCAGTTACTATTGATGACTTAAGAAATTGGTACAATGCCGCAGATAAGTTAGGGAAGTCGGAAAATTACAAAAAACGCATTATAGAGGTGGCCAATCAGTTTAAAGCTGGTGAGCAATTATCAGCCCAAGCGTTGACAGTAATGAAGAAAGATACATTTGAGCTTGAAGCCATCAGTCGGCTAAGTCAAATTGCTCAAAGGATTGGCATGGTCTGGGGTAAGTCTGATGAAAATGGTACTCAATTTCTTGGAAAAATTTATGACTTGGCTTTCAATACCCAGCAGAGAAGTTTAACTATTTCGCAGAAAAATGGAGAGGTAATTTTAAACTTGCAATCTGGTCAGGTACAGACTAATAAACTAACTCCACAGATATTGCAAACTTTTGAGGATGCTAATACTCAAATTGATCAAATATTAGCTAAATCTCAAGCGCAACAAATAGACTTACAAAGATAGATTTGAAGAATTCGGCAGCCAGGAGCCAAGTCGCTTTGCTCCAATTCGTAATTACTAATGGGCTGCGCCCCGCTACGCTCTAAGCAAAGCTATGCCGCAGGCTTTACGTAATCCGTAATTAATAACCCCATGAATAAATTCAGGAGCTTGGAATA
>NZ_JBGTFY010000109.1:0-68307 GCF_041747015.1 Nostoc sp.
CATTTAGAAGAGTACTATTCAGCACTGATTGCAGCACTTTATTACAAATCAACCCGCAGCACAGCAATGTTAGCCTTAATGCGACTCGAAAATGACGCTATAGAAATGCTGTTGCAGTTGGCTACTAATATTTATAAACCAGAAGTAGTGCGGATGTACGCTTGGCGTACTATTGCTCAAATTGGTACTCAGGAAGCATTGGAGACTTTATGGGAAAATTTGGAAACATCTTGGGGTACTACTAGAGATCATATTCTTCGCAGCTTACTAAAAATAAATAAACAACCAGGAATTACAGGTTTAGTTGATCGATTTTATGAAAGTCGGGTAGAAAATTTAATTGAGCAGGAATTAAAGTTTCTAGGTGAGATTTACGCCGCATCTATCGACTTCAAAACACTAGATCAAAAAGAAGATCATCAATCCAGTGAGAGGATTGTGATTGTCTCTGAGTTACTGCAACGCGCCCTTTTAGAATTAGAATTAGATGTCAAAGAGCGGCTGCTACTACTACTGAAACTACTTTACTCGCCAGAAAAGATGCAAGCAGCAGCATTCAATCTGCGATCGCTCTCGGTGGTAAACTTAGCACGGGGGTTAGAAATATTAGAGCATACCATAACTTTGTCTTCAAAGTCTTTATTGCTGAATATTTTAGATAATCGACCAGAGCCAGAAAAATTGCAACATCTTGTAGAGGCCAAGATCGTCGAATATGAGAATATGTTAGCTAGCGATCGTCTCCACAGATTGCTGGCATTGGGTAACTTGCTTTCTGACTGGTGTCTAGCTTGCTGTTTTCATTTTGCTCAAGTAACTCGCATCAAGCTCACAAGTTCTGAGATTTTGGTGAGTTTGCGTCATCCAACTGGCTTTGTTAGGGAAGCTGCGATCGCATACTTGCACATGGTGTCACATCGCGTACTCCTCCAAATCCTCCCCCAGTTACAAAACGATCCCCACCCTTTGATAGCTGCTCAAGTTAAAGAGTTGCTCGAAAAATACCAGGTCAAAAATTACAATTGAAAATACAGATAAATTACGTTATTTACAGTCATTTATGAATGAAAAAATAACTTATATTCATTGATTCAGACGACTAAGTTTTACTTGGTAAAACTGGTCACTTGGGGAGTAGTATATTTATAAGTATAAAGTTTTGTTACGAGATTCAACATTCCTAGCATCACGGCACTTGCGAGTTTTGTAATTGATTAAACAGTGCAATTAGTTTTTCAGCGATCAACCTAATGGTAGAAGTAAATTCTATCTTGCAAGAGAGGTGAAACTCTAACAGATAGTTAAAGATGAGATAAGAAGCTTCAAACAAAAAATCTTTAATTGTTAGGTAAAAACAATGTTGACTCCATTATTAACCGCACTAGCTACAGCTTTGAGCCTGTTGATTGTTGATTTAGTTGTTCCAGGCGTTAATATTGCTAATTTTCCCGCAGCTTTGATTGCCGGTTTAGTAATTGGTCTAATTAACGGTTCGTTTAAACCAGTTCTGTCCGCTCTTTCTCTACCACTTAACTTTCTCTCATTTGGAGCATTTTCGCTCATCGTCAACGGTTTTTGTTTCTGGTTAGCATCAGTGCTAGTTCCAGGCTTCGCAGTTAGCGGAATTATCGGTTTTCTTCTTGGGCCAGTAATTCTATCTTTTGCTAACACCTTCATTAACAACTACTTTGTTGAGAAGAACCTTTTGGCCAGCAGTGGTGATATCCGAACCCAAGATAAATTACCTTCCTGATTAACTATCAGCAGGAGTAGAAACGCTATTTGGATTATGTCTCTACTCCCCATAATAAAATATCCGAATTAAGATAATTCATTAGGTGGATTTTCTAATTCGGGATCTTCCAGATAATGTAATTAAACAAAATCACAAAGTCATAACATCATGAAATTAGTTCGTTTTCTTCTAGGTTTGTTAGTGCCTCCTTTAGGCGTTTTCTTGACAGTTGGAGTTGGCCCAACTTTGTTTATTAACATTTTGCTTACAGTTCTAGGTTGGATACCCGGTAGTATTCATGCAGTTTGGGTGATTGCCAAGCATGAAGAACAACTTAATGAACAGGGACGTATTTACTAATACGCAAGATTAATTTTAGAGGTTTTCAATTAAGTAGGGTGCGTTAGGTGTTCCATCTAACGCACCACTTTTTATGTATTGTATAGAATCTGCCGTTGTATTAAGCATATATTTAGATATGATTTGTAAAGAAAAATATTTCTGGAAAGCACTTAATGCACTGCTCTACAAAACAATTGCGTTACAACTATAAAGCCGTAACGCAATGGCATGATCAGCGGAGGAAACCTGCTCCCCATACTTAAAGATTAACTAAGCTTTAGACTTTCCGCGTCGTAAAAAGGAATTGCAAATCAATTCTAAGCAGTCTATTTATGAATAGTATCCCGCTCCTTATTAGCAGGTTCCTTATCTTTAAACAAGTCAGCCGCCGTTAAGAGTAACTGTCTCAACGTTTGTTTGATTTGGCGCTCTCTCCTCGCTAAAGATGTACCGGCTTCACCTAGTTGATCTTCTAGTTGCGATCGCTTTTCTCCTACTTGTGCAGCCAGAGATTCTGCTTGAGGACGAGCTTTGTCATACCAGTGTTTAGCCTCATCTAGATAATCTTGAACCTCCATAGAACGTCCGCCATAGCGTGCAGCTATATTAGCTCGGACAATGGCTAGCTGCGCTTGTAGTTGCGCGTAACGTTTCTTTAACAATGTCGCTTCTTCGCTATCTTTAAGGGTATTGACAGCATAATCAATAGCAGTTTTGGTAGTAGCAGTTTTTTCCTTACCTGTCTCTTCAATCTCTGCCAAAATTACATCAACCTCTTGTTGGAGTTGTTCTTCTTCACCATCGAGTTGAGCCTGTAGTCGCTTGATATCTGTCTGAGTTTTAGCAATGGCTTCGTGTCTTTGACTATTAATTCCTTCTAATGCTCCTTCAATAGAAGCTGCCACTTCATCTTTGAGTTCGCCACCTTTTTCTTGGAAGTTTTCAATTACAGCAGAAACTGCATCTCTAACAAGGCTACGAAGTTCAGTAGAACCTTGTTTAAACTCAGAAGCAACTTGAGAAACTGCGGATTTGACAATTTCTCGAATCCGATCAGTTCTTAATTGTCCTGTTTCTTTAGCTTGTTGCAAGTCGGCTTGAATTTGTTGTTTGATATTGTTAGGCATTTTCAACTCTGGAGATTTAACTAATTTGGATAAAATTTTCTAGACGTATTCCTACACTCATATTATGGCGTAGTCGGATTGGGCTAGGCACTTCCTTTAGATAGAAAATTACAGCACCAAGGAGGTGATGTGTCAATACGGTTCGGTTAAGGTGCACAATCCTTAAAGATCCCCCTTAGTCCACGCCACTTGCTCTATTTGGGGAGACACTATCGCCCTTGGCATCTCCCCTTAAAAAGGGGGAAATAGAGTTATTCTTAGCCCCCCCCTTTTTAAGGGGGGTTGGGGGGATCAAGTCTTATCCGAACCGTATTGGGTGATGTGTAATATGTTGCCCATTTATGAGATAATGAATATTTGTTGGTAGTAATTGAGAGTAAAATATGTGGCAATTAAATATTACTTGTTCGGGTGATGCTTGGAAGCAGTATGGTACTGAATTTAAAGCGATCGCAGATAAGTATCAAGGTGAATTAATTGGTTCTAAAAAATTACCAGATGGTACGCGCATCATGTCATATAAAATTGAGGATGTTAGCGATGCCGAAGCTTTTCAAGAAGATTGTGCAAATTTTACTGGATTTACAACTGACTTTGAATCCTTGTAGTATTGCTCTAGTATTTATTTCTGATAATCAAGTCTGTCCAAATCAGGAGAAGGTGATTGAAAAAAATATTAACGATGATATTAGTAACGTTTTTGTTATTGATAAGTACTTTTACACTGCCTGCTAGTGCAGTAGAAACAGTTAATGGTGAACAAATATTTAGCGTTCATTGTGCTGGTTGTCATATCAACGGCGGTAATATAGTCAGACGAGGTAAAAATCTCAAAAAGCAAGCGCTCAAGAAATATGGTATGGATTCCATAGAAGCAGTTACATCCATAGTTACCAATGGTAAAAACAATATGTCAGCCTACAAAGACCGCCTCACTGAACAGCAAATTCAAGATGTTTCTGCTTATGTTCTCGAACAAGCTGAAAAAGGCTGGCGTTAACAAGTTAGGAGTTAAGAGTTAAGACTTTAGTAGTTATTAACTCTAACTGTCCTAAATCATTCATAATAAAATTAAGAAGGCTGTAAAAACCTGCTTGTCAACTCACTAATTATTAACTTTTCTCACTGCTAACAGATGCGATTAATCGCGTCTCTACTTCCAAATTCTCACTCCTAAAGTTGAAAATGAACTTACCCGCAGCTAGCCGTCTCCAATTCACCCCTGATTTAAATATTTGCCGCGTGTTAAATGGGATGTGGCAAGTGTCTGGTGGACACGGACACATCAACCACCAATCTGCCATTGAGACTATGTTCAAATATGTGGATGCAGGCTTTACGACTTGGGATTTAGCAGACCACTATGGTCCAGCAGAAGACTTTATTGGTGAGTTTCGTTGTCAACTAATTGATACTCGTGGAAAAGCCGCTTTATCTCAGATACAAGCCTTTACAAAATGGGTGCCTCGTCCTGGCAAAATGACGAAAAAACTAGTTGAAGAAAATATTGAGATTTCCCTGAGAAGGATGAATGTAGAATCGCTAGATTTAATGCAATTCCACTGGTGGGAATATCAGGATAAAAATTACTTAGATGCCCTGAAATATATGGCAGAACTTCAGACTGAGGGTAAAATTAAGCATCTAGGTTTAACTAATTTTGATACAGAAAACTTGAAGTTGATTATCGAAGCAGGTATCAAAATCGTTTCTAATCAAGTGCAATTTTCACTGGTCGATCGCCGTCCCGAAGTTAATATGGTGGAGTTTTGTCAACAGCATGATATAAAACTTTTTACTTACGGTACAGTTTGCGGCGGTTTGTTATCAGAAAACTATTTGGGGAAACCGGAACCACAAAGATTTGATCTGTCTACTGCTAGTTTGAAAAAATATAAAAATATGATTGATGCTTGGGGTAGTTGGCAATTATTTCAAGAGTTGCTGGCTATTCTAAAGGAAATTGCTAATAAGCATGGCGTAAGCATTTCTAACGTGGCAGTGCGTTACATTTTAGATCAGCCAACTGTGGGAGGTGTGATAGTTGGTGCGAGACTTGGGGTATCTGAACATATAGAAGATAACGCCAAAGTATTTAGTTTTAGTTTAGATGCAGACGATCGCGATCGCATCAATGCAGTATCTCGCCAATCACGCGATTTGTACCAACTCATCGGCGATTGTGGCGACGAATATCGGCGATAACTTCAGGAATTGGGTGATAATACGGTGAAGGTTACTGTGCAAACTACTGCTGTCAGCCATGCCCCTAAACTTCACCTTCGCCCTCAGTCAACAGCAAACTTTTGAACTGCGCTGTGATTATGGCTCACGACGCCTGGATAAAACGGAGTTAGCAGCACTGATTGATTATGACGGCAGAGGCTTATGAAATTTTAGGGGCGATTTGTGCGGCATTGGAGGAGAACGTGCAAGCAGCCGAGGTACTTGTACAGACTGGCAGCTATGAGAGTTTGGTTAATGTTTTAGGTAATTTAGGATTAAAGGCAGAAAGTAAGTGTTCGGTTTACTTCGCTCAAGCAATCTGGCTTTCTCTGAAAATTAAAGCGCCTGTAGCAAATACTATTAACCTCATCAGCCATTTTTATGGAGCTTTGCCTACAGGCGACAAACTACAACCTTTGTTACTAGCAACTGCCATATTTTTGTATAATAGCCTAGAACCAAATCATCCTCATTTAGATCAGCTTGATAAACTAATTAACTGGATGATACAAGGAATAAAGACACGGAAAGCTAAGGCAATCTGGTTTGTCAAACAAAGGCTCAATGATCCAGATTATTTCCTCCCTCGACTCAATCAACGCCTAGAGGAGATTGTCGGCGATGGGTGGTTGTTTGACCGCAGTCAAGTTTCAATGGGTGGATAAGGAGAAATGCGATCAGCTTAATCTTAATGATTTTTGTTGGCTTGCCCAGAGAGCAGATGCAATGAAGAGAAGGGAGATGCGATCGCGTTAATCTTAAATTAATCGCTCACAATGTAACCAGCTTATGCAGTCCTTCAATATTACTCTGCCAGATGCGATCGCTAATGCTCTCAATGCTTATATCAAAGATCAGAAAGTTTCCATACCCGCAAATGTCGTTGCAGAAACTGCCCTAGAAGATTTTCTCAGCCAACGTGGCTATTTACCTCCACGAAAGCAAAGTCTATCCCTTACTCCTGCACCAAAGGGAAGTGGATTTAAAGATACATCGGTAAATCACGATAAAATTCTAGCGGAACAAGCATTTTCACAGTCATTACCACCAAACACACCTTGAGAGCCGTATTTGCTGACACTGGGCCTTTGTATGCTGCCGTAGACGTTGACGACCAATATCATGAGCGATGTCTACGACGAGCTTCGCTTACGCAAGCTGAACTACAACGGATCAATACAGAAAATTTAATAATCCTAGTTCCCTTTCCTGTTTACCTGGAAACATATAATCTTTTGCTATATCGTCTCGGAACTAAACAAGCGATTAGCTTTGCTAGACAGTGTAGAGAAGCAGTTCATTTCGTTAATCCCTCAGAGGAGCAATATACAGCAGCAGTAGAAAAAGCTGCAAATTTTCCAGATCAACGGATTACCCTCTGCGATGCTGTCACCGCCATTTTGTCACAAGAAATGAAGCTACCCGTGTGGACGTATGACTATCATTTCGATTTGATGCTGATTCAGGTATGGCGATAAACAACTATTGCCCAGAGAAAAGATGTGATCGCGTTAATCTTAAATTAATCGCTCACAATGTAACCAGCTTATGCAGTCCTTCAATATTACTCTGCCAGATGCGATCGCTTAGGCAACTATGATTATTGTTGGATTGCTGAGTGGAGAAATGCGATCGCGTTAATCTTAATTAATTAGTCACAATGTCACAAGTATCTGCAATGAGTCCCCAAGGTTCATCAACGAAGCTCAGAGGTTCGTTTGCCTAACGCATCCTCCGAAAGTCGCTCAGTTGAAAGTTAATAGTGTCTTACCTTAGCTCATACATCTGCTTATGCTTGGCTAAAAGCTCTTGATATTTCTCATTTGTCTTTGCTTGTACCCACTTGGCTTTAAATATTGCTGCTGATTCCGCTTTAACTGGGTCTACTTCATAAGGAAGAATCTCTTTTTTAGAGCTTGAAGCTTCCGAATTTTGTTTATATTTCCTGCCGCTTTTATGATTAGCATAACGGCGAGAGCGAGTATAACCCATTTGGATAAACTTCCGTGCCATATCTGCACCGACAAAATCATCTTGTTCTAGGTATGCAAGAAAAAGCTCGTAAATTTTCTCGCTCGACTCTCTAGCAATATCAGGAGTTTTAAACCGCCAATAAGGAAGAATTTCTGATTTGTATGGTTCTACTAAAAGTACACCCTGCTCACCCTTGCCAACACGATAGAGTTCAGGATGTTGGCGAAAATCGATATTTTTAAAGTCTAAAGAATAATCAAAAGCCATGATAGATTTTATTAATAATAGTAAACTTTAAGAAAAAAGCTCAACTTCTATCTTAGTAAAGAGATTTTGTTCACTATGCTATCTAACACCCAATCCGTGAACAATGTCCTTGCGCCAGGGAATCTGCGTAAAGTGCATCACATTGCCCTCAACGTCCAGGATATGCAAGCTTCCCGCTACTTTTATGGCATCATCCTGGGTTTGCATGAACTCACAGGCGACGAAGTACCTGCAACTCTGATTGAACTTGTCGCATCTGGGAAAGTAGCCAACTTCATTACCCCAGATGGGACAATTTTGGATTTATTCGGTGAACCCGATTTAACACCACCAAATCCAGACCCAGAGAAGACTTTCACCAGAGCCTACCATCTCGCCTTTGACATAGATCCGCAGTTATTTGAGCAAGCGGTGACAGTGATCAGAGAAAATAAAATAGCGATCGCACATGGCCCAGTCACTCGTCCTACAGGTAGAGGTGTATATTTTTACGATCCAGATGGCTTTATGATTGAAATTCGTTGCGATCCAGAAGCTAGTTAATCTACTATGAGCGGTAAAGTCATGCAAATATTTAAAGTAATCGAAGATGCGATCGCAAAACCGCCAATTCCCCACGAACCATACAAGCAATCATTGAAAGCTTGGGCGATGTATTGCTTACGAGAGAAAGGTTTTAAAGTCGTTTATGCCCAAAATGCCGACTTTGCCATTGAAACTAAAGGCGCAGAAAAGCTATATTTTAAAGTTTCAAATAGCGCCGATGATTTAGATAATTCTCTTAGCTGGATAGTTTGGGATAGTGCAACCAAAAGCGCCAGTCTCATTGCCCAAAAATAGACTGATGCCAAAATATTCATCAAATGTTTTCCTGATTCTTTAACTATTCTGACTCCTGTTAGCGGATAGCTAAGGTTTAGCCCATTCTGACTCCTGAATTCTGAATAGATAACTTCTGCACAAATATTTGATGTTCTAACGAATCTAATCCCAACTGCAACACAGCCAATACTTGCTGCATATTGCCAGCGACTAAATCTGACATTGACAACCATAAACCAGGAAATACTTGACTTTTGATAACTCCATCCGCGTCAACTTCTAAAGACACATATTCCCCTTGTTGGAGGCTAAACCAATTTAATTTATTTTCAAATATTTGCCAAACAATATATTCTTTTACCCCATTACGACCATAGATTTTTTTCTTGTCATGTAAATCGATCGCAACACTGCTAGCTGCTATCTCTATTACGAGTTCTGGCGCACCTTCGATGTAATCATCATCGCTCAAACGAGATTGTCCTTGAGATGCTGGCGTTATTAATAGCACTCCATCTGGTTGCGGTTCATTGTCTCGATCTAAGCGGACTGTTGGCTCAATTCCCAATCTCACGCCAGGAGTGGCAATTTGGTAAGTCCACAACCAACCCATGAGATAACCATGTGGTTCAGCGTGACTTTTAAAGCGTAATGGGGATGCCAAATATACAACTCCTTCAATTAATTCTGCCTTTTGATCACGGGGCATTGCTTGATAGCGTCGCTCAAATTCGTAGCGAGTGAGGCGATCGCCATTTTCTAAAGGAGGAATTTGCTGCTTGAGTGCTAAGTCTACCATGATTTTCTGCTCTGGCAAGGAATTTTATTTTATCGAATAATCGCTAGAATCAGGATTCTCAAACACCATTAAATGCTGTTGAGGTAACGAGTTTTTGGTTTCATGCCAAACTAAACCAACAGCTTGCATTTCTTTGCGAACTTGCTTTTGAGTCATCTTGTGCAGACGTTTAATCATAATAAAGGGATTTTCACCCCGGTACTCAACCAAAACTACTCGACCACCTGGTTTCAGCGCTTTCACAATTCCTTGCATCACTTCTTGGGGATACTCAAGTTCATGATAAGCATCTACCATCAACGCTAAATCGATACTTTCAGATGGTAAGTTGGGGTTGCTAAGGGTTGCCAAAACAGACTCAACATTGGTAATATGCTTCTCTTTTTTGAACAACTCAATGATTTCTAACATTTCTGGCTGAACATCTACAGCCAACACCTTACCATCTATTAATAACGGCGCAATGCGAAAGCTCAAGTAACCTGTACCAGCGCCAATATCCGCCACTACATCGTTGGGTTTCAGGTTAAGAAGGCTGACTATTTTACTTGGCTGTTCTTCCACCTCTCGGTTTGGTCGTTCTAGCCAGCCAGCGCCGGGGTATCCCATAACTTTGGCGATTTCGCGCCCCATGTAATATTTGCCGATACCATCTGGACTGTGGATTATCTGTTGTTTGTAAACAGTGGTGGATGGGGAATCTGCTTTTGCTGTGCTAATTGGGTTAAGCAGCATTATTAGAAGAATTAGTATAAAAGCTAAAAAACTAGATTTGCGACTATGACTCATATTATTAAGTGCAGTTAATTACTTCTAGGACTTACGCATAAGAGATCCCCCAACCCCCTTTTTAAGGGGGCTTTTAAGATTCCCCCTTTTTTAAGGGGGGTTAGGGGGGATCGAAGTTTCAGGTTTTGAGTGCGTAAGTCCTGACTTTGTTGATAGTTTGCCAATTACTTATTACCAAATTTCCACATATAACGAATTACCTCAGTCTTACCTATCGTCAAAATTTGGCGATGTCTCACACGTCCGGGGCTTTTGGTGATGTGGCTAGCCATAATCTAGCGATCGCACATGATAATCTTGCCGTTAATAATCACAATCACAGTTTAACCTCCTAGACTGATGTGGAAGTAAGCATTTTCAGGATTTACTTGAACAGCCCTTGAAAAATTTGTCATCCCATCTTTGACGCTTATATGCAAAGCCTGTCCCTAATGTTAATACCTGTACTCGCTGCACAGAAAGTAGTAGGTGACGGTTTAATTAAACCTCTCGGTCATCATGAGCTACTGTTGGTGCTAGTTCAACTGCCACTATTGCTTCTCGTAGCGCGGGGATTAGGTGAGTTGATGCGCCGGATTAACCTACCACCTGTGGTTGGGGAATTATTAGCAGGTGTGCTGCTAGGCCCTTCTCTATTTGGTTTGCTGCTTCCAGACTTACAGGCGTGGATCTTTCCCCAAAGTCAAGAACAATCTAATTTACTTTCGGTGATTTCTTGGTTAGGCGTGTTATTTTTACTGATTGTAACTGGGTTAGAGACGGATCTCAAGCTGATTCTGCGTAAGGGTAAAACGGCTCTGCTCATTTCACTAGGCGGAATTATTATCCCGTTTATCACCGGATTTGGACTGGGCTGGCTATTGCCAGATAACTTTTTAGCCGACCCAGATAAGCGACTGGTATTCAGTCTGTTCATCGCCACAGCAATGAGTATTTCGGCAGTACCAGTGATTGCTAAGGTGCTGATGGACTTAAACCTGATTCGCCGTGACATTGGTCAAGTTACCTTAGCTGCTGGCATGACTGACGACACCATCGGCTGGATTTTACTTTCGGTGGTTTCAGGTCTAGCTAGTAGCGGTAAGTTTGACTTTGGCACAATTTTCCACTCTGTAAGTGCGGCGGTGTTGTTTTTAGCGATCGCTTTCACAATTGGACGTACAATTGTAGACCAGATTTTACGCTGGGTTGATGATTACGTTGGCGGAGTCTCCGCGAGTATATCAGTTGTGCTGATTCTTTCGCTCTCGGCAGCAGCACTTACCCACGGATTAGGTTTAGAAGCAGCATTGGGTGCTTTTGTGCTAGGGATTCTGGCAGGTCAATCCCGCCGTTTTAGCAATGAAGCTGGACATATGCTAGAAGTCTTCACAGCAGCCTTTCTCGCGCCAATTTTCTTTGCTTCAGCGGGGTTGAAAGTTAATTTGCTAGCTCTGTTAGTCCCCCAGACGTTGATATTTGGCTTGATTGTTCTCGCTGTCGCCTGTGTTGGCAAATTTACAGGTGCTTACCTTGGTTCTCGCGTCGGCGGCTTGAGTCATTGGGAAGGTTTGGCGATGGGTTCCGGGATGAATGCTCGCGGGGCGATGGAAATTGTCGTTGCCACCATTGGTTTATCTTTGGGTGTGCTGAATCCCCAGATGTACTCGATTATTGTCATGGTAGCGATTGTCACTTCTCTAATGGCTCCACCCCTTTTGCGCTGGACTTTATCAAAGGTGGTTATGGGTGAAGAAGAAGCTCGACGTTTGGAACAAGAGGAGCAAGATAGCCGTAGCTTTATCAAGCAAATCCATCGTGTTTTAATACCAACTAGCGGTGGCCCCAACATCCAACTCGCAGCGCAGCTAGTTGGTTATATGGCTCACCAAAACTCCATAGAAGTCACATCTTTATATGCCCTAAGTGACAAGCAGCCCCAAAAAAAAGCCCGTCGAACGGCAACCCAAGTAAAAGACACCGCCGCCGAGGAAGCGCTGGCCTCTGTGACTGAGGAAATGCAGCTACCTGCTGATACCACTTTGCAAACAAAAACGGAGTCTGGGCGTAGTAAAGCGGAGGTAATTCTGAATGAAGCGAACAAAAACTATGACTTGATTGTACTGGGAGCTTCTGAAAAGACAAGCCCTCAGAAAGCATTGTTCAATTTGCTTGTAGACCGGGTAGTACAAGAAGCGCCTTGTGCAACGATGGTGGTGAAGTCGCACCTACCACAACCCAAAGGCGAGATTTGCACAATCCCTCAACAACAGCTGAAAAAGATTCTCGTGCCCACAATCGGGACGGAATATAGCAAAAATGCTGTAGAGATGGCAAGTACGATCGCTGCTCAAACAGGAGCATTAGTAATGATTGTTAACGTGATTAATTTACCACAGGTTGAGTATATTCTTTACGAACAGCGATCACTAACTCCAGCCAAGGAAATTGCCCACGATTTGCTCGAACAGCAAGCTGCAATTGGGCGCAATCTCGGTGCTGAGGTCAAAACCTATATTCTTCAAGGAAGCAGCCCAGAAAGGGAAATCCTCAAGTTTGCTCAAACCAATGAAGTAGACCTAATTATTCTCGGAAGTAATATCCGCATGGTTACGGGTCGCGTTTTCTTTGGTCACAGAGTGGATGCAATTCTGAGTAAAGCACATTGCCCAGTGGCAGTTATTACCGCATCATAGTCGTTTTTGGCGATCGTGTGTTTGTTGTTTTTGCAGTTGTGCCGTTATTTAATTTAGCTATCTAAATCACAAATGGTTCAAGTTCACGGTTATACCACTCTTCCCCAATCCGCTCTGCTACCAAAGGTCTGACAATAAACTTGGGCGGAGAACCATCTAGAACATCAATCCGCACAGATGAGTAAGGCAGGTGGTTCTGGGATTTGTAGTCATGGCGACCCACAAAAAGTAACGAATCTGCAACTTTCCGAGTGGATTTACCTTTAATTTCCGTAAAAGTCTCCATCAATTCAGTCCCCCCTTGGCGTTGATAGCGGGGACGATGACCACTACCACCAGCAATAATGCAGTTGATGTGAGAATCAGCAAATCCGGTATCAGCTGTGCGGAGATACTCTAAGCAGTGCGCGTGACCATTTAAAATCAAATCGACTATGGGACGCTCTTTAATTAGAGAACCAAGAGTTTGTGCCACTTGTTCAAATACCGAGCGCAAGCGGTGGCGAACCGCTAAGGTTTGCGCCTGATGCCACTTAGTTGCTTCTGTGACGTAGGGTGGATGGTGGAAAAACATTACACGTCCACGCACCTCAGAAGTATTCCAAGACTCGATGAGCCTACTTCGCAACCAGTCGAGTTGTTCAAAATCGATCGCAGGCGTTTTGTGAGATGTGAGTTGTTTCTCTATGTCGATTTTTATCTCATTGATTTGATCTAATTTGGCACTAAGTTCATCGAGTTGTTCGGCTTCAGTGGGATTATCTCGGTTGAGATAATCCCACATTTTCAAAATCTGCAATTCTTGTCGTTCTATTTCCTGACGACGATGCAGCAATTGACGGCGGTAAATTTCCCCTTCTTGAGTTGTAGGTAAAGGGGACGGCGCATTAAAGGTATTGGAATCTAAAGCAAAAAAGTCAATGCCGCCGTAACGAAAAGTGTAATAGCGATTGGGTAAGCGGGTAAACTGTCCAGGTTCGTAACGCAAACAGCGTCCTGTGTTGGTTTTAGCAGTATAATGCTGATCTAAATGACGTTCTAACTCTTGGGGAGAAGCGATCGCCTGGGTATAATCCATAAATGCTCGCGCATAGGCATTACCTTGATACGATCCATGCCAGCCAATCTCCATATCTTTGTGACCCAACAGGCGACGCAATGACGATGTTGCTCCAGTAAATAAACGGTACATTAACGGCACGTCATAGTAATCGTGATTACCAAGTACTGGTAAAAACGGCAGATTAAACACCATGCGGTCATAGGAAATACCTTTGGGGTTGTCGCCACCAACAAGAAATTCGCGGTAAGGCTGAATAAAGTTTGTTGAGTAATACTCTTGGGAACCCACCGAATAAATGACATCGCCTGTGTGCAACACAAAACTGCAATCGTTGCGGTGAGTCAGCATCATCTCGGCAACTTTGCGTTGGGGATGGTGTGGAGAATGAGCTTCGGTGCCGGAATCACCGATAACCATAAATGAAAATTCTGGACTATCTTCTCTGTGATCGTCTAAAACTATGCTGGTTTGGTCAATTCCCCGTTGCCTAAAACTCGGATGCATCCATCGCACACGTTCCTTCATCTTTTGAATTTTCACAGGAATCGGTGGATCAGAAATCAAATTCATGGCTGATAACTCTTGAATGCCTAACGCATAGGCTAATTGTAACGAAGTAATAAGGGTTTTATTTTAAATCTCGTCTCAAGTCACTGATAGACACAAAGTTTCTTTTAGTTCCTTTGCACCTTACCACTGTTAAAACAGCTAAAAATTAATATCTGTTAGATATTACGGATTGAAAAGATTTAGATGGGATTCAAAGACTTTAATGCCAGAGTTAAGCCATCGGCGATCGCTACTAAACTCAGAGTAACTCGCCCGTCTTGATGTAGCTTTTGATTAAAGGCACGAATTCTTTTAGTTCGATTATCCTGCACTTGGGGGTCAGCAACTTTACCTGACCAGAGGACGTTATCGATGGCAATCAGTCCTCCCGGACGCACTAGTTGCAGCGATCGCTCATAATAGCCATCATAGTTGCTCTTATCTGCATCGATGAAGGCAAAATCAAAAGTTTCCGCTTCTCCTGTTGCTAGTAACCGATCTAGAGTCTCCAAGGCTGGGGCAATGTGCAGTTGAATTTTATCCGCCACTCCTGCTTGCTGCCAATAACGCCGAGCGATCGTGGTAAACTCTTCACTAATATCACAGGCTACTACCTTCCCATCACTAGGTAACGCCAATGCCACCACCAGGGAACTATAACCTGTAAATACTCCAACTTCTAAAGTTTTCTTAGCTCCTAGCAACTGTACCAGTAACGCTAGAAACTGCCCCTGTTCGGGAGCAATCTGCATTCTTCCTATTGGATACTGGGCTGTTTCCTGTCTCAGTTGGGTTAAAATTTCCGCTTCCCGTAGAGAGATTGACAGTAAATAGTCATAGAGGTTTTGTTCGAGTCCTAGTGTTTGAGTTGTCATGAGTTTGGGACTGGGAATTATGCAATGAACCTTTGATGTTTGTCGATAAACCTTTGATGCTTGTCGATGAACCTTTGATGCTTGTCGATGCACCTTTGATGCTTGTCGATGCACCTTTTATGCTCGTCGATGAACCTTTGATGCTTGTCGATGCACCTTTGATGCTCGTCGATGAACCTTTGATGCTCGTCGATGAACCTTTGATGCTTGCTAAGGATTTTTTAGCATGTCAAAATTATTTTTAAATGCAACTCAATATGATCAGGATTTACGCAAACAATAGTTGAAACCATAAATTTTAGGTAGGGGCAATTCATGAATTACCCTTACAGCGTCTAGTTTTGCGTAAGTCTTAATGATAAACAAAGCGATCGCTCAGGATATTTAAATCATGCCAAACCTTAAACAAGATGATAACGCCTTGTGTCAGGTGTTGACCCAAGCCAAAGTTATCGCTGTTGTGGGTCACTCTGATAAACACCAACGCACCAGCTATCAAATCGCCCAATTCTTGCGGCAAGTCGGCTACACAGTTTATGCAGTTAATCCCCTAGTTAAAGAAATTGACGGTCAACCTAGCTATGCTGCACTCCAAGAATTACCAGAACCCGTGGATGTGGTTAACATATTCCGCCGTTGTGAGTACTTACCAGAGATTGTAGATGAAGCAATTTTGATCAACGCCAAAACTGTATGGGCGCAATTGGGCATTTGGCATCAACCATCAGCACAAAAAGCAATAGAAGCAGGACTGAATGTGGTGATGGATGCCTGTATCAAAATTGAGTATCTGCGGCTGAGGGTGGATTAGACAGAGCATATCTAAATTTTGCATCCAGATGACTTTATAAAGTGATGTGGATTGTAATTATTGTGCAACAAGCGATTGCCCAAACATTTTATGTGTAGAGATATTGCATACCAAGGCTTTGCTTGAATTACTTGCCTAAACCCTTCTAAAATTAAAACTATTGTAGGGAAATTTTATTACTAAACTTACTTTTATTCTGGGAGGTATGATGAGCCGTCCAATAATTCTTGGCATTGTCGGCGATAGCGCTGCTGGTAAAACAACATTAACACGGGGGATTGCTCAGGTACTCGGCCCAGAAAATGTCACAATCATTTGTACAGATGATTACCACCGTTACGATCGCCAACAACGTGCAGAAATGGGAATCACTGCTCTCCATCCCGACTGCAACTACTTAGATATTATGCAGCAACACCTCTCGCTGCTACGCACAGGACAACCAATTCTCAAACCAGTTTACAGCCATAAAACCGGCACATTCGAGGCACCAGACTATATCAAGCCCAATAAATTCGTGATTATTGAGGGATTACTCGGTTACTCTACTCGTGCCGCCCGCGAATCTTACGATGTTAAAGTTTACCTTGCACCCCCGGAAACATTACGCGCTAGGTGGAAAGTCAAGAGGGATACCCAAAAGCGTGGCTACAGTGCTGAACAAGTGTTGGCGGAACTAGAAAAGCGCGAACCAGACTCAGCACAGTTTATCCGTCCGCAGCGGCAATGGTCTGATATAGTTATTAGTTTCTATCCACCCACCGACGAAGAAGATGAAACTAATGGACACCTGAATGTCCAATTGATCCTGCGTCCGACAATTCCCCATCCAGATTTTACCCAAATTGTCAACTCTAGCTATGGTAATTCTGACTCAGCAATCCGCCTGGGACTAGACAGAGATATGGGTAAACCGGTAGATGTTTTAGAAGTTGATGGTCATGCCACCTTAGAACAGGTGAATCAGCTAGAGCATATTATTTGTTCTGATATGCCTCATTTACGGAATATTTGCGATCGCGAAAGCAACCCAGAACTGGGTAAAATTGCTGGTACAACTGGGGAAACAATCCAAAGTTATCCCCTGGCTCTCACTCAGTTAATAATTACTTACCATATGCTGAAAGCGACGCAAATTCACCAATAACTGCCATAGGTAGTAATGTAGTTCCATCAATTGTAAAGACGACTTACGAAAATAACCGCTCATAATCATCATGTCTACCAATCCAAAACTATGTAACCGTATCACCTTCTAGCACCCCAAGCACTCGATAACTTCTTGTCACTCTTACAGACCAAATACCCTCTTGGCTATTGATGCACTTAAAATGCAAAGACGGGTGAAATGGATTTTGTACCCACAATCGGTAAGTTTTCCTAGCACTCTGTCTAATATCATCGCTTAACTGCCCATATTCAGACCAAAATGAGGGCAGCACTGCGGATTTCATAGTTGGTCATAATCCAACGCCTTAGCTTGTCCCTCAGCGATTTCTTGTTTAGCACGCTGTGCAGCAGCTACAAGTTTCTGTTGCGTTCTCTGGAAAGATTCATTCCACTGAATTTCATCTTGTAAGTCATTAATGTATTCTCGAAGATGGTCTGCAACTCTATTTTGTACCTCAACAGGTAAAGACTCTATCATCTTCACTACAGTAGCGATCGCTGCGGATGACATAGTGTGCTGCTTTAATATAAAATTCTTTTTTAAAGCTAGCACCAATTGCAGCTTAGTTGAACTTTGGCATGAGAATCATGGGATAGCACTTCGCTTAAGCTACTCAAACCTCAGAGAAGTAGTCATGCAAAATTAAATATACTTAACGGCTTCTGGAATTTTGGGTTTCTGGGGGAAGCAATAGGCAGTTAATTTTGATATTTTGTTTCTTATGAGTAATATATCTCGGTTATCCCTAGCTTCCAACTCCCAAGCTGCAACTTCTCCATTGCGATTACTTGTATTAAGTAATGGTCATGGGGAAGATGTAATTGCAGTTCGGATTTTGCAAGAACTCCAACGACAATCAAACCCACCAGAGATATTTGCTTTACCTCTGGTGGGTGAAGGACGTGCTTACCAACAATTGGATATCCCCCTTATCGGTTCAGTCCGCACTATGCCTTCTGGCGGCTTTATTTATATGGATGGACGCCAATTGGTGCGAGATGTCCGCGGTGGTTTATTGCAACTTACCCTCAGCCAGATTAAAGCTGTGCGCCGTTGGGTAAGTTCTCAAAAAAAATTAGGTAACAAGCGAGCAATTTTAGCTGTGGGAGATATTGTTCCCCTGTTGTTTGCAACTTTCAGTGGCGCTAATTATGCTTTTGTGGGTACGGCGAAATCTGAATATTATGTGCGGGATGAAGCTGGATTATTATCACGCAAATCCCCAGGTGCGCGCTGGGAAAACTTTTCCGGTTCAGTTTATCATCCTTGGGAACGTTGGTTAATGAGTCGCCGCCGTTGTAAAGCGGTGTTTCCTAGAGATTCGCTGACGACGGAAACATTAAAACAATGGCCAATTCCAGCTTTTAATTTGGGTAATCCGATGATGGATGGTCTAGAACCGACCTTTTCACGCCAACAATTTTATAGTCAGGATGCTCTACAACAAGAAACAGTTCGACCATTAATGGTGACTCTTCTTCCTGGTTCACGTCCGCCAGAGGCATACACCAATTGGGAAACAATTATGATTGCCGTATCTGCGTTGATGGCTAGTTTCCAGGAACGAGATTCGGTGTTTTACACTTCTGGAACAGTTATATTTTTAGGTGCGATCGCTCCTGGGTTAGACTGTAATATTTTATCTAAAAGTGTACAATCACAAGGCTGGCGAACTGAATCAGCATCTCCTATCCAAATTGCCGATCCCAATATCTTGACATTTAAACAAAGAAATGCGTATATCCTGCTGACGCAAGAAGCCTATAATGATTGCTTGCATTTGGGAGATTTAGCGATCACAATGGCGGGTACAGCTACAGAACAGTTTATCGGTTTGGGGAAACCTGCGATCGCTATTCCCGGTAATGGGCCTCAATATAACCCTGCCTTTGCCGAGGCTCAAAGTCGCCATCTAGGCTCATCTTTGTTTTTAGTCGAGCAGCCTGCAGAAGTTGCCAAAATTGTCCAGTCCCTATTTAAAGATCCTGATATTTTGCAAATTATTGCCGAAAATGGTCTGCGACGCATGGGTAAACCGGGAGCAGCATTACGCATTGCGGAATGTTTACAAGAAAGATTAGGTTGAAAGGGTATTATACAAAACAGTTCCAAGTAAAGAAGTGAGATTCACCACTCACCACTCCCTACTCATCACTCCCCACTCAGCACTCCCTCAAGCCACCAACCCAGAACGTAAAGCTCTCACAGCAGCTTGAGTACGGTCATCGGCACACAGTTTATTTAGAATATTACGAACATGGGTCTTCACAGTCCCAACTGTAATGTAAAGCTTCTCGGCAATTTGGCCATTGCTACACCCAGCGACAATCAACTCTAGGATTTCTAGTTCCCGTTGAGTCAGAGGGTATGTTTCCAAAACTTGCTCGTATTCTGTAGCTAGCGCTTCAATTTTTACAGTCTTCGGCTTGTCAGAGCTTTGGCTCTCTCCAGGAATACCTTGCCGCATCTTCCGCAATACTACATTGGCAATTGCTGGATCAATCCAAGAGTTACCGCCGTGAGTTGCTTGTATCGCTTCCGTTAATTTACTGATACTCGTTTCTTTCATGTAATAAGAATCAGCACCCGCCGCAAAAGCTGCTAGTACGGCATCTTCTGTGTGATCCATTGTCAAAATCAGAATCTTTGTTGTCGATTGCCCAGTTTCAACTTGATAACGTTTGAATTTACGGGTAAGTTCAATACCATCCATGTCAGGCAAGCCAATATCTACAACAGCGACATCTGGCTTTGCCGTTTCTAAAAGTTTTAGTCCTTGAGTAGCATTTGCTGCTTCGCCAATTACTTTCAATGCACTGTTAGACTGTAATGCCGCTCGTAGCCCCATTCGCGTTAAGTCGTGATCTTCAATTAAAACAATGGTAATTTCATTCATCGCTACACTCGTCCTGACGCTGTTTGCTTCTTTCAAAGTATTACCTTTAGTAAGCGCTACCTCTTATTTTCCCATACCAAAGATAGATGATATCTTAACCTGCCTGCATCCACCGATAGAAATAATAAATATCTTATTTATTCACATTTAGATAGAGTACAAATCTAGCTGGAGATATATGGATTGTTGCACAAAAAGGATGAAATATTGAAAAGAATGCCAAGTTGCTAGCTCTTGCTCGCAATCCAGCTTTAGAGATGCCATCTTCACATTAGTTAGTTTTTATAGAAGCTAGCGATCGCCAGAGAAACATCAATATCAGGTCTGGCCACCATGAAAAGGAGGTAAGATTGCTTCAGATTCCCAAATAAGTGCAGACAATAGTTTCTTATTTACCTGGTTTAAGCAATTTTATGGGTAAAACTGCTCAAGCTTATGGCACACGATAATAGTCTGCAACTCTCACCAATGGCTGACGACGCTCGCTTACTCACTCACTTACAATTGATCTAAGCTTAATAGAGTTTTTTATTTTTTTTTAATTATATTGGCTCTGTCTGCTGTCTTCAAATCAATCGTTTTCAGTTTGTTAATTGCTAATGGCTAGAGATACTAACAATGTTATGCGGCAATCATCGTCATCCTTTTAAATTACCGCCGAGCGACCCTTGGTTTTGGGTGATTTGAATATGCTAAAAATGCGCGGCATTGATTTATGTTTTAATTCGCAATTGAGAGTAACTCCTGTAGTTGTGATCACGAACTCAAATCAAAAGCAAAACCAAGTAGAAGCTTAGATCTGACATTTAGCTAGATATATCCTGAAGCTTTTAACATTCGCAAATTTGGTAAAGGTGATGTAGTATTCAGTAGTATTGGATATTATGCAAAACGTCTTAGTAAACCAAGTTACAGATTTTAGATATCCGAAAATATTATATTCTTTAGTTGGATAATCTGAAAAGAGAAATGTTACATATCAACCTATGTTTGGCGGCGAAAATAAAAACCGATGGAAGAGACGCTAAAAATTTTGGTTGTAGGCACTGACGAAGTAGACCGGATGACAATCCGTTATGCCCTAACTAAAGCAGGTGTTCAAATGCAACTGTCTGAAGTAGATGATAGCAATGATCTGTTTTCTACCTTAAAGAATAGTTCCTATGATTGTGTTTTCCTGGACTATCGCTTACTAGACCAGGATGTACTAACCTTGATTCAACAACTACATTCTTCGGAAATTAAAGTTCCTTTAGTAGTCCTAACTAATCAAGAAGATGAACAACTAGCTATCCAATTGATCGAAGCTGGTGCTACAGATTATCTTTCTAAGTCTAGGATATCCCCAGAAACGTTGGCACAGGTTTTGCGGAATGCGATTCGGATTTATCGTGCTCAAATGCAGGCAGCTTTGGCAATCCAGCAGATCAGAGAAAGTCATGAACAACTCATTAGTAAGAACCAAGAATTGGAGAGACAACAGCAACAGATTCAAAAGCAAAACTTGAAGCTATTGGAGGCATCACAGGTAAAATCGCATTTTTTGGCAACTATGACCCACGAATTCAGAACGCCAATGAATGCGATTATTGGTTTTTCGCAAATACTGTTGCGTCCTAAGTGCGGTAAATTAACGCATGGGCAAGCAGATATGGTTGAGCGCATCTTGAATAATGGGAAGCATTTGCTGATGCTGCTGAATGAAGTTCTCGACTTTTCCAAGCTAGAGGCAGGACAATTAGACTTAAAGGGGGAAATATTTGATGTATCAAAGGTAATAAATCTCGTCGTAGATGAAATACGTTCCCTAGCTGATGCTAAAAATCTATCATTGTTAATGCAAACGAACTTGCAAAATACTTTGGTTTTTAATGATCCAGTTCGTGTCAAACAGATTTTAATTAACCTAATTTCCAACGCCATTAAATTCACCGACTCTGGCGAGATTTTGGTTGAGGTTAAAGAACTACCTGCAAATCGAGTCGCAATTATTGTTCGGGATACAGGTATTGGCATAGCGCCGAAAGATTTCAAACATATTTTTGAAGCATTTCGGCAAGTCGATCAAAGTATCACTCGCAAATATCCAGGTACAGGTTTGGGTTTGGCAATTATAGATTCGCTGGTGCGAATCATGGGTGGTAAAATTTTTCTTGAGAGCAAATTGGGGCTCGGCTCAATGTTTAGAATTGAATTGCCGCGTCAAGTAAAACTAACGACCGTAGCAGCCGATACTCCAGCTTCCCAGTTAGATAGCAACGAGGTTTTTCGTTCTGCCAAAAATCCGCATCATTCATGTTCTCAATTTAGTAAAGCACAGATAGGATATCCTAAATTTAAACTATAAATTACTTCCAAAAAAATTGATAAAAGTTGATAAATCATGTCTGTAGTTGAAAATAATAAAATTTATCGTATCCTCGCAGTTGATGATACTCAAGATAATCTCATTTTGGTTCAAGCAATTTTAGATAGTGAGGGGTATGAAATTGATTTGGCTTCAGATGGAATCAAGGCTTTGCAACAAATTGAACAATCTCCACCCGATTTGATTTTATTAGATGTGATGATGCCGGGGATAGATGGTTATGAAGTCACACGTCGCATTCGGAAGAACCCTGCGATCAGCTATATTCCAATTTTACTGATTACTGCCTTTCACCAATCTAGCGTTGTCGAAGGTTTAGATGCTGGGGCTGACGATTTTATTCATAAACCATTTGATACTGATGAACTTTTGGCAAGAGTGCGATCGCTCTTGCGTCTCAAGCATAGTTTGGACGAACAACAAAAAATGGCCCGCCAACGGGAAGACTTTGTTTCCCGTTTGACTCATGATTTGCGAACTCCCCTAGTAGCCGCCGATCGGATGTTGAATTTGTTCGAGATGGAAACATTCTGCAAAATTCCGCCGGAAATGAAAGAGGCGATCGCAGTCATGATTCGCAGCAACCAAAATTTGATGGAAATGGTGAAAACTCTGTTAGAAGTTTATCGCTTCGAGGCAGGTAAAAAAACGTTAAATTGGGAAGTATGCGATTTACGTGAGATATCCCAAGAAGTAGTGAGTGAACTAAGTCCTCTAACAAGTGAAAGAGGATTAACTCTGAAAATAGACACCAGTGAATTAGACCCACTGAGTAAAAACGCTGGGATTATTATGGGCGATCGCTTGGAACTACGGCGGGTGTTGAACAATTTGATTGCAAATGCCATCAAATTTACAGATATAGGAGGCATAACAATCCGCATTTTTGAAACATCACCTAATCCAGGAAATCCAGATTCGGTAACAATTGAGGTACAAGATACAGGCTATGGGATTGCGCCTGAAGATCAGGCAACAATTTTCGAGCGCTTTCGCCAAGGTAGACATAAACGCTCCGGTAGTGGCTTAGGACTACATTTATCCCATCGGATTGTAGAAGGGCACGCAGGAACTATCCAGGTTGCTTCTGAAATAGGTAAAGGTAGTCTGTTTACAGTGCAATTACCTAAGAACACCTAGTGCAAATAGCTAAAGCTAAAAGCCATCTGATTGCAAAATCATCATCAATATTATGCGGTTACTGCATTATTACGGATTTACTATAGCTTCACAGATGCGATTCTAATATGAGGAATAAAGATGGATACCCCTGGTCAACACCAGGGGCTTTTCATTTAGGTGCAGAGTGCCGCGATGGGCTACGCCCCGCCAAAGGCGATCGCGTTCTTGACATGGAAGCGCGAAAGCAATCTCGCTCGTCTGAATTATCTGCCAATACGAGCAAGTAAGTTCTGAAATAGACCTTCTTGAGCTAACTTTTCAGCATCAATACATCCTAATAAGCTTCCTGCAAGAATCTCCGAATTGTAAGAATTCCTGATTTCTTCCCTAAGATAGGGTCTGATGTACCAACACAAAAGCTCAGTAAAATCATGTCCATGAATTTTATATCGTATTTCTATCAGTTCTTTTGCACGTAATTCTTCGAGTTTAGTTATGAATCTCGATTCCTGTGAGCGATTACCATTGCTATTTAAATATTTAGTAATGAAAGTTTTTAAATCAAACTGAATCTGATTATTATTTTTATTCAATTTACAGCAGTCACCAAATTTTTTTAGCCATGTCATATTTAATTCAAGCGCTTCATTTGTAGCCCTAATTAAGAATAAATCCTCTAATACTTTAGAAACTTGATTAAGTATTTCCCCAGCTTCGGGCTGAGACAAACGTAGTCCTAAACGCAGATATTTATCTAAAACAACCTTGTTAAATATGTACATCTCCAGACATGAATAATCAGTAAATAATAGTAAATCACACTGATACTCTTTGCCAAATAGCCTATCAAAATCCTTATCTGCAATACATATAAGATACAGAGTATTTTCTGATAGTTTATCTTGTATATATAGGGCAAGAGCAATAACACGACTTCGGATATTGTCTTTTAATCCTAGTTCAAATAGTAATTGGGCAGGAATTTCAACTGTATCAATTTCATAAACAGCAAAACCTTGATGTTCTTTCTGGTCTAAAAACCATTCTATCAATAGCTTATCTGTCTTACCTTCAACATATATATCACACAGTTCAGGCTCAAGTTCATATCTAGTTACAAGTTCGTCAAGGGTGCGTCGTATTTCCTTCTCCATTTCTCAATTATTTCTCCATCTTCACAAGCTTAACGACATTGTGGTTGTACTGAGAAAGTAATTCAATTGAATGAGTAGCTAATATAAATTGAACTTGGCTTCCTTTTGTCAGTTCAAGCAAGACATGAATAAGTTGACGCTGCCATTTTATATTTAGTGATATTTCTGGCTCATCAATAATAAAAATTGTTGCTTTATCTCTCGCCGTCAGAGTATTACAAAAAAGTAGTAAGAGTTGTTTTTCTCCCGAAGAAAGCGTTTCTGGAGATAATTCTTTTCCTTCTTCAGTAAATATTTTTAGTCCGTCTCTGACATGCAACTTTATATATTTATCACGAAAAAATAACTTATTGATTGTCGTTTCAAAAATGGTCAATAAATTTTGTGTATCCTGGAGAGCATCAAAACGTGCTGTTACACTATCTAAATAAGGTTTTAACACTCTTGATATAATTGAAGAATCTGTTTTAGTATTAGATTTGAGTACATTAACAATTTTTTGAGTATCTAATGGTGACATTAACCCAAAACTAGAAAAATCTTTACTGCGATCCTCATGAGCTTTTAGTTCGCTAATTAGCCTTTCAGGTGATTGTGATAATTCTTCTTCTACTAAAGTTCCTGAAGTCTGAAGAATTCTTGTAATAATTTCTTCGTAGATATTATGAACATTCGCTTCTCCTTGATTAGCTCCTCTCAATGCTTGGTCACGAATCCATTCTTCAGTTCTCTGAATAGATATCCTCAGCGTCAATTCTCTATTTAAACTAGACTTTTCTTCTAATACATTTCCCATTCTTGATAATAAAAATTGCTTGAATCTTTGTTCATGTTTAACTTCTTCTCCATCAAATATATCGCTATCTAAAACTCTATTATCACCCAAAAAAAATAGGCTCAATCGTATTTTTATAAAATTTCTATAGAATTCATCTTGTATTTTTTTCACATAATTATCAGTATCGGCTGGAATTTCAATATCAAAAACTACATGATTTTGTTGTAATAGTTGAAGTTTAAATGAGCCAATTAAATTATCATTTTTTCTGCTAGCAATAATGCTTATTCCATCAGCCAAAAAAACGGAAAACTTGGAAAAAGGAGTCTTTGCTAAAAAAGTAAGATGGCCCCGTTGGTGACCTGTTGATAGAAGGTGAAATAAAAGTTTGAGGATAGTTGTCTTACCTGAACCATTGTCACCATAAAGGATCATTAGTGAAGAATCTATGTGAGGATTATTATCTTTTTTAAGCAAAGTGTATGTATATTTACCAAAGAGCCGTTCTACTTCAATGCGAATTACTGATAGGGGAAGGCTAGCTGTGTTTATATCGAGCATCTGCATAATAATTGCTGTTCCTTATTTGAAGAGATAGGGTTGTAAAAGCTGAAATTTCTTTTACTCCCCTAATTACACTTTATCGTTCAGTCAGGTGGCAAAAAACCCTTGAACTGCATTTAGATAAATCTAACTGCAATAACTAATTGACTTTGACTAATTCACATCGATTACGCCTTAAACGTCAACACCGGACTCAATCGGGCTACAACATCAACCATTTCTGCCTCAACCTGGACATTAATCACAGACTGAATCGGTTTGTAGGCGGCGGGTGCTTCTTCAATTCGGCGTTCTTGACGCAGGGTGATGCAGTCTACCCTGGTTAATCCCAATTCCGCCTCACTTTGAGATGCACCTCTGCGGTTAAGGTCAAACCGAGAATGAATTCTTCCTGCCCCATGTGAGGCAGAATTACAAAATGCTGGATTGCCTCTACCTACCATCAGATAAGAATAAGCACCCATTGAACCAGGGATAATCACTGGTTGCCCCAAATGGGCGGGACAAGCGCCTACCCATCCCTGACCTTCTGGCAAGGTGATGTTATGGGGCAAGTCATAAACTAGAGGTGCTTCTACATCTTTGTACACTTCCCGCAAACGCAGACGCAGCAGTTCCGCTAACAGCAGGCGATTGACAAAGGCATAGTTAGCAGCAGTAGCCTCTGCTTGCAGGTAACTCGCAACTAGTTCGGGGTGAGAATGGGTAGAGAGAGGAAAAATCTGAGAATCAGGGTACTTCAGACCTTTTTGCCAAGTCGCCTTAGCTTTATCTCGCCACATTCCCCCAATATACTTATCCACATTTCGAGAACCAGAGTGAATCATAAAAGCTAGTTGTCCCTCGCGCACTCCCCAGGCGTGGGCAAGTGGGCGATTTTCGACTTTATCAACCCGTTGCACTTCTACAAAATGGTTGCCGCCGCTCTAAAGCACGCAGGAGACGTTTGAGATTTTTTGGCTGCATGAAAACTCCAAATAGAGCCTTAAAAAAGACTCCTTGTTGTAAAGAAATGAGGAGACTTGGGTTCAGCAGCCGCGTCTCAAGTGGTGCGGAGAGTTGTTTTCCCAGAACTGTGGGGAAAACAACAGGTTAATTCTGACTAATGTGGTTATATAGCCTTAATAACACACACTTTCATCGGATGACAAGTGTTTTGTAGTACGTTGTATTTTTGATGGGCAACGGTTACTCAGTCAAACTAAAATTGTCAAGAAGTTTGAAGTTTAGGGAAAAACTTTTAAAAATCTCTAGACTCTCCAGCCGAGTAGAGAGTCTAGGATAAATTCAAGGCGATTCTTCAGCTAGAAATCAGAAATTTCTCGCTGTTTACCGATGTCCCTAGTGATCCAGCTAGGTTTTCCACTTTATCCCGTAAATCTTATGACTCTCCAACTCACAGTTCCCAATATGTCTTGTTCTGTTTGTGCAAGCACCATCACCAAAGCACTTCAGGCAGTCGATGCCAATGCTACCATTCAAGCTGATCCAACAACTAAGCTGGTCAGTGTAGAAACTCAAGCATCAGAAACAGCAATTAAGGAAGCGTTGGCTGCTGCTGGCTATCCAGTTGCCTAATGTTTAAGATCCTGCCACACCAAGAGGTTCATCTAGTTATGGATAACATCACACTCAAACTTCGAGGCATGAGTTGCGCTGCTTGCGCCACTAACATCGAAAAGGCAATTCGCTCTGTATCTGGGGTAATTGACTGCAACGTTAACTTTGGAGCCGAGCAAGCCACCATCAAATACGATCGCTCTCTAGCCAATTTAGAGAAAATCCAAGGTGCGATCGCATCTGCGGGATACTCTTCCGACTCACTCGCAGAAGAAATACTCTCTGAAGAAGATGATACCGAGAAAGCAAGTAGGCGAGCATTACAACGCCAACTCTCTCTCAAGGTAGCGGTGGGAGGTGTAATCAGCATTTTCCTATTTTTAGGATCGTTCCCCATGATGACTGGGCTGAACTTGCCTTTAATTCCTGGATTTCTGCAAAATCCTTGGGTACAGTTAGTGCTGACAACACCCGTCGTGTTCTGGTGTGGTGGATCTTTTTACCGAAATGGCTGGAAAAGCCTGAAGCGCCATACGGCGACGATGGACACGCTGATTGCTTTGGGTACAAGTGCAGCGTATCTATATTCTTTGTTTGTCACTGTTTTCCCGAATTTTTTTATTGATCAGGGCTTGATACCTCATGTTTATTATGAAGTTGCCGCGATCGTCATTACCTTAATTTTGCTGGGGCGGTTGTTAGAAAATCGCGCTATAGGACAAACTTCTGAAGCCATCCGCAAACTCATTGGACTGCAAGCTAGAGATGCCAGAGTCATCCGTGATGGTGAGGAAATTGATATTCCCATCGCCAAAGTCAGAATCAACGATGTGATTTTAGTGCGTCCTGGTGAAAAGATTCCGGTAGATGGCGAAGTGATTACAGGCGCTTCGACAATAGATGAAGCGATGGTGACGGGTGAAAGTTTGCCAGTCAAAAAGCAGCCGGGAGATGAGGTGATTGGGGCAACGATTAACGGTGCAGGTGCATTTCAGTTTCGGGTGACACGAGTCGGAAATGATACGTTTTTGGCTCAAATCGTCAAATTAGTCCAACAAGCCCAAGGTTCTAAAGCACCAATTCAGCGCTTGGCAGATCAGGTAACAGGATGGTTTGTACCAGCTGTGATTGCGATCGCGATCGCCACTTTTGTCATTTGGTTTAATTTCACAGGCAACCTTACCCTAGCAACAACGACAATGGTAGGTGTACTGATTATCGCTTGTCCTTGTGCTTTGGGTTTAGCTACCCCCACATCTGTAATGGTAGGAACTGGTAAAGGTGCAGAAAATGGCATCTTGATTAAAGGCGCGGACAGCTTAGAATTAGCACACAAAATCAAAACCATCGTCCTAGATAAAACTGGCACTTTAACTCAGGGGAAACCTACAGTTACAGACTTTGTAACTGTCAACGGCACAGCGAATGGTAACGAACTCCAGCTTTTACAGTTAGCAGCAACGGTGGAACACAATTCTGAGCATCCTTTAGCGTCAGCAGTTGTGAAATACGCTCAGTCTCAAGAGGTGAGTTTAACAGAGGTAAAGAACTTTCAGGCTAATGCAGGTAGTGGTGTCCAAGGAGTTGTTTTAAATCAGCTTGTGCAAATTGGTACACAACGCTGGTTAACCGAACTTGGAATTAACACCATGAGTCTTCAGCAGTATAAAGATACATGGGAAGCCGCAGGTAAAACAGTTATTTTGATGGCTGTAGATGGAGAAATACAAGGAATAATGGGTATTGCCGATGCCTTGAAACCTTCATCTACAGCAGTGGTGAAAGCATTACAGAAGTTGGGTTTAGAAGTAGTAATGTTGACCGGAGACAATCGTCAAACTGCTGATGCGATCGCTCTAGAAGTTGGCATAAAACGAGTATTTGCCGATGTGCGACCAGATCAAAAGGCTGCAATTATCCAATCCCTGCAAGGAGAGCAAAAGAGTAAAGGAGCAAAGGGAGAGAATTCTCATAAATTCTCAATCTTCACTCAAGACTCAGCACTCAAAACTCAGCACTCAGTTGTTGCAATGGTAGGTGATGGCATTAATGATGCACCAGCCCTAGCCCAGGCTGATGTGGGGATTGCTATTGGTACGGGAACAGATGTAGCGATCGCTGCTAGCGATATCACCTTAATTTCTGGAGATTTGCAAGGAATTGTTACAGCAATTCAACTTAGTCGCGCTACCATCAATAATATTAGGCAAAATCTCTTCTTTGCCTTTATTTATAACGTCATTGGTATTCCCATTGCGGCTGGAATACTATTTCCCGTATTTGGTTGGTTCCTCAATCCAATTATCGCCGGAGCAGCGATGGCTCTTTCTTCGGTTTCTGTTGTTAGCAATGCCCTAAGATTGCGTAACTTTCAACCAAAAGCTATCTCATAATTGCAGGTAAATTTAGCAAATATTTAGCAAAAAAATGCTTTGGGGAAACCTAGTTGGTTTAGTACTTTTCACTGGAACATCAGGCGTAGCATTAGCAGAAATGCCAGCCCACTCGTCAGAGCAAACTGGCCAATTTCAGTATATTGAGCAACCTTTGGGCTTAAAAATTGGTGTTGCGATCGCAGGTTCAGGCTTAATTGGATTAGAATTATGGTGGTTTCTTCTCTATAAAGGTCCTGAATCTTAAATTTATCAGGACTCAGCACTAACTGATATTTTGAATGATCGGACAAATTGTATCTTCATGATGGTCGCCGATATTCTTCCAGCCTGAAAGTAAGCCCTCTATTTCAGAGCGTAAGGTTAACAACTGATCAATTTGGCGATCAATATGCAAGACCTTATCTTCGAGCTTTTCTTTGATTTCACCACAGGGAGCTTGTCCTTGATTATAGACCTGAAGAATATCTCCAATCTCTTCCAAGCTAAGACCAAGATTTTGCGCCCTTTTAATGAACGCTAGACGAGTCAGAACATCCAATGAAAACTGGCGAAATCCTCCCTCTGTTCGTCTTGATGATCTAATTAAACCTAAAGTTTCGTAATAACGAATTGTCCTGATGGGGACTCCGCTTAAATCTGTTACTTGACCAATTAAAAGTAGTTTTTTATCCTGAGTTAACACGGTAGATTTTACCAAGTTTTGTGATTATTATAGCGTTTCCTAATCACATGAGGTACATCATAGCCCCCTCTTCGCTTGCGGGGAGGGGGGTGGGGGTGGGGTTCTTGTACCTCACTCAACTGAGAACCGCTATACACATTTTACACATTATTAAGTCGTTGGTGAATACAGCAATTCGTAGGGTAATACAGCTACTTGTCCTACCCTACCTTGTGCCTGATTTGAATGAGTAGCGCTATAGCAAAACATTGGCATCAGTAGCTTGAATCTTTATTTAATTAGAGATTTCACTAAGTTTTTATTGTTCAAATATCTATTATTACTGGATACCAGATTATATAAGTTTCTATATAATTAGCAAAATTTTAACATTTTTAACAGTATTTATTCAAGATTTTTATTTGGGATTTTATCACTTTGTTGGGTCATTGCTTGTCCTAGTACTGAAAGTAACTGTTTTTCTTGAGTTTCCATGTTACTTGTAGATTAACTGCTTCACTTCAAGTGAAAACATCCAAATGAATCTCAACTCGCAGACTTTTAGCTCAACCCGTAAACCTAAAACTTTCAATAATCCAGAGCGTTTTATTGAGGGATGGTATTGGGTAATACCATCTCAAAATCTGCGGGTAGGTGAAGTAAAATCTGTCACGATTTTGGGCAGAGAATTAGTAATTTACCGTGGTAAAGATAAAAGAGTAGTTACCTTTGATGCCTACTGTCCACACATGGGCGCTCACCTTGCAGAAGGCAAAGTTGAGGGTAATGCACTACGTTGTTTTTTCCACCACTGGAAGTTTGATGCAGAAGGAATGTGTATTGATATCCCATGTTTAGATACGCCACTTCCCTTAAAGTTACAAACTTGGCCTACTGCTGAGAAGTACGGAATGATTTGGGTTTGGACTGGAGAAATACCACAACAACCTTTACCTTTTGTTCCAGAGTTGGAACAAAAAGAGTGTGATATCGCCATTCATTCTAATTTCGTGATGAACTGTCACCCCAATGTGGTGATGATTAATGCTATTGATGCTCAACACCTCAATACAGTTCACAAACTGCCAATAGAAATTATTTTTGAAAGACAGGAACTGAACGAAAATGCTATTATCTTCACTAACACTACACCTATCAAAGACAATTACTTTTTCATTAAGCTCATCCGTCTTTTCTACAAAAATATCATAACTTACAGTATTTGCTATTGGTACGGTAGCATTGGGATTGTGACAGTTGGCCCCGACTTCTTCCATGTTCACATGATGGTTGCAGTTCGCCTTCACGAAGAGGGAAAAACTGAAGGTCAAATCCTATTTATGACTAAGAAACGTAAAGGAATTTTTGGTTGGTTATACAATCGAATTGTGCTATGGCTAACTAAAATTGCAGGTAAGTACTTCCTCATGGGTGACATTAAAATTGTCCAAACAATTCAGTTTGATTTGAAAACTCCCATCAAAGCAGATCAGTCAATCATGCAGTTTATTAACTATGTTGAAAAACAGCAATCCCTAATGTGGGGAACTTGGCAAGAAGCGCGATCGCACGATGTAGAGAGCAAGCTCAAGCGTGAGAGATGGCGAGATACAATGAGTAATGACTAACATCAGGAGTCAGAATTCAGGAGTCAGGAGTAAAAAAAGCTTTATATTTGGCTTTGAGATGAAGCGTTTTACTTTTTTTAGTTGCAAATTATTGTAATAACTCAATAAAAGTTAAAAGTTTAACGAAATTACTTTTAACTTTTAATTTATTTTTTACTAGGCTACCATATTAATAAAAAGAAGTGGCAAAGCCACTTCCTAATTCCCAGGTAGAACCTAAGTCATGAGTATAACGACTACAAAAATTTGAAATCGTATAAACAAACACCAATTAACTTGATATCTCTATTTTCCTTGTTTTCTGGGTTAGGAAATCCTGATTTCCATGCGCTAAATAACTGTACACTTACTAAATATTCACGCTTTTCAACATTTTTATACCCTATCTTCGCCAAACTAAAAGTGCGTAGACGCATTCGCGGAGCGTCTCGTAGAGAAGCGGCTTGTCGTCACACATCGCAACCTCTACACAAAAATGCGTAGGTGCAGCCCAAACTAGGCATCACACCCTTCCCTACCTAGTCAACAACTTCCGCCGCAAATTATCCAACGCTGCATTCGCACTCACATGACGAATTAAAGCTCGACCTCGCTCTGCACCAAACTGATACTCAAAACTTGCCACTTCATCTTTTGGCCCAGCCAAACCAATGTAAACTAAACCCACCCGCTTAGTATCTGTCCCTCCAGTTGGGCCAGCAATACCAGTGATACTCAATCCCCAAGTTGTTGCAAGGCGCGTTTTGACTCCAATTGCCATTTGCTCTGCAACGGTAGCACTTACCGCCCCAAATTTATCTAAATCTTCCTGGTTAACCCCCAGAAGCCCAACCTTCACCGAATTGTCATAAGAAATTACGCCACCCCAGAAGTAATCAGAACTCCCAGAAATCTCAGTTAACATTTGCCCTAAACCGCCACCAGTGCAAGATTCTGCCACAGAAAGCGTTTCTTTTAATGCACGCAACAACTGACCGACCACGGAAGCAGGGGTATCATTATTAATACCGTAAAAATCTAGTCCGGCAATTTCTTTAATTTGTTTCTCAATGGGTGCAATTAAAGCTTCTGCTGCTGTTTCTGAAATTGCTTTAGCAGAAACTCGCAATCTTACTTCCCCCTTACCTGCATAAGGGGCTACTGTGGGATTTGCCAAGTTTAAATAGGAAGCAACCTTTTCCGCTAAAGCCGATTCACCAATACCCCAAAACTTTAAACTCCGGCTGTAAATAATTTCTTTACCCCAACCTTGACTTTTGAGAAATGGCACGGCTGTTTCTTCCCACATCGGGTGCATTTCACTGGGAACACCGGGAAAGGTAAAAATAGTGATTTCAGGACGGGGTTGCCAAATAATACCGGGTGCTGTTCCAGTCGGGTTGGGTAGAATTTCTGCACCTTGGGGAATCAAAGCTTGCTTGCGGTTACTTGGTGACATAACGCGACCACGTTGGGCGAATTTCTGGGTTATGTCTTTGATGATTTCTGGATGTTCTACCAAGGGGACTTTAAAAAAATCGGCGATCGCTTCGCAGGTGAGGTCATCTGGTGTCGGGCCGAGTCCACCAGTGAAAATAAGAATTTGCGCTCTCGAAATAGCAATTTCTATAACTTGCTTCAACCGTTCTGGATTATCGCCGACCACTGTTTGATAATAGTGGGGAATACCTAGCTGCGCTAATTGTTGCGCCAAAAATTGAGCATTGCCGTTAAGGATATCTCCTAGCAGCAGTTCAGTACCAACACAAATAATTTCTGCACTCATTGGATTGGGTAAGGGGAGTGGGGAGTGGGGAGTAGGGAGTGGGGGGGGACAAGGAGACAAGGGAGAATAACCAATGCCCAATGCCCAATGCCCCATGCCCAATTATGCTAGAGCTGGTACAGGAATTTCCAGGTGAGGGTATAAGGGGAAGCGATCGCACAATGCTGCTACCCGTCGCCGACAATCTTGGGTTACTATCTCCGAGTCTGGAGAAAGCAGGCGATCGCTAATAATATTTCCAATCTCGGTAAATTCTGCTACTCCCAAGCCCCGTGTAGTCATTGCTGGCGAACCTAATCTCAGTCCACTGGTAACAAATGGCGATTGCGGATCAAAGGGAACAGTATTTTTGTTCGCAGTAACATTCACAGTACTGACTAGCTGATCCGCCTGTTTACCCGTCATCCCAATAGAACGTAAATCCACCAGCATTAAGTGGTTATCAGTGCCATCAGACACAATCTTTAAACCCCGATTTTGCAATTGTTCTGCCAAAGTTCGAGCATTTTCAATCACTTGAGCAGAATAGGTTTTAAACTCAGGCTTTAAAGCTTCTCCAAAAGCTACTGCCTTACCAGCAATGACGTGTTCCAATGGCCCGCCTTGACTACCAGGAAAAACAGATTTATCTAGCTTTTTACCTAGTTCTGCATCGCTGGTCAAAATTAAACCACCTCTAGGACCGCGTAAAGTCTTATGTGTAGTTGTTGTTACTACATGACAATGAGGAATGGGATCAGGATGAAGACCACAAGCAACCAGACCTGCAATGTGGGCAATATCGCCAAGTAAGTAAGCGCCGATTTCATCAGCAATGCTGCGGAACTTTTCAAAGTCAATTATCCGAGAATAAGCCGAATAACCACAAATCAGCAGCTTCGGACGCTCCCTTAGCGCCAGCTGCCGAATTTGGTCGTAGTCAAGTTGTTCTGTTTGTTGGCTGACACCGTAATGGCTAACTTGAAACCACTTACCTGAGAAATTTACAGGTGAACCGTGGGTAAGATGTCCACCATGAGATAAATCCATCCCCATAATTTTGTCCCCTGGTTCCAGCAGCGTCAGGAACACAGCAAAATTGGCTTGTGCACCAGAATGTGGTTGCACATTCGCATGAGCAGCACCAAATATCTGTTTAGCGCGGTTGATCGCTAGTTGCTCAATTTTGTCGATTACTTCACAACCGCCATAGTAGCGTTTACTAGGTAATCCCTCGGCATATTTATTTGTCAGTACCGAACCTTGAGCCGCCAGTACAGCGGCAGAGGTAAAGTTTTCACTAGCAATCAATTCCAAATGGTCACGTTGACGCTGTAGTTCGTCGTTGATTAACTCTGCGATCGCTGGATCACTAGAGCTAAGAAAATCTGAATTAGTCCTAGTCACTTCAATTATCCTTAAGGAAATTTGGACAACGGCTGATTTTGGTTGGATACAGCACCTAAATAATAGTCAAGAGCAATGGTTTTTGACTGCTGTACAGAGGCGATTAATCATCTCCGTACTATTGAGGTTTGTTTGTGCCAACTTATTTATTATTAGACGCAAGTTCTATTTAAGGCATTTATTATCATAACGTTGCTTTTCTCCAAATTTTTCTCCTAGCGCCTTTAGCCTACAATTAGCGGCTTGTCGTTAGACATCGCTGGGCATCGATCCCGATAATCTACCTAGTGAGTAATATAGCGTTAGGGTCTTTTGATTCAGCTAATGAACAACAAGATACCCCAATACGGTTCGGATAAGACTTGATCCCCCAAACCCCCCTTAAAAAGTGGGGGCTAAGAATAGCTCTATTTCCCCCTTTTTAAGGGGGATCTTCCGGGGCAAAGTCTCACTAACCGAACCGTATTGCAAGATACCCGACTTCTTAGAGAAGCCGGGTATCTGAAGCTTTCAATTTTCACAAATTAAATAGGATTCGTATAGCGATTTTGATAGTAAGCCAAAATCTGGTTAACTCGTTGCCGACTTTCTGAACCAGAGTTTGGCCTCCATGAGAGCGTCAAGCCACCAATTTGACTTTGATTGTAATCAAACTGTTGGGATGACTGGGGAATTAAATCCACTTCCACCCCTTCGACTTGACGTAAATGCGCTGCTATCTCTCTATAGACAGCTAAAGGCAAACCAGCAAATTCAATTTGTTCTTTAGTCTCCATCTTTATGAAGCTCCGACATTTAAAGGATTGGGGGGGGCGTTGTCACTGAAATAGGATTGCCAGCAGATGCTGCTGATGGCGTTGAGTTGACAGACCCTTCCCCTACCATTTTGGCAACTTCAATACCATATTGTTCCAGAATCACGATAGGGTTGTAGCCCTGATTCATTTCAATGCGTTTAACCAATATGCCATTGGCCAATCGCTGTCCCGCCTGCACATAGCGACTCGATGGCTCATCCGGTACTTTAACAATTGCCTGTGGTGGTTCCTTACTAATTAGAACTACACCAGTTACAACAACCGCTCTTGCTAACTCAGGTTGTGCTATCGGTGGCAATACAGACACTAAAGTAGGATTGGGGACAATTTGAGGCAAAACCTTCGGCAAGACTGAAGCCAATCTAGGATTGAGTTTTTTTGGTACAGAAGAAACGTTATTTTTCTTTGGATTTGAAGCTACGCTGCGTGTTGAAAGTTTTCTTCCTGCTAGTGATGCAGTTGGTGGCTTAGGCAACGTGGGAACTGAAGCTATGCTGCGTGTTGGAAGTTTTCGTCCTGCTAGTGATGCAGTTGGTAACTTAGGCAAAACAGGAACAGGTCTTCCAGATGTATTGGGCATTCCGGGAACCGTCTGCCCGAAAACTTGTGCAAAGGGGTCACTTCGATTTTTTGATACTTCAATTAATCGCGCCCGCTCTGTAGCATTAGTCGATTGAATCAAGTTAACAGATGCAGGAATAACTTGTGAAACCTCTTTGGCAGGTATGACTGGATTGTTAAAGGATTGAGCCGCTGGTGGCGACTTTACTGCTATTTTGGGAATCGGCACAGGATTGATGGCTTGTGGTGTATCTTCAGAAGCACATCCAGCGATCGCCAAGGTTAAAATAGCTGCAATTGTAATTGTTAAATTTCTGCCCATGAGCCGTTCTCAAAAGCCATTGGAGAATTGAAAAGTGGAAATCAACGTGCCAAAAATTTGTATCAAAGGCAAGTCTGTTCCATTTATAACCTAATTTTTTGAATTTTAAGGGTTATTTTTAGCACTGCCTACCCAGCATAACTGCGGATTGGTGTTTGTTTGGAGTCAATCTTCTGCCACACCCATAAGCTGTTTCATTAAACCCAGACCTTTCTTGACTCTACGGGAAACCGTTACTACACTGATGCCCAGATGTTCTGCAACTTGTTTTTGGGTCAAATCTTGCAAAAACACACATTCCAACACATCACGGGTGCGTTGTTCTAGTTGAACCAATGCTTGTTGTAAGCGAAGTTGGTCTTCTTGTACCAGTTGAAAGCTGCGATAGTGAGGATCTGGAACCAATTCTCCTAAGCAGGTAGAACCTTCTTCTCCATCTTGAATTGGCACATCGAGACTCAAGGGAGCGCGATTAACCCATGCCAATTTAATTTCTTGCCATTCGTTTACAGAAATTTCCAGTGCTGCTGCCAATTCCGAGTCGTTTGGTTGGCGATTATGTTTTTCACGCCAAGAGCGTGAAACTCCTATTGCTTGCTGTTGTAGTGCTAACCACTTCCGAGGAATTCGCACGGTGACGCCTTTATCTCGGAGATAGTGTTGAATTTCACCCCGGATATAGGGAAGAGCATAGGAACTGAAGGCGTGTCCCTTGGAAAGTTCAAATTTTTCAATAGCCCTGATTAAACCCAAACATCCAACCTGAAGCAAATCATCATAGGTTTCATGACACTGATTCGTCCAGTAGTGAGCTTCTTTTCTTACAAGTCCAAAATTGAGTTTTACCAGTTGATTACGAACATTTTCTGACGGAGATTGCTGATATTTTCGCAACAACTGCCAAATTTCGTGTTTTAATTCATCGGTGACTGTGGTAGGCATTGCACTATGTTTATTGAGTAAATAAACAATCAAGAACTCGCGTTTAAACTAAGCTGCGATCGCACGAGATCAAAGACAATATCGCGCTATATGTCCAAGCAAATCCTATGGTAGATAACAAGTTTTTCTCATAAAAAACCGTAGGTAGGTTGACATTAGAGCAAAATTTAAGTGGGCGAAACCGATATTTATTTGGTTATTTATCTTTGGAATAACCTGTAGCTATTTTTATAACTACAATAGAAATAAAATATAAAATTAATCACTAAATATCAAACCGAGATTGTACTTAACTTAATTAATTAATAGTGAAGTTAACGTAGAGAAACAAAACAACAGTAGTTGGAATTTTGTTAGATAAAGAAAAGTTTGATTTACAGTAAAATTACGTGTTAACTTAAACAATATTCATATAATATTTAAAAACTCCTGACAGAAATTAAAAATTAGTATGTATATTTACGCAATCCAATAAAAAAAAGGCGAGATGCCTCTTGTTGTAGTGAAGTTTATAGCCCAATACACTTAGGTTAAGAGTTGATCCTCTCTAACCCCCTTTTAAGGTTTGTCACCAATGCCTCTGGGGCAATTCATGAATTGCCCTTAGCTGAAAATCACTCTTTTCGGCTATTGTTTGCGTAAGTCCTATCCCTTGTTGGATAAGGCAGAATGGGAAAGATTTACTTGTATCTACCTGGAAACAGGAGAGATTAGCTCCAGTTTCGTGCTGTCATCGATAAAATGTATTTAAAGTAGCCACAAAAACGCTTTCATGATTCCTATCGTTATTGAACAATCGGGTCGAGGTGAACGCGCCTTTGACATCTACTCACGGCTGTTGCGTGAGCGCATCATCTTTTTGGGACAACAGGTTGACAACAACATCGCTAACTTGATTGTTGCTCAACTACTGTATTTGGATGCTGAAGACCCGGAGAAAGATATTTATATGTATATCAATTCTCCCGGTGGTTCGGTGACGGCTGGCATGGGCATTTTTGACACCATGAAACACATTCGCCCTGATGTCTGTACCATTTGTACCGGATTGGCGGCAAGTATGGGCGCTTTCCTCCTTAGTGCTGGTGCTAAGGGTAAGCGGATGAGTCTACCCCATTCTCGGATTATGATTCATCAACCTCTAGGTGGCGCTCAAGGACAAGCGACTGATATTGAAATTCAGGCGCGGGAAATTTTGTACCACAAGCGGCGGCTAAACGACTATTTAGCTGAACATACTGGTCAACCAATTGAGCGTATTGCTGAAGATACTGAACGTGACTTCTTCATGTCGCCAGAGGAAGCTAGGGAATATGGTTTGATTGATGATGTGATTGACCGTCACGCTGCTGGTAGCCGTCCAGCAGTTGCTGTTGTTAGTTAATAGTCACGATTGCCAAATGGTGATTTACCACTTTTAATTTAATATGCTTGGTGTTAGCCATAAAAACCTTAACCTGCATTTGTTGGGTTTCGTTCCTCAACCCAACAATTAACCCAAGCGTATTGACTTTTAATTCCCTTAAGCCCCAAAAATAACCCCTCTTTACTTATGAAGAGGGGTTATTTTTGGAAAAATGACAAAGGACAAATGACAAATTAAAATCCCGCTAATGGGTCTGGCTCAGATTGAAGATATTTGAGGAATCCGTGCAATTCTTCTTCGGTTAGCAAAGTGCGGCCTCGCTTACCGTAGGTTTTAATCAGATGCTCCCGCCCCTGTTCTGGTGTCCAGCCTAAGCGCTGAAGCTCGACATCTGTTTTAGCAATTACATCCGATAAATCCACAGGTTCAGCTTTCTTCTTTCTCTTTCCTGTCGCTGATGGGATGCCAACATCTTCTTGAGGGCTATAACTGCGAGGTGTAAATGGTGTGACATTATTGGTAGAAATTCCTGGAAAGGTTTGATTTTCCATCTGGCTACCAAACATCATTTCCAAGTTTTCAACTGGAGGATCAAATTCTAGCTCCCGGTTAGCAATCACAGGAGGATGTTGATCTAAATCCTGGCTATTGGCATCGCTTGTGCTTTGCGTCTCAGTTGTCAGTTGTATTATGCTGGCAGCCGTTGGCGCGTTTAGATCATTGTTTGCTACTTCTGGTTTGATGTTTCGTATTTTGGAAGGCGGTATAGATATTTCTTTCTCGCTGACTACTGACCACTGACTACTCACAAAATCCTCATCTTCTACAGAGGAATAAGCAGATTCATTTAATCCACTTTTAGTATTTAAGGAAGGGTTTAGCGATGCCGGGGTAATTGGATTTGAGGTCAATGCCACTGATTCTGGTGGTGCATTTGTAATACCCAAAACTATCAGCGCCCTGGTTCTGGCTTGGTCTTCTGCTGCTTCTACTGTTTCTGCCGCTGCCATACCCGTAGCACGGGTTACACCTTCAATTTGTACGCTTGCCCGGACAATATATTTTCCTTGAAAAATTTGCACTAATTCCGAAATAAGACTGCCGTTGGGATACAAGCTCTGGAATTGAGCCAACATAATACTGCTACCAATCTAAATCTTTTGAATAACGGGATCGATACTGCCTGTATGCTCAAGCTAAGTAAGCTGCCCTTACTTTAATTTACATCCACTCGATACCCAAGATGCCAAGCGATGATCTGATATAATTCTGCGCTCTGGGCAATCAAAGTGATATTCTTGCTTTGTCGTGTGTCTTAATTGTAGCAGTAGCTCTTTTTTGAAGAAATTTTTAGCTAGTGCCAACTTACTGGGTAGTCTTGTCTGTAATGCTATACTGATTACCCAACTGGATGTTTAGAACTATTTTCTGGAAGTGCGCTCTAAATCTACAATAATGAAGATATGGTTCGCCCTCACTGCTTATTAAGCTGCTCACCTAATTGTTACCGATTCTACAGATGGGAAAATTGGGTTTACCAGCAGTTCCTCGTAGTTAAAAATCAGAGTCTAATGGCGTAAGATTACCTTCAATCTAGACAATCAAACACCTCTAGTTTCCACGCCACTTGCCCCACTTGCGAGAAGACCGCAGTGGCTTCCCTGCATAAGCGCTTTTGGGCAGCATGGAGAGTTCTCTAAACCCAACTTCTCAAAAACCCGTCGCGTAATTACCTAGTGGGGCTAAATCTTAATCAGGCGTGCAATCTTAAGTTTGGTTATGTTGAAGGGACTTGAACGCAAGCGAACTCTGAGAACATTGTGCAGTGAGAAGTTCGTAGACGCCCAGAGTTGTCCGTGGTTCAGCCTCCTTTGCTCGGAATCCTTAAGAGCGGGACGCTGCACCAAGGGAGACGCTGCGCGAACGGGAGCAGTTTCCTGCAAGGCTGGGTCGGCTTCTTTTCCTTGAAACTTAGGAAGCCTTGCCTCTGGGCAATTCGTTTCCAGCTTGTTTCTGTAAGCCGTGAGGGCATACAGGAAAGAACCAGATTAAACAAAAAATGATGTTTTGACCAAAGGTCGGTTCACTGCATGGAATTTTCAATCGCTACACTTCTTGCCAATTTCACTGATGATAAATTGGTCGCTCGCAAGGTTTTGGAAAAGAAACTTGGCTGTGAAGATGAAAAAAGTTTACAAAAACTTCACATTGCCTTAGATGTTCTTGAAAAAATCGGTCTTTTGGTGAAAGAACGGGGCAAGTACCGCCGTGTCTCAGAAGAGGGAATAATCGAGGCAAAACTCCGTTGTTCTAGTAAAGGTTTTTGCTTTGCTATTCAAGATGTGGAAGGATCTGAGGATATTTACATCCGTGAAAGTCATCTGAGTAATGCTTGGAATGGCGATCGCGTTTTGGTCAGAGTTCTCAAAGAAGGCAGTCGCCGTCGCTCTCCTGAAGGAGAGGTGAAGCTGATTTTAGAACGTTCCAACCACACGTTACTGGCACGAATTAAGCAGGTGGAAACTGGTTTCCGGGCTGTGCCTTTAGATGATCGATTGCTATTTGAACTCAACATCCAACCTAACGGTGCGAAATTGGAAGAAGCGATCGATCATCTTGTTCATGTGGAAGTCTTACGTTACCCGTTGGCACAATATCCCCCCCTGGGTCGAGTGGTGCAAATCCTCGGCAGTGATGCCGAAGCTGCTGCTGATATAGATTTGGTAACATGCAAGCACGATCTTTCCCGCACTTTCCCAGATAATGTGCTAGAAGCAGCTGCCAAGTTGCCCAAAAAGCTACTCAAAGCAGACCTAAAAAATCGGCTGGATTTACGTAATTTATTTACCTTTACGATTGAAGGGGTAAATGGCAATGACAAAGTTATAGAAAACGCTTTTAGTTTAGAAAAAAACCTAGCCGGAAATTGGCTTTTGGGTGTTCATATCACCGATGTTTCTCACTATGTTCTGCCTGACGAACCTCTAGATAGAGAAGCACTCAAACGTGGTAAATCGGTATATTTGGGAGAATTAGTGCTGCCAATGTTGCCAGAGACTTTGACAGAACGCTGTTCTTTAGTACCTGGGAGCGATCGCTTAACCATCTCTTTTTTAATTACAATTGATCCCCAATCTGGACAAGTGTTGGAGTGGGAAATTCAATCCAGTGTAATCAACGTAGAAACTGCACTGAGCACTGAACTTGCCCAGGCAATTCTTACAGGTCAATCTCAGGATCAATCCCCACAGGTTTCTCAAATACTGCAAAACCTCCAAGCCTTGCAAACAGCCGTGAAACAGGTAAGGTTGACTCGTGGTAGCCTTCAGTTGAATCTGCCGCCCAGTCAAAACGCTTATTATGATGAGGGTATTCTCGGTACTGTGGTGGTAAATGATTTAGCGGTGCGATCGCTACTCACTGGGTTAATGCTGCTAGTTAATCAACTAATCGCAACTCACTTAAATGCCCTTGGTGTTCCCGCCATTTGGCGAGTCCAAGGCACACCCGATGTCGAAGATGTTCAGGAAATGCTGAAATTGGCAGTCAATTTAGGCGTTGACTTAACATTAGATCCAGAAGTTGATATCCAACCTTTAGATTATCAACACTTGACCACAGCTTTTGCCGAATCTCCCTCAGAGCAAGTTCTTACCTACTTATTACAAGATACGCTTAAGCCGTCTGCGTACAGTACCACCAAAGGATCTCACTTTGGTCTGGCACTACCGCAATATACCCACTTTAGCGCTCCCTTGCGGCGTTACGCAGATTTGCTCATGCAGAGGGTGTATTACACGCTACTCGAAAACGGACGCGATCGCCGCAATACCCGTGTGAGAGAGCGGGTTAACCTGCGCCACTCCTCCAGCCATGAGGAAATTAACTGGAACGTTTTACCCCCAGAATTGCAACAAGAACTCCAAAGCGATTTGACTAGGGTAATTGTCCAAATCAACGACCGAGAAAAAGAAGTCCAAGAAGCCGAGGCCGATTTAGCCGGACTGCAAAAAGCCCAACTGATGAAGCAACGCATCGGTCAGGTATTTCAAGGTGTAATTACTGGTGTTCAATCCTACGGTTTCTTTGTGGAAATTGAAGTCCCATCTGCTGAAGTAGAATCCAGCAGTAATCCTGGTGTGCCTTTGAGGGTAGAAGGATTGGTACACGTCAGTTCTCTCAAAGACGATTGGTATGAATATCGTGCCAGACAACAAGCACTATTTGGTCGCAAAAATCGCGCTTCCTATAGACTAGGCGATCGCGTCGCTGTCCAAGTTAAAAGTGTCGATTATTACCGTCAGCAAATTGATTTGGTAACAGTCGGCAGCGATGGTGTACCCAAAGGTTTAACTGGTAGTGGTGCCAATGACGACCTTTCAGACATTTACTTACGAAATGACATTGAGCCTGATGACCTAGACCCTTACACTGAGGATGAGTAAAACCAACTAAAACTTGCGTGTCAAATAACACTAAGCCTCTAATTTTAGGCGTATCGGGCGCGTCTGGTTTGATTTACGCTGTTCGCGCGATCAAATTTTTGCTAGAAGCGGAATATAGTATTGAATTGGTTGCCTCTAAATCAACTTACATGGTTTGGCAGTCCGAACAGGAAATTCGGATGCCATCAGAACCAACTCAACAAGAACAATTCTGGCGGGAGCAAGCTGGAGTTACGCTTTTGGGTAAACTACGCTGCCATCCTTGGAGTGATGTTGGAGCCGGGATTGCCAGTGGTTCCTTTGCAACTCTGGGGATGATGATCATTCCATGCAGCATGAGTACAGTGGCAAAGCTAGCAGTTGGTTTGAGTTCCGATTTACTAGAACGAGCAGCGGATGTCCAAATTAAAGAAGGGCGAAAGCTGGTCATTGTCCCCCGTGAAACGCCTTTTAGCCTGATTCACCTACGTAACTTAACTTCTTTAGCAGAAGTTGGAATCAGAATTGTTCCCGCTATTCCCGCCTGGTATCACAATCCCCAAACCATTGAGGATTTAGTTGATTTTGTAGTTGCCCGGGCTTTAGATCAACTAGATATTGACTGCATTCCAATTCAACGGTGGCAAGGAAGGAAGTAAAAAGCTAAAAGAAAGATAGGTTAATACTGTTTAATATTGTGAAAGATTTAGCAATAATCGCTTTTTGGCGATTCATCTGTTGCAATCATTTCTACAATTGGTATAACTTTTTACTTTTGCCTTTTACTTTCACTGGATAACTTTTTATTATTGCCTTTTTTATGGCTGGAATTCGCTTAATTCTATTGGTGGTGGTACTAGGAGGACTAACGCTGTTGTTAGTTCAAAATTGGTCACCTGCCTTATCGCTAGTATTTTTGGGCGTGCGGACTCAATCATTACCGCTAGCGATGTGGATTTTGTTCAGTACTGTTATTGGTGCTTTCACATCTATATTGATTGCTACCTTGTTCAACTTATCTAATTATTTTGCCGCAGGAAAACGCCAAACTCCTGACAGAACAACAGCAACTCCACCTCGTGCGAAGGCAACCCGTAGAGAAGAACCTACATCTCGCCCTACCAGTTCTCCACCACCAGCTAGTAAAAAAGAAGAGCCTACTAGTGATGTATTTGATGATTGGGAGACAAATGGCAGTAGAGATGATGATTGGAACTTTGATGAAGATTCACAGGAAGCGCCTACCCCTAATCCTCAAACTCAACAGCCTAGAGACTCTAAAACTTACGAACGTCAATCAGAAGTGAAAAGCAGTTCTGCATCTGGTTCAGTTTACTCCTACAGCTACCGTGAGCCCAAAAATACGGCTGCGGGAAAAACTGAATCAATTTACGATGCTGATTATCGGGTAATCATTCCCCCTTATCAACCACCGACTACCAATCAAGCAGATGATGATTGGGAATTTTTTGATGATGATCTTGAGGATGATGATAAACGTCCTCGTCGGTAAGATGTAGCCTGCTACTTCTCTACTTTATACCACACCGCTATCGGGACTCTTGCTTGACTTTACCAGTCATGGCAGCTTCTTGTAAAATCATAAAAGCATTAAAATCTTCCAATTCATAACGGGTAGTCAACAGTTGTCTTAATTCATTTTCAGCTTCCACGGTCAAATAGCCACTTGCTAAAGCTTTTTGTACAACGTCACGAATTCGAGTCATAGTTGACGCCTTATTCATCCTACTATTTATTAATTCAGGCTTACTGGGGTGAAATATGCGGTAGTTTTTGTGCCAAAAACTTTAAAATTGCAAAGCTTTTTTAGACGATGACAGAATATAAGTCATTATTTACACCTTTACTAGAAACATTTAATTGAGCGGGGCTTGTTATAACTGAACTCTTAGAATCAGGACTCTGTGCTGTTAGGAACACAGTATTGTGTATACTTAAAATTATGCACTAGAGTAAAAATTCGGATTATTTAGATAGACAGAAATTGTTTGGATAAAGTTTCAAACAAGCTATGTTAATTTTTCATTAAGCATGGCGATCGCTATACAGCAATTACCAAGTTACATCAGGAAATTTACGACATTTCTGAGAAATTCATCTTTTATTTTGATAGTAATTTCACAAAAGAATCATTAATCTATTGCCTGAGTGATTTTAAATACACTAATAACGGCAGTTAATTTAACTAAAATAGAAGATGAATATGTAGAACAATACCGTTCAGTTAAGCTCAAGATACTTAACTTTACGCACCAAAAAGTATCGCTTTTTTGTATTTGAGTAAAGCAATAAAAGCCTTCAAATAAATTCAAGTTTATATCTCATTTCTTCTGGCTCAAGAACTTCCCAGATTAAAATTAAACTCCTCAGCATTTCCCCAATTGAGTGGCGGTTCTGAGCACAGTAAATAATTCCTGCGTGTATAAACATACCACCTCCGTAATGAATTCTCACAAAGTCATTATCATGGGTGAAAATTACCCGACTCTCGGACATTGCAAAATAAAGCTGTTCTCCATCTGATACACCTATCAGTCGTGTTTCTGATGCAGTTGTCACATCAATACCACGGTGACGCAAGCCTTTTGCTATGGCATTACTGACATTCTCATCTAGGTGGAACCGAATTTTTTGTGTCATTTCGATTCTTTAGTTTCTCTTGCAGAATCGAAGGAGTTTCAGCCTGTACTTTTCTGACAAAGGCTTCTGCTTCTGCAATTTGTTGCCTGATCTCATCTCGATGATCGTGGTAATAAGCTAGAGCCGCATAGACATCAGCTAATGTAATGCTGGGATAATGATAAACGATCTCGTCAGGGGAAAGCCCCATTTGTTCGTGCCAAATAAATATATCTTGCACTGTAATTCGGTGTCCAGCAATGTGCGGTTTACCCCCAGACACACCCGGAGTAATTTCAATATGTTCTGAGATTACTGGTATCTTAGACATTTTTTCTCCGAACACTCCCATAAGAACAATTTATATTCTAAGTTATCAGCTGATTAGCGATGTCTACGACGGGCTATGCCTACGCCTTTCTATTGTCCGTGAAAAAGTGCGTAAGCGTAGACATCGCTAGATTTCATGTGATACTATATATGATACTATCGCTCCATGAGTAAACTCAAGAAATTGGTGGAGCAATTTCTCAAGCAGCCTCCAGAAGTGCGGTTTCAGGAAGTAGGCTATTTATTGGAAGCTTTTGGCTTTGAAGAAAAAAGGTCTAAGGGTAGCCATCATAGTTTTCGAGACTCCCAAGGTAGAACAATCACTGTACCTAAAACAGGGAGGCAAAAAGTTAAAGGAGTTTATGTACAGCAAATAGTTGAACTATTAAATTTAGAAGAGTGGATTGATGAAGACACTGAACCAGAAGAACAAACAGATTGATAAGCTGTCCCTAGAATATTATTTAAATCTTCATTACCCTGTAACACTTCATCCCTCTCCAGAGGGGGGATATGTAGCTCAAATTAAAGATTTACCAGGATGTCTCACTCAAGGCGAAACCTTAGAAGAGACAATGGCAAACATTAATGAGGCGCGAGAATTGTGGGTTGAAACAGCTTATGAAGCTAGTGATGATATTCCTTTACCCAGCAGTGATAACAGCTATAGTGGTAAGTTGTTGGTGCGGATGCCAAAATCTCTACATCGTCGTTTAGCTGAGACTGCTGAACACGAAGGCGTAAGTCTTAATCAGTATATTGTGTCTTTATTGAGTGCAGCGGCTTAACTTATCCGGTTGCGCGATCGCGGCAAAACTCGGTATTTTTAAATCCTAGATTGAGTCGTTGGGTTTATAATTAGAAACTGTGACTCAAAACTCACAATTGGAGCGAAGCAACTGGTGAGCAGCTTATTACGAGGAGTCAACCTGTACTTAATTGGCATGATGGGTGTTGGTAAGACGACAGTAGGGCGCTTACTAGCAAAGGAACTGAGTTATGGGTTTGTGGATACCGATAATGTTATTGCCCAAGCAACAGGTAAATCTATTAATGAGTTATTTGCACAAGTTGGGGAAACGGGGTTTCGCCAGTTAGAAAGCGATGTGCTGGCACAAGTTTGTGCTTTTACAAAGTTGACTATAGCAACCGGTGGGGGCATTGTACTGCGGCGAGAAAACTGGGGTTACTTGCACCACGGTTTGATAGTGTGGCTAGATGCGCCAGTTGAACTAATTTACAGCCGTTTAGTTGAGGATACCACAAGACCACTACTGCAAGATGCTGACCTCAAGGGCAGGTTGCGATCGCTCCTCGAAGAACGAACACCACTTTACTCCCAAGCCGATTTGCAAATCACCTTGCAAGAGGGAGAAACGCCTGAAGACATTGCCAAGCGAATATTTGAGGCAATTCCTAGCGTTCTCAAAACACAAGTTTCTCATTAGGAAGACTCAAATTACCGAATTTTGGACATCCGTAGGACAAACCCTTTTAGTCTAATTTTTAACTTAAAATGATATTTACGTATGAACAGCAAATTTAGCTGATTATCATTTGGCGATCGCCAAGCTGCTTAGAATAGTAGTGATAGAGAGGATTGTAATTATGAGCGTCGTCATTCCTAATGAAATATTAACCGCAACTCGGATGACTGAAGGCGAAATGAAGCAGGAAATTGCAGTCATGCTCTTTCAAAAAGAAAAGTTAACTCTTGCTCAAGCCAGCCGATTTGCAGGGATAAATCGTATAGCATTTCTGGCATAACTTTTATTACTACCATCATGCGATCGCACTTTTGTCTTAACTGGGTTTATCAGACTCAAACGGATTCCACAATCTCACTTGAGTAATCCAACGAAAATCATCTGTATTTCTGGTTATCAAAGTTAGCCCATACACCAAAACAGTGCCGACAATAATTGCATCACCTAAAGTCATTCGTTTCTGTTGTCGCAGAATTACCGCTTGATTTAACACATCTTGAGAGATTGGTAAAACTTGAGCAACTTGAAAAAACTCCTCAAAATATGGGCGTTGTTCCTCTTTAAGCAGATGATAGCCTAACACTTCCAAATAACTGAGTGCTGATACCGCAGGTGTATATTCAGCAATTAACTCTCTCAATTCAGCGTTTTCTGGTTGAGCAGAATATATAATTTCGCGTGAAAATTTGCTCAAGCCTAAATCACTCAGCAATAATTTCTGGTGAAAAAACTGATTTGGTTGGGGAAGAAACCAGGATAATGAAGCATAATTAACCTTTATAGCTAAAAGCTGTCAGCCATCAGCCACAAGCTGAGATGGTAAAGTTTGAAGGCTTGTGATTCAAATTAAGTAATTGACTATGAGTACAGCAAATATTTCGCCAGCGATACGTATAGGAGTACTAGGTTTCGGCGGACTCGGACAAGCCGCCGCCAAGGTACTTGCTGCTAAAGAGGAAATGATTTTAGTCGCAGCCGCAGATCAAAAAGGCTACGCTTACGCTGCTGAGGGTTTAAATACTGAAGAATGCATTGCAACCTACCATTCCCAAGGTTCCGTAGGTTATTTAGAGCCAGTTGGGACATTAACAAATCAAAGTATTCAGGATTTAATTGAAATAGCTCAACCTGTGGATGGGTATTTTCTGGCTTTACCCAACTTGCCAAATGACTTTATTCCCACTGTAGCCAAGGAGTTTATCAAATCCGGTTGGCGTGGGGTACTAGTGGACGCGATTAAGCGCACCACTGCCGTAGAACAACTATTAGCGATGAAAGAAGAACTGGAAGCAGCCGGAATTACCTATATGACCGGCTGTGGTGCAACTCCCGGATTGTTAACCGCCGCTGCCGCATTAGCCGCCCAAAGCTATGCCGAAATTCATCAAGTCGAAATCACCTTCGGGGTGGGAATTGCTAACTGGGAAGCTTACCGTGCCACCGTTCGGGAAGACATTGGCCATATGCCTGGTTATACAGTGGAAACTGCTAGAGCGATGACTGACGCGGAAGTAGAAACGCTACTAGATAAAACTAATGGTGTGCTTACCTTGACGAATATGGAACACGCTGATGATGTCATGTTAGAAGTAGCGGGAATTTGCGATCGCGATCGCGTTACTGTTGGTGGTGTAGTTGATACTCGCAATCCCAAGAAGCCCCTCAGCACCAACGTTAAGGTAACAGGGCGTACCTTTGAAGGGAAGATTTCTACTCATACCTTTACTCTGGGAGATGAAACCAGTATGGCAGCCAATGTCTGCGGGCCAGCTTTCGGCTATCTCAAAGCTGGTAGACAATTGCACCAACGCGGCATTTATGGAATATTTACTGCTGCCGAAATTATGCCCCAATTTGTTAGGTAAGAGTTAGGAATTAGGAGTTAGGAGTTAAAAACCTAAATTTGAGATTTAAAAATCTCTGGTTTTGTTCAAAATTGGCAATTTAAAACTCTTAACTCCTCACTTTTAACTCCTAGCTTTTTCTAAGCTAGTGGAATTTCTGGAGAGAAAATATCTGTGAAATTTTCCTCAAACAGCAAATCTGGTGTTTGCATAATAAATGGAAGTTCGGCTCCCACAAGTCCTCTGTGGATGCGTTCCAAAGTATCACTAAAAACGACAAACAGAGGATATATAGTATTAGCTCCCTCACTCAAAATATGACTGTGCCGGAGAGGCATTAACCACTCATAATCATTGTCTAGCCAAACTTGGGTTTGTCGCCAACGTCCTAACAAATCAGAAAAGTCTTCATGGGCACGCTGAATAAAGACTAAAATTTCTGCTCCAGTTTTGATTTTCCACTCTGGATCGCACATCAAAATTACCACATCACAGGGTAAGCAAATCGTTTGCCCTGCTGTTGTAGCAGTGTTGCGAATACGGACAATTGGCAAGGGTATAGTGATGACACTTTCATCTGGACGGCGCAGACTGGGAATCATCTCCAAGTATGGCCGATGTTGCTTTAGTAAAGCGATCGCAGCTAGATGATTGCTGTATTCTGCCAAACTCGCTTCGTACTGAGATTTTTGCACAGTCATAATTTATTAAATAGTGAGTAGTTAGAAGTGATAAGTTAAGAATAAATTTTATAATTTCTAAGTTAGAAACACAAGTTTTAACTCCTATACTCCTAACTCTTAACTCCTAACTTTTAATCCCCTATCCCAACTTTTCAAATACCGCAAACATAGGCAGATACATCGCTAGCAAAATGGTTCCAACCATCCCCCCTAAAACTACAATCATCACTGGTTCCAAAATACTGGTCATTGCTTTTACTGCTTGCTCAACTTCATCTTCATAGAAATCGGCAACTTTCATCAACATTGCATCTAATTCTCCAGTTTCTTCTCCGATACTAATCATCTGAATTGCCATAGCCGGAAAAACGCTTTCACTTTGTTGTAAAGCAATGCTAATCATACCTCCTTGTTGAATCTCAAGGCGGGCTGCATCTATAGCATTGGCAATCACTTGGTTTCCTGATGTATCTCGGACAATTTCTAAGCAAGTTAAAATTGGCACACCTGAACGAGTCAAAGAACCAAAAGTTCTGCTAAAGCGGGCGACCGAAGATTTTTGAATTAAGTCGCCAAACAACGGCACCTTGAGGGAAAGACGATCAATTGTTAGGCGGCCACCAGGAGTTTTACCGAATTGTCCATAGGCAAATTTCAGTCCGACAATAATAAAGAGAAGGATGACAGCCTTCGGACTTCTCAAAAATTTACTAGCATCCATCAAGAATTGCGTTAGAGGTGGTAATGTAATTCCAATTTGTTCAAAAATCGTGGCAAAAATGGGAATAAGAAAAATGGTCATACCGAGAAAGATTGCAACTGCGATAAAACCCACGACTACTGGATAAGATAATGCTGATTTAATTTGGTTTTGTAATCGGGCAACATCTTCTAACAACTTAGCTAAACGATTCAATACTTCATCTAAAACACCACCAACTTCGCCAGCTTGAATCATACTTACATATAATCCATCAAAGCAGTCAGGATGCTTTCGCATTGACTCGGAAAGATTCATTCCGCTTTGAACATCAATGCTAATATCCGCAATAGCTTGTTTCAGTTTAGGGTTACTACACTGTTCAGAAAGTACCCCCAGACTTCTAACGATCGCAACTCCCGCATTCATCAAAACGGCAAATTGACGGGAAAAAACGGCTTTGTCTTTCACAGAAACCTTAACTAAGGAATTCTGGAATTTTTTGAAAGCAACATCTGGTTGAAATCCTTGAGATTGTTTCAGTTCTTGGATTACAAAACCTTGATCTCTGAGATTAGTCCGAGCTTGTACCAAGGATTCGGCAACAATTTTTTCTGTTCGGGATTTTCCTTGAGAATCCCGCACACGGGCAACATAGTTTGGCATAAATTAATTCAAAATAGTCATTGGGCATTGGGCATTGGGCATTGGGCATTGGGCATTGGGCATGGTTATTCTCCTAGTCCCACTGTCCCCTTGTCTCCCTTATCTCTCTTCATCGCTCTCATCTCCCCAGTTGGTTTAATGCGCTTTAGCAGCTGCACCGGGTTTAGCACCTGCTGCTTGTGGTGGAACACTACCCATGAGACGTTGGATTTCATCTGGCTTAGAAGTTTTAGACATCGCCGCTTCAAAGGAGATCGTTCCTGCTTTGTACATATCGGCTAAAACCTTCTCCAGAGTTTGCATTCCTAATTTGCCGCCAGTTTGAATAGCTGAGTAAATTTGAGATGTTTTGCCTTCTCGAATTAAGTTAGAAATAGCGGGAGTGACAATCAGAATTTCTTGAGCCATTACCCGACCATATTCACCGGGTTTAGGGTTTTTCTTGGACACCAAGGTTTGGCTAAATACTGCGACTAACGAGTTAGATAACTGCACCCGCACCTGAGTTTGTCTTTCATGGGGGAAAACGTCAATAATCCGGTCAACAGTTTGGGCAGCGGAACTAGTGTGTAGAGTCCCAAATACCAAGTGTCCTGTTTCCGCAGCCGAAATCGCCAAAGAAATCGTTTCTAAATCGCGCATTTCCCCCACCAGAACAATATCTGGGTCTTCCCGCAAAGCTGCTTTCAAGGCATTAGCAAAGCTCTTGGTATCTTCACCCAGTTGCCGTTGGTGAACCAAGCTTTTAATTGGTTCGTAGACAAATTCAATTGGGTCTTCCACCGTTAAAATATGCTCTGCCTTGGTGCGGTTAATCAAGTCAATCATTGCCGCTAGGGTAGTTGTCTTGCCGGAACCTGTAGGGCCTGTCACCAGAATTAGTCCTCTGGGCTTATCTATCATTTCCCGCACTACATCTGGCAAACCTAATTTTTCAAAGTTAGGAATCTTAGAACTTAATGCCCGTAAGCAAGCAGCATAAGAACCACGTTCTTTATAGACATTGACCCGGAAACGAGCCAAACCCTTAACACCGTAGGAACAATCTAACTCCCAGTTCTGCTCCAAGGTTTTACGCTGGGTATTGTTGAGCATACTAAAAATCAGCCTTTGACATTGATCGGCTGTCATTATATGCTCACCGATGGGGGTGAGTTTACCACTGATGCGGAAATAGGGAGGCAAACCTGCGGATAAATGCAAATCCGAGCCACCCATTTCAATCAACTGCTCCATCAGGTCTTCAATCATCATTTCCATAGTTCTGTTTCCTTTTAATGTTTGTTATTTGTTCTTTGTCATTTGTTTAAAGTTACTAACCATCGACCAATGACCAATGACCAATGACCAATGACCAATGACCAATGACCAATGACCAATGACCAATGACCAATGACCAATGACCAATGACTAATGACTACTTTTGATACCGAGATGTCATACAGTAGGGACAATCTAGCCATTCTGGTTTCAATGTGGCATCGCAAGTCAGGCACGTCAGACCAGTCTTGCGTTTGGCTTTTAACTCGGCTTCTAAACCCGTATCAGTAAACGTCACTCGTTCTACTTCTTCCAGGGTGGTAGCACCTTGGCGCACTAAGTCCAAACTGTAAGTCAGCAAGGTTTTCATCCCCTCTTCTATTGCCACTTCCTTGATACGTTCTGTGGGTGCTTCTTGGTTGATGAGAGTTTGCAGGTTTTCGGTGACTCGCATGACTTCATAAACACCACAACGCCCTTTGTAGCCGACTCCATTACAGGCTGGGCAAAGCTGATTTTGACTTTTGGCTTCGGCGATCGCTGCTAATGTCAAGGTGTTAGCTTTATAGAAGGTGACTTCAATATCTGAGGAAGCTGATAGACCATAACGAGCCAATTCCTGGACGGTAGGAGTATAGGGGATGCGACATTCAGAGCAGACACGCCGCACCAAACGTTGAGCTAAAACGCCAATTAGGGAACTCGAAACCATGAACGGCTCAATACCCATTTCTCCCAAACGAGCGATCGCACCTGGGGCATCATTGGTATGTAAGGTAGTTAATACTAAGTGACCCGTCAAGGCAGCCTCAATTGCGGTTTTTGCCGTTTCTTTATCCCGCGTTTCACCCACCAGCAGCACATCTGGATCTTGCCGCAAAAAAGCCCGCAACGCTGTTGCAAAATCCAGCCCTTTTTCGCGAATCACCTGTACTTGAGTAATCCCTGGAAGACTATACTCAATTGGGTCTTCCACAGTACTGATATTAATACCAGGATCATTCTTTTCTGATAATGCAGAATACAGCGAGGTTGTTTTCCCAGAACCAGTTGGCCCAGTCACCAAAATTAGACCAAAGGGACGGCTAACCATATCCTGGACAATACGCAAAGTCTCCGGATCGGTAATTAACTTATTCAATCCCAATTGGGTCGAGGAGTTATCCAAAATCCGTAGCACCACCTTTTCCCCGTAACGACTGGGTAAGGTGCTGACCCGGAAATCTACTTTACGTCCCTCAAACATCCGGCGGATGCGTCCATCTTGGGGTACGCGCCGTTCCGCAATGTCTAAATTGGAAATGATTTTAAATCGGGCTGTCACCGCCGGGATAATTTTTTTCGGTAGGGGAGGGAAAGCTTCGCCTAGTATCCCATCCTTCCGAAAGCGAATGCGTAAGTTTTCTTCTTGGGGTTCGATATGAATGTCAGAAACCTTCTCATGCAAAGCTTTAGCCAGGATTCTGTTAACTAGGTTGATGACTGGGGCATCCTCTGCACCCTTCATCGCCGCTCCTAAATCAGCCTCCATTTCTTCAGGAGCATCCAAAAGATCGAGATTTCCGAGGTTTTCTAAATCCTGATTAATATCTGTAAACTTTTCTTGTTCCAGATGCTTTTGCTTAACAGCCATTTCATCCAAATACTGGTTGATTAGCTGTTGGTAGTCTTCCTGTGTAATCACCATCCGCTGCAATGCCAAACCTTGGGGGCGCAAGATGCGGTTCAGGTCATCGGAAGCCTCTAGATTATCTGGAGCGACCATCGCCACTAAAACTGAGGGCGGGGTTTGGTCTTCGTGTTTCGACAGTGGTACTAAACGATGGCGACGGCAGATATCGATTGGGATGAGGGTTTCAATCAGGTTCCCCATCATCGTGTTGGCAATGGAGCTGACTTCCGGATCAAGGAATTCAACACCATATAGGATCTTAAGTTCAAATAGCTGCTGTTTTTTGTATTGCCTGAGCAACTCAGGTGATAGTTGTTGCCCAGTTATTGACTCTAGTACTTCTGTTAGGGGTCTGCCAGATTTGCGGCTTTCAATTAGTGCCTGCCTCATCTGGTCGGTATTGACATAGCCAGATAGCACTAGCTGGTTGCCGAAGGGCGAAAACTCTGTTCTGGTAGTTAGAGCGGTACTGCGCCGTTGTGCTGACGAGTAAGTCATAAATGAGCAATTGAGTAGGGGAAACCTCTGTTTAGAGTATTCCCCTACTGTGAGGCAGAATTCTCATTTACCAAAAAAGTCTTAAGTCGCCGAACTTCTGAGCAATCAAAGCGATCGCTTTGATTGCTCAAAGCTCTTGCTAAATACTGAGTCAAAAAGAAGTAGTAGTGGAGACAATACGGTTCGGATTAGATCCCCCCGCCTGTGGCGACCCCCTTAAAAAGGGGGTAAAAGAGATATTAGCCCCCCTTTTTAAGGGCAGGGCTGTTTCATCCCCCAAAGAGCATAAGATGGTAACAAAAGCCATCAACCGATTGACTAGAAGCGCGAGACATACAAATTAATTCCCACAACAACCTAAATAAATAACCCGCAACCCTTTCACTAGGAACTATTCAGACCTGAAGACTTCCTTTCCAGTGGGTTAATTAAACTGGGTGAAATTCCATCAAATGAATCAGATCAGGGGCAGTCACATTCAGCGGCACTCTTGCAAATTACTCGTTCGGGTTCCCGCCTTTGTGGCTTCTAGGCTAACGTGTTTACCATTTGTCACAATAAAAAGATGGTTACATCACTTCCAGGAAATTGTCGGCAACAAAATCAGCCTCAGTTGCAAGCTGTGGAGATACACTGCCAGCAAAAGCATCTGGAATGAGTAGATAATAATGGATGAAAATAAACAGATAAACAACACAAGCCAGCAATTGGGTGAACCAACAGAGGTAAAGCAAGCAATGAAAAGTGACTCCCCAGCCCAAATTAATTTCAATGAACCTGGCAGCGAGGTTACTGAGCAAGTGGCAGCCCAAACTAACGCACCGGGGGATACGGCTACTCTCAATCCAGAAAATAGCGTCGCCGCAACTGAGAAAACTGAAGTGGAAACAGCAGCTTTGGCAGAACTGACTCAACAAATCGAGTCTCTCAAAACGCAACTAGAAGAGCGTAGTACTCAATATATGCGGATTGCCGCTGATTTTGAGAATTACCGAAAACGCACTAGCAAAGAAAAAGAAGAGCTAGAGGCGCTGATGAAGCGGAACACGATTCTGGAATTGCTGCCAGTAGTCGATAATTTTGAGCGGGCGCGATCGCACCTCAAACCGCAATCTGATGCCGAAATGACAATGCACAAAAGTTACCAAGGCGTTTACAAACAATTAGTAGATAGCCTAAAGCGCTTAGGTGTATCACCGATGCGTCCTGAAGGTGAAGAATTTGATCCTAACCTTCATGAAGCAGTAATGCGGGAACCTACGGATGAACATCCTGAAGGAAGAGTGTTAGAAGAGTTAGTGCGCGGATATTACTTGGGCGATCGCGTGCTGCGCCATGCAATGGTCAAAGTCGCTGCTCCAAAAGAAGATACACCTTCTATGGAGTCAGATCAGTCGAGTTAAGCCTTCAGTTAAGCTGTAGTCGCTCGCCTCGCTGACCAAAAGTGCCTGGTTTTAGCCGGGGCGAGCATCGCGTACCTAAAACTTGGACAAGGCTTTGGATAACTTTCTGTATTTCAACTTCTCTCTTGCTACCAGCAACAGAAGTTCCACAGATGTAATCCGCTAGCCTTGGTTCCTAGCAAAAAAGTTAGTCCGCGACAAATTACCGCAGAAAGACTCCGTAAAAATACTGTTAATTATGGGAAAAGTTATTGGGATCGACTTAGGCACTACTAACAGTTGCGTCGCAGTTTTAGAAGGCGGTCAACCACTTGTGATCGCCAGTTCTGAAGGTGGACGAACTACTCCAAGTATTGTGGGATTTGGCAAAGGTGGCGATCGCTTGGTTGGTCAACTGGCAAAGCGCCAAGCCGTAACCAATGCCGAAAACACCATCTACAGTATTAAACGATTCATCGGGCGACGTTGGGAAGACACTGAAACAGAACGCGATCGCGTTCCCTACAACTGTATCAAAGGTCGAGATGATACTGTTGATGTTCAAATTCGCTCAAAAAATTACACGCCACAAGAACTATCTGCCATGATCCTGCAAAAGCTTAAGCAGGATGCGGAAAACTTTTTGGGTGAGGAGGTCACTCAGGCAGTGATCACAGTACCCGCATATTTTACAGATGCCCAAAGGCAAGCAACTAAAGATGCAGGCACCATCGCCGGATTAGAAGTTCTGCGAATCATCAATGAGCCAACAGCTGCGGCTTTAGCTTTCGGATTGGAAAAGCAAGACCAAGAGCAGCTAATTTTAGTATTCGACTTGGGAGGCGGCACCTTCGATGTATCTATCCTGCAACTTGGAGATGGCGTTTTTGAAGTTAAGGCGACTTGTGGTAATAACCACTTAGGTGGAGACGACTTTGATAATGCGATCGTGCGTTGGATGATGGAACGCTTCCAGCAAGAGGAAAAAATCGACATTTCCAAAGATAAGATGGCACTGCAACGCCTGCGGGAAGCAGCAGAAAAGGCAAAAATTGAACTCTCCAGCATGGTGAATACCTCCATTAACTTGCCGTTTATCACCGCCGATGACACTGGCCCCAAGCATCTGGAGATGGAACTTAGCCGATCTAAATTTGAAGAACTCGCAGGTAAATTAATTGAAGCGACCATCGAACCAATGATCCAAGCGCTCAAAGATGCGGATCTCAAACCAGAAGTTATAGATCGGATTATTTTGGTAGGTGGTTCTACCCGCATTCCCGCAGTCCAAAACGCGCTGATTAAGTTTTTCAACGGCAAAGCCCCCGATCGCTCTATCAACCCTGACGAAGCTGTAGCATTGGGAGCGGCTATCCAAGCAGGTGTATTGGGTGGCGAAGTCGATAATCTCTTGCTTTTAGATGTCACCCCTCTATCCTTGGGAATTGAAACCTTGGGTGAAGTATTCACCAAAATCATTGAACGCAACACCACAATTCCCACAAGTAGGTCACAAGTTTTTTCCACAGCAGTTGATGGGCAAATCTCGGTGGAAATTCACATCCTCCAAGGAGAACGAGCAATGGCACGAGATAACAAGAGTCTCGGCAAGTTTTTGCTAGCAGGAATTCCCCCATCGCCCCGGGGTGTACCTCAAATCGAAGTATCCTTTGAAATCGATGTCAACGGCATCCTGAAGGTTTCTGCCCAAGACAAAGGTACAGGTAGAGAACAGAGTATTCGGATTACCAATACAGGTGGTTTAAGTACCAACGAAGTCGAACGGATGCGCCAAGAAGCCGAACTGTTTGGCGAAGAAGATAAAAGACGTAAAGAACTGGTTGAACTCAGAAACCAAGCAGATCATCTGTTGTTCAGTTACGAATCCACCATCAAGGATAATAGCAACTTTATCGGCGATCAAATGAAAACCTTGGCCAGTGAAAAAGTTTCACAACTCCAAGCTGCAATGATTGACTCCAGTATCTCCACAGTAGAATTTAAGCAGCGCTTAGACGACTTCCAACAAACCCTGTTTGCAATTGGTGCTGATGTGTACAACCGAGCTAACAGCCAAAGTAATGAGATTGAGGAGGCTTCAGCTAGTCTGTTGACCCCAGAAATGGATTCACCAGTAAATGGCACACCAGTACCACAATTCAATTTTGATTTTGACGAAGAAAGTACCGCGCAGGCTGATTATGAGGCGATAGATTAGGAATTGGGCATGGGGCATGGGGCATGGGGCATGGGGAAGAAAATTGTTCAATAATTCTCCTTTGTCCCCTTGCTCTCTCACCTCCTCAATCCCGAAAGTTGAGATTTTTGTTAAGAGACTTTAATATATCTAAATATAATGATTATAAATTTAGCGAAGTTTCACAAGACCCCAGCGGTTTGCTAGATTGTAGAAGCAAATTACTATGGGTTAGATGGTGTACTAATTCAAATGCGATCCAAAGCATATGGGTGGTTTTCCACACCTAATGGTACGGCTAGCCCCTCTGGTTGATGGACAGGGTTTTCCTCTCCTACGTAGCACAATTGTAAAAGAGACAGCCAACTCGGCAGTCAGAAGTCCGAGCAGAGGATTCCCTTATTCCTAACTTGACTTGTGTAGCTTTTGTCGTCTCCTACGAGGAAAGCACTATTGCTCAAGATTTATCGGTGATTTTTGTGGAAGGTAAAGGGTAAAATCAATTATTAACAAAAATTAATTTTTACCTTCTGCCTGGACTTTGGCAAGCTGCTCTCTCAAGGACATTGCGTTGCTCTTCTAGAGTTATGGGCAAAACACCTTCCCGTAGGGTAGCAAGTGTCCATTGTCCGTAAAGTCTACTGCCCTCAGCTTTCTTCCTTCTAACTTTTACCTTTGCTATATGGCCCGCGACTATTATGAAACTCTGGGTGTCTCTCGTGACACCGACAAAGAAGAAATCAAACAAGCCTATCGCCGTTTAGCCCGGAAGTATCACCCAGATGTGAACAAAGAACCGGGGGCGGAAGAGCGCTTTAAAGAAATTAACCGCGCTTATGAGGTACTCTCAGAACCAGAAACCCGCGCTCGTTACGATCGCTTTGGTCCAGAGGGTGTGTCAGGTGCTGGCGCGGGCTTCCAAGATGCTGGCGATATGGGTGGTTTTGCCGATATCTTTGAAAGCATTTTTAGTGGCTTTGCTGGCGGTATGGGTAGTCCCACGCAACAAAGACGGCGCAGTGGGCCTGCGCGGGGTGATGACCTGCGCCTAGACCTGAAGTTAGACTTTCGGGAAGCAGTATTTGGCGGTGAAAAAGAAATTCGCATTTCGCATCTAGAAAATTGTGAAGTCTGTAGCGGTTCTGGTGCTAAACCTGGAACCCGCCCTCGGACTTGTGCGACTTGTAGCGGATCGGGTCAAGTCCGCCGTGTCACCAGAACACCTTTTGGCAGTTTCACCCAAGTCTCGACTTGTCCCACTTGTAACGCTACAGGGATGGTAATTGAAGATAAATGTGATGCGTGTGATGGTAAGGGCGCAAATCAAGTAACGAAGAAACTCAAAATTACCATTCCAGCTGGGGTGGATAATGGTACACGCTTGCGAATTTCTAATGAAGGGGATGCTGGTCAACGTAATGGCCCGGCTGGCGATTTGTACGTTTACTTGTTTGTAAATGAGGATGAGGAATTCCAACGAGATGGCATCAATATTCTTTCAGAAATCAAAGTTAGCTACCTGCAAGCGATTTTAGGTTGTCGTTTGGAGGTAGATACGGTGGATGGGCTAGTGGAATTGATCATTCCAGCTGGAACCCAGCCGAATACAGTGATGAAGTTGGAAAATCGCGGCGTACCCCGGTTAGGAAATCCCGTAAGTCGGGGGGATCATATGCTGACGATGCTAATTGATATTCCCAACAAAATAACCCCAGAGGAGAGGGAACTGTTGGAGAAGCTAGCTAAAATTAAAGGAGATCGCACTGGTAAAGGTGGTCTAGAAGGATTTTTAGGAAATCTGTTTAAGTAATGAAGCCCTCTTCTGTTTCAACTCCCGATGCTCAACTTGATTTGCGCGGCACTCCTTGCCCAATCAATTTTGTGCGGACAAAACTACTTCTAGAGAAAATGCCATTGGGAGGTTTACTAGAAGTCTGGCTAGACCCAGGTGAGCCGATTGAGCAGGTTCCCGATAGTCTGACAATGGCAGGTTATCAGGTGGAACAAATTACAGATTACACTAGTTATTTTTCTCTGTTAGTGCGCCGTCCAGTTGCTGAATGACAGGGAAAAATTTTGTTGCCACTGGACAGTTATTGGGTACGGTGGTGGCTGTACAGGCTAATTTTTACCGAGTACAGCTAGATGAAGAGGATGGGGAGCAGAGGAGCAGGGGAGCAGAGGAGAAACTGGATTTAAACGCCCCTCTGCCCCGCCTGCTCCTCTGTACCCGGCGAACACGTCTGAAAAAAATCGGGCAACAGGTGATGGTAGGCGATCGCGTCGTGGTAGAAGAGCCAGATTGGGCTGGAGGACGGGGAGCGATCGCTGAGGTTTTCCCCCGCCAAAGTGAGTTAGATCGTCCGGCGATCGCCAATGTCAACCAAATCCTCTTGGTATTTGCCGTTGCCGATCCACCTTTAGAACCTTATCAGCTGAGTCGGTTTTTGATAAAGGCTGAGTCTACTGGCTTAGATGTACTTTTATGCTTGAATAAAAGTGATTTAATTTCACCGCAGTCACAGCAAAAAATTAGCGATCGCTTGCTTGGTTGGGGTTATCAACCAATATTTATCAGTGTCAAAGATGGCATAAATACTGACCAAGCTGCCAAGTATTTGAGCAATAAAATTACTGTAATTGCTGGGCCTTCCGGCGTGGGCAAATCTAGCTTGATAAATTCGCTGATTGACTCTGCCAAACTGCGAGTCGGAGAAGTTTCTGGTAAACTAGCTCGTGGTCGTCATACCACTCGCCATATAGAATTATTTAAATTGCCTAGCGGTGGAATGCTTGCAGACACTCCGGGTTTTAATCAGCCGGACATGGATTGTATCCCAGAAGAATTAATCCATTATTTCCCAGAAGCAAGAGAGCGGTTAGTAGTTGCTAGCTGTCGGTTTAGTGATTGCGTGCATCGAGACGAGCCTGAATGTGCGGTGCGGGGAGATTGGGAACGATATGAACATTATTTAGAATTTTTGAACGCTGCGATCGCTCATGAAATTCAGCTGCATCAACAAGCTGATCCAGAATCCAGCTTGAAGTTAAAAAGCAAAAGCAAAGGCAAAGGGCACAGTCAATACGAACCCAAGCTAGAAAGTAAGAAGTATCGCCGGATTTCCCGAAAGACTCAGTTACAGGATTTGCAAGAGTTATATCGGGATGAAGAATAAAGAGGGCGATTGCACTTCTATGCAAAGGTTTGTCACGATAGCATAGATACAAACAGAAAAACTATCTTGTATGTCTCAGCCCCTTGCCACCACCCCTAGTTTACAAGATGTCACTAATAGTATAATTTTCCCACCAGGCGACATTTATAGTGACGAACCCCCGTTGGAATCTGATCTGCACCGAGAACAAATTGATTTACTGATCCGCCTGATTAAATGGTGGTGGCGCGATCGTCAGGATTTTTATGCTACCGGCAACCTGACTATCTATTTCAGTACGGCAGTCGCCCCAACGGGGGGAACCCCCGCACAGCGCTGCCTCCCCAACCAGAAAAAATCAGAGGAATTTCGAGGACCTGATTTCTTTGTCGTTTTAGATACAGAAAAAAAAGACCGCAAAAGCTGGGTTGTGTGGCAAGAAAATGGTAAATATCCCAATGTAATTATTGAGATGTTATCTGATTCTACTGCCTCGGTTGATAAAGGTTTGAAAAAGCAGATATACCAGAATACATTTCGCACTCCTGATTACTTCTGGTTTGATCCAAGTAATTTAGAATTACAGGGATTTCACATAGTTGATGGGCAATATCAAGAACTTGCTCCCACTGAGTTGGGTTGGTTGTGGAGTCAGCAGTTAGATATGTATTTAGGAGTTGAGTCTCGTAAATTACGCTTTTTTACCCCAGATGGGCATCTGGTAATATTGCCAGAAGAAGAAGCAAACCAACAGTTGCAACAAGCAAACCAACAGTTAGAGCAAACAAATCAACAGTTACAGCAAGCAAATCAACAACTAGAACAAGAACGCCAACGGGCTGAAAAATTAGCAGAACGCTTACGATTCGCAGGTATTGACCCTGAGCAAATATTCTGAAAATAGAATTTTCTCTTTAAACTAGGTATGGAAAAATAGTGCTATGAACCAAACAATATCTGATCAAGTTCATTGGACAACCTCAGACTTAGAATTACTCACAACTGACGAATGGAAGCGCTATGAAATTATTGACGGACAACTATTTGTGACTACAGCGCCTCACTGGAGACATCAAGGGACTGCGGGTAATATATGCTTAGAGTTACAAATTTGGTCACGCTCGAGTGGGCTGGGGGAAACCCGTCAAACTCCCGGCATAATTTTTACAGATGCCGATAATGTCATACCGGATGTAGTTTGGATTAGTCATGAGCGTTTAGCACTATTGCTAGATGACGAAGGGCATTTGAGAGGAGCGCCAGAACTGATTGCAGAAGTGCTTTCTCCTGGGACAACCAACGAACGTCGAGACCGAGAAGCCAAGCTGAAACTATACTCATCCACAGGAGTTCAAGAATATTGGATTGCAAATTGGCAATTACAACAGCTAGAAGTTTATCGTAGAGAAGCTGCTCAATTAAAACTGATCGCAACCTTGCTGGCTGATGACGAAATTACATCACCACTATTACCAGGTTTTGGCGTTCGAGTTCAGCGTTTTTTTGGATAATTCTGGCGTAGGTGTAGCCCAACCTAGGCATCGCTCTTCAAACTCAACTTCACCAACAAGCCGATCCCGAATCCACCTTGAAGTTAAAAAGCAAAGGCAAAGGGCAGAGTCAATACGAACCCAAACATCTCCAGAAATTAATTATGCTTTACCTGAAATCCTTGTAGAGACGCGAAATTGTACTTCGTCTCGCTAACGTGTCTCTACATTCTTTTTCACGAGATGTCTACCATACTCTACTTGTCCTTCTCTGACTCCAGTAAATGTGTCGCCTTGCTACCCAACAGCCCAAAAATACAACCAATTCCCATCTGCCAAGTAGCACGACTATCTTCAAGGTTACGAACTTGATACTCAGACAGATTGGGTTTTGAAGCTAACCACATTGACGTTCCGCCAGAAAGCATAGTGATAGATAGGACGGTGCCAAACACTAGTAAGAAAGCGGGAGAGAGTTTTATATTATTCATGATTAGTGCCTGAGTGGTATTTTTACTCTGTATCTTCATAGTTACGCTAAATTCATGCAATCCAGTCCACTTAATGATTTTTCTATGATTATCTTATGTCCAAGTTTTGAACGTGCGCTAGAATAAGCAAAAATCCTGCAACCGTAGTATGGCAAAGAAAAGGTTCACGGTTAAGGCAAGTATTCAGGGTATTAAAATAGCTGAAAACGCTCTACTGCGGCTTAATTATGGAACGAAAACAGAGTTTGTAGATGCCAAACGTCTAGCACGATCAAGCGTTACAAATTTCTTTAATTTAAAGCCAATACAGTTGCATACATTTAAGAATATTTGTGAGAATCTAAAACTAGATTATCAAAAAATTATTGACCTTTCCGATGATGGATTGGAGACTGAAAATACTTCTCCTTCGCCAAGAATTGACAGCCATCCTCAAACACCAACATCTGAAGAAAGCGTGCAAAATGCCAATTACAATCCACCAGATTGCATTCGTCTAAAAATACAAGAAAAATTTTCACCATCAAGTATTATTGTAGAGCGTTCTAATTATATCGAACAAATAGTTAATCGCCTTTTAAATGCTCAAGGAGAACAGTCGAACAATATTATTGCTTTATGGGGACCTGGAGGCTGTGGAAAAACAGTTTTAGCTTTGATGGCCTGTTGCCTACCTGAAGTTATGGCACATTTTCAAGGAGGTATTTTTTGGGTAGATTTAGAAGAAGGAGAAGACATTGTAGAAGGCATGAAAACTTTATACAAACAGTCAATAGGCTCAGAACCTATATTTAATACAGCAGCCGATATAGCAACTATTTTTTTAAATAAATGGAAGAATGAGCATGAGCCTCGACTGATTGTGTTAGATAATTTACAGACATATAAACCACTGGAACAGTTTCTTAGTAGCAGGTATCAATATTGTAGTTGGTTGATAACTACAAGAAATTTAAAAAGTTTCGCTAAACAAAGTTCTGTCGAAGCTATACAAATAGACACGCTGCAATTTGACGAAGCCACACTGCTGTTGTATGAGGATCTAAAGAAGCTAAAGAAAGGAGATAAGATTGATTCTGAAAAATTAGAAGAGCTAGTTTCTCAACTTTATGAATGGCCTCTGTTGTTTAATTTTGTCAAAGAAGAAATCTACTTTAAAATTAAGTGCGGAAATAAATTGGACAATGCCATACACGACATACTTGAAGACATTAAAGAAAATGATTGGAATTTCTATTGGGATAGAATTTCTGAAAACTTTGAAATTAGTATAAAATGTTTAACTGAAGTAGAAAGAAAGCGTCTTGAAGAGTTAGTTGTTTTTCCAACAAATATTCCTATTCCTCTGTCAGTTATAGCAAAACTATGGAATTTAAAAATAACACTTACTATACAGTTGTGTGAGCATCTATACAGTTTATCTCTCTTACAGAGATATGATGCTAATAGGAAAACAATATACATGAATAACATTCTGCGTCAGTATTTGCTTCAGAATGAGGAAATTAGGGAAAGACGTTCTAAAATACATAAGAAACTGTTGGGAGCTTATGAGAACTTTAATACCACAAAAACTATTCTTAGTAATCTGCCAGACGAAGATTCTGAAGAGGAAATTTACTTTAAAAGATTTTATCAATATCACTTGAAACTCTCTGCTCAGAAGATGCCTGAACCTGATGATAAATCACCACTTCCTGAAATTGCAAAGGAAATATTCAAAACAGAGCTAGAGATGCTTTGGGAAGAGTATAATTTGAGGATCGCTAAGTTAAAGGCTCTAAGGAAAAGGCGGATCATTGAAACAGACGCTAACGAGAAGTTTAAGTTGGAGATACAGGTGAAAGAGGAAGAGGAAGAAATCGAAAAGTTGAAACATAAGTTATAGAAATTCAGAAAGTTTTAGGAGATAGTTAAATCTCTTCTACTTCTCGAATATTCCTTTAATTCTCTTCAGTAATTTCTATCTGGTACTTATCTGCTGGTTTAAAATAACTCCATATCTCAATTAAGTAATTGCCTTTTTTTGGAACAAATCCATCTGTAATTTTCCTGCCAGTATGTAGCGTTTCAAGATTATCATGTTGATAATCTTGACATGGAAAAATTTTTCCTTCTAGAGATCTAATTAAAATTACTGGATCTGAATCTGAGTTTGTTGCTTTGATGGTGATTACAATTGGTTTGATAAAATCATTTTCTATGATAAGTGGATACTGATTATCTTGATTTCCATAAGCCTTCTCAATGATAGGTTTTCTATTTCTATAGTCAGCATTAACATAACATTTTAATGTCTTTGATGCATGACCAGGATGAACAATTGCAACCCTTCTTTTAAAACCAGGACTGAGAGAGAATCTAGCAGTTGTGTTAGGAGTAATATGATCAACACCGGCAGCTACTATAGAAATTCCAGCGCAGGCAAAACAAGGGATAATAAATTTTGTGATATTACTCATAATATTTACTGCCACATAATGTTGACAGGTAACTTATCTAATTTCGCCAAGGATATTACAGAGTATCGGTTCTAAAACTATGACTACATCGTCGTGGACAAGTAATTGTTCCACTTTGCCCATTGGATACTCTAATTTGTACCTCGCATGAAAGACATCTAATGACTATTATTGCTCAAACTTTTGTTGTATTTGGATCAGCAGTAATTACAGTCTGGGTACTAGCTATAGCTAGAAAAGGAATACCCAAACCAAGGAGTAGATTTACTACTAGCCAGATATAGAAATAGACTGGTTTTTGCCAACCAAAAATATTAATGCTTGTATCTCCTACAGGTATCCATTGTAAAGAAAAATCACCAAAAAGATGAGCACTGCTTCCAACAGATAAACCAATAGAAATATCTCGTATGAAGTGAAATATAAAACTTAAGAACCATTGTTTCCTAGCGAAGTAACGCTCACTGAGTCTAGATATAATTAGGAGAGCGAGTGGTAATATAACAGAACTAAATAACCAACTACGGTGTTGTAAAAAACCTAATTTTATCCACAGCGACAGTGGAATATCCCAATCAGGCAAGGCATAGTATATTAATTGGTTAGCAGTAAATGAAAGTGGGGGTAAGAAAAAGAATCCACTTGCTCCCCAGCAAAGTGCCAAGATGAACACGATAGGATTGATGCGCGAAATTCCTATCCCAGTATAGTGTTCACACAATTCCCAAAAACAATATCCACTGATCAGACCTAAAAATAAGTAGCTAGCATTTTTGATGGTATCAAGTATACCGAGTTCCTCTAAGAATTCCATATCATTAATGAATGATGTAATAATAATACAAGTGGTGAAAAGGATACTTTTTCCCTTAAGTAAATATTTAGAAACTGCTTCTGAAGCGCTGTGAGTATAATTCTTAGATGATATTACCATTGGTCTTAGGTGAGGAAGTGTCCTGCACGAACACTTGCGGTTATATTCTCTGGCTGGCAACACTTCCTCAGCATTAGAAACAATACGATTAAGGTTACGGTTTTGGCTTTCATCACGAGTGGGACAAGCCTTGGCTCAACCTTTCACCTTCCGCAGTGATGCGCGGTTGCTTCTGTGAATCTATCTGTCGCAATCATTTTTCAAATTGGTATTACGATCCCCATAAAGTCTTAAAATATTGTTGATTTCTGCCCAACCTCTCGACCTTCAACTTATAAGTATCACCCCAAAATCACTATGGCTATCGGCTACGTCGCGCTTGTACTCCACGCACATCTGCCCTTCGTTCGTCACCCGGAAAGTGACTACGTGCTGGAGGAAGAATGGCTCTATGAAGCCATCACAGAAACTTACATCCCCTTATTGAAAGTATTTGAAGGCTTAAAGCGAGACGGTATCGACTTTAAAATCACGATGAGT